>NZ_JAUYNP010000048.1 GCF_030696055.1 Pseudomonas sp. | reverse complement strand
TTGCCCGAGCCGGACGGGCCCATCACCGCCAGGTATTCGCCGGGGCTGACCTGCAGGTCCACCGCATCCAGGCCCTTGATCTGCTGGTCGCCGAGCACGAAGCAGCGGCTCACCGCGCTCAGGCGGATCATGGCGCGGCCGCGTCCGTAGGCAGCACCGCCACGCCATCGCCCAGGCCGTCCTGCTCCAGGCTGGCGAGAATCCGCTCGCCCACGCTCAGGCCTTCGAGCACCTCGCTCCAGCGCCAGTTGGCCAGGCCGAGCTTCAGCCTGACCTCGCGCAGTACCCCGGCCGCCGGGTCATAGCGCAGCACCCGGCCGCCTTCCAGCAGCGCTTCGGTGGGGATGCGCAGGGTCTCGGGGCGCTGCTCCAGGAGGATTTCCACGTCGGCGCTGTAGCCGGTCAACAGCACCAGATCGGCCGGCACCGGGGTGAAGCGCACCTCGACATCGACGGTGCGCGCCTGGCGTTCGAGGTCGCGCACAAACGGCGCGATGCGGCTGACCGTGCCGGCGTATTGCGTGCCGCGAAAGGCGTCCAGGCTGATGCGCACCGGCATGCCCGGCTTGACCCGGGCGGCATCCACCTCATCGATGGGCGCCTCGACATACAGGCAGCTGTCGTCGATCAGGTCCACCGCCGGCGGGGTGGGGATACCCGGCGGCGAGGGAGTGACGAACTCGCCGACCTCACCGTTGATCTCGGCCACTATGCCGGCGAAGGGTGCGCGCAGGGTGGCTTGATCCAGCAGCGCCCGCTGCAGGGTCAGATTGGCTTCGGTCTCGCGGATGGCCACCGCCGCCCCCTTGCAGGCCAGGGCGGACAGGCGCGCGCGGGTGGCGCTCTGGTCCACCCTGTCCTCGGCCACCAGCTGGCGTTCGCGCAGACGCGCCAACCGCCTATGATCGCGCTGCTCCAGTTCGGCCTGCAGGCAGCGCTGCTCGCGCTGATTGCTCAGGCCCTGCAAGTGCTCCTCGACCTCGCGCAGGCGCGCCTGCAATTCGTCCTGGCGCAGGCGCATCAAAACCTCGCCGGCCGCCACCCGCTGGCCTTCCTCCACCAGGCGCTCGCCGACCCGCCCGCCCAGGTTGAAGGACAGCTGAGTGCGGCGGCAGGCCTTGAGCGTACCGGCGCGGGTATTGGCCACCAAGGTCTCCACCGCGCCGCGTTCCACCGCGACCAGGCGTACCGGTAAGGGCGGCGGCCGACTCCACCACCACAGCCCCGCCGCCAGACCCAACAGCAGCGGCAGCGCTAGCCATAATTTGCGCATCAATCTCTCCTTAACCCGCTTTCAGCCTAGGACAGCGGGAACCCCACAACAATGCGCCAGGTCAGTGAATCAACCAGCAACACCTGGCCTTTGCCGGGACTGCGGTTCACACTTTGCCTAAGGTGCAGTTAGAGGAGCGCAGCAATGAACGCAGCCGAACAACGGCCACAGGTCGAGCGGGTGGAATTCAACGAGTTGGCCTGCTGGCGCGTGCGCACTGCCGAGGCCGAACTGTTGGTGGCCCAGCAGGGGGCGCAGATCCTCAGTTACCAGCGCGATGGCGAGCGGCCATTGATCTGGCTCAGCGAGCAGGCCGAATTCAAGCAAGGCCAGGGCGTGCGTGGCGGCGTACCGATTTGCTGGCCCTGGTTCGGCGACCTGCGGCGCAACCCGCAGGCGGTGCAGGAACTGTATCAGGGCGGCAGCCTGGTGCCGGCCCACGGCCTGGTGCGCGACCGCGATTGGCAACTGCTCGGCATCGACAATCAGGACTCCGGGGTCAGCCTTAGCTTCGGCTTCAACAGCCGCGAACAGCTGCTGCCGACCTGGCCGCATGCCGCCGAGCTGCAACTCAGCATCCGCCTGGATGATCGCCTGCACCTGGAGCTCAGCAACCGCAACCTGGGCGACACGCCCCTGGCGATCAGCCAGGCACTGCACACTTACTTCGCGGTCGGCGATATTCGCCAGGTCGAGGTCGAAGGCCTGCACGGCTGCCGCTATATCGACACCCTGGAAGACTGGCAGCAACACCAGCAGAGCGGCGCCCTGCGTTTTGCCGGCGAGACCGACCGCATCTACCTGGACACCCCGGCGCAACTGAGCATCCGCGACCCGGCCTGGCAGCGGCGCATCCAGCTGCACAGCAGCGGCTCGGGCTCGGCGGTGCTATGGAACCCCTGGATCGACAAGGCCAAACGCCTGTCGCAATTCGCCGACGACGCCTGGCAAGGCATGTTGTGCGTCGAACACGCCAAGGTGCTGAATGACATTCTGGTTCTGCCTCCGGGCGAGCAACATCGACTCAACCTAAGCCTATGGACGGAGCCTCTATCTGCTTGAACAGCCAGCACTGACAAACCCGCTGAATGACAGCCTGGTTCTGCCCCCAGGCGAACAGCACCGGCTCAGCCTAAGCCTATGGACAGAACCTCTGCTGGACTGACGAGGATTGCCCCGTAATGCCGTTCACTTAAGGCAAGTGAACGGCATTTTTGTAGCCCGGATAAAATCCGGGGAAATCGACCGCCTGTACCTCCACTCCCGGATTGCATCCGGGCTACATCCTGCCTACCTTGCGCGCCCGGCTGGGCGCGCCAGCACAGCGCCTCGCGTTGCATAACTTAGCCAGACAAAACCCAGGCGCCGTTCACATAAAAGAATGCTGGCATCCTAACTTTTGTGATGCGCCACTACTTTGCCAGTAAGTTATTGCCTACAACTAGGCAGCCGCATTGCTTACAGCCAGCGCAAACTTATCCACTTGCTTATTAGTTCACACACTTAATAGGCACCATAGTTCCATTAATTAACCAAGCAATATCCATCCCTGTTACAGACTTCACACTTTAAGCGGTTGTCGGCCCCGCCCCATGGGGCTAGGATGCCCACCTCACGAGGGACCTGCGCAACTTGTTGCTCATCCAGGTGCGCAAAAAGTTGCGCACTCGAATGACGTACCAGCGACTGATCAATGGATAAAGCGATCGCCGCTAAGTTGCCTGCACCACTACAGAGTCATGGAATGACCTATTCAAACAAACTCACAGCTCATTATTTAGAGCTGGCCAAACTTCCTATTAATGAAGGGAACTTTGCCGGCACTGACGTGCGTTATTCCAGCGAATACGAAGTACTCGAAACCGAGCTGGGCAAGGCTAGCGCCCTGCATGAAACCAGCGCCATCGACTGGCAGAAGGTCCGCGAAAACAGCGAGATCCTGCTCAGCGCCCACTCCAAGGATCTGCGCGTCGCCGCCTGGCTGATCTGGGGCCTGTACCAGCGCGAATCCTTCGCCGGCCTGCAAGCCGGTTTCAGCCTGCTGCACTACCTCTGCCTCAATCACTGGGACGAACTGCACCCGCGCAAGGCGCGCACCCGGGCCGCTGCCATCAGCTGGCTGATCCCGCGCCTGGAGCAGGCGCTGGCCGAGCATGTGCCGATTGGCGAGCAATTGGCGCTGTTCCGCAGCCTGGCCGAACAACTGCGCGCTCTGGAAGCTTGCCTGGCCGAGCATCTGGGGGAAGAGGCGCCGCTGCTGCTGCCGCTGTGCCGACGCCTCGACGAACTGGTCAAACGCGCCAGTCAGGGCCAACCGGAGCCCGGCTCGGTGGGCGCCGCCATCGCCCAGGTCAAGCAAGCGGCCAGCCAGATGCTGACCCCAGGCGCGCCCATCGAAAGCGAAAAAGAAGCGCACAAGAGCCTGCGCAGCCTGCAAGACCAGGCCCGCCCGCTGTGCGCCTACTGGCTCAAACAGAAGGCCAGCGACCTGCGCGCCCTGCGCCTGGCCCGCACCCTGCTGTGGCTGCCGATCGACAGCCTGCCGGAACGCAACCCCGAACAGATCACCGCCCTGCGCGGCCTGCCGGTCGACAAGCTGGCCAGCTACCAGGAGCGCTACCAGCAAGGCCAGTACGCCGACCTGCTGGTCGACCTGGAAGCCAGCATCGCCCGCGCGCCGTTCTGGCTCGACGGCCAGCACTTGGTCTGGCAATGCCTGCAAGGCTTGGCCGCCGAACAGGCGATGCGCGAAGTGGAAATCCAGCTGGCCTTATTTATGCAGCGCATGAGTGGCCTGGAAGAGCTGCGCTACCACGACGGCAACGCCTTCGCCGATGCGCAGACTCGCGCCTGGCTCAGCTCCCATGTGATGCCGCACCTGCAGGCGCCCAGCAGCGAAAGCGCGCCAGTGGCCAACGAGGGCGGCAGCCAGCCGGCCTGGGAAATCGCCCTGCAGGAAACCCTGCCCAAGCTGCGCAAGGACGGCCTCAAGTCGGCCGTGCAGCAACTCAAACTGGGTCTGGCCAAGGCTCGCGGCGGCCGCGAACGCTTCTTCTGGCAACTGTGCCTGGCGCGCCTGTGCTACGGCGCGAAGAAATACGACCTGGCCAAGACCCAACTCGAATCGCTTGACCAGTGGCTGCAGGCTTCGAGCCTCGGCGACTGGGAACCCGATCTCGCCCTGGACGTACTGCGCATGCTGCACAGCTGCTGTGAGCTGTTGCCGCAGAACCACGCCGTACGGGAACACCAGGAAGAGATCTACCGCAGGTTGTGCCACCTCGATCTTGAAGTGGTACTGGACTAGGCCCTCGGGCCATAACCGCAACGGAGAATGACCATGGCCAAAGAAGGCTCGGTAGCCCCCAAGGAACGCATCAACGTCACCTTCAAACCCGCCACCGGCGGCGCTCAGGAAGAGATCGAACTGCCGCTTAAGCTGATGGTGCTGGGCGATTTCACCCAGCGCGCCGACGAGCGCAAGATCGAAGACCGCAAGCCGATCAGCATCGACAAGAACAGCTTCGACGAAGTGCTGGCCAAGCAGGAACTCAACCTGACCTTCGGCGTGCCCAACCGTCTGCAGGACGAAGCGACCGACGACGAACTGGCCGTGCAACTGCGCATCCACTCGATGAAGGATTTCAACCCGGCCAACCTGGTCGAGCAAGTGCCCGAGCTGAAGAAGCTGATGGAACTGCGCGACGCCCTGGTTGCCCTGAAAGGCCCGCTGGGCAACGCCCCGGCCTTCCGCAAGGCGATCGAAAGCGTACTCGCCGACGACGACTCGCGTGACCGCGTGCTCGGCGAACTCGGCCTGGCTGCCCAAGCCAAGCTGGACTCCTGATCTCAATTACTCCTGATCTCAATTAACACGGAAGCTAATTCATGAGCACTAGTGCAGCAGTGGAAAGCGCTCGCGGCGCCGCCGAACTGGGCATTCTCGACCGCATCATCGCCGAGACCAAACTGACCCCGGACGACGAAGCCTATGACATCGCCAAGCGTGGCGTGTCGGCCTTTATCGAAGAGTTGCTGAAGCCGCAGAACGAAAACGAGCCGGTGAAGAAGGCCATGGTCGACCGCATGATCGCGGAGATCGACGCCAAGCTCAGCCGGCAGATGGACGAAATCCTCCACAACGCCGAGTTCCAGGCCCTGGAATCCTCGTGGCGCGGCCTCAAGCTGCTGGTGGACCGCACCAACTTCCGCGAAAACATCAAGCTGGAGATCATCAACGCCTCCAAGCAGGATCTGCTGGATGACTTCGAAGACAGCCCGGAAATCACCCAGTCCGGCCTGTACAAGCACATCTACACCGCCGAATACGGCCAGTTCGGTGGCCAGCCGGTCGGCGCCCTGATCGCCAACTACTTCTTCGACCCGAGCGCGCCGGACGTCAAGACCCTGCAATACGTGGCCAGCGTCGCCAGCATGTCCCACGCGCCGTTTATCGCCGCCGCCGGTCCGAAGTTCTTCGGCCTGGAAAGCTTTACCGGCCTGCCGGATCTGAAGGACCTGAAAGACCACTTCGAAGGCCCGCAGTTCGCCAAATGGCAGAGCTTCCGCGAGCAGGAAGACGCCCGCTACGTCGGCCTGACCGTGCCGCGCTTCCTGTTGCGCAACCCCTACGACCCGGAAGACAACCCGGTGAAGACCTTCGTCTACAAAGAGAACGTCGCCGGCAGTCACGAGCACTACCTGTGGGGCAACACCGCCTACACCTTCGCCAGCAAGCTCACCGACAGCTTCGCCAAAGTCCGCTGGTGCCCGAACATCATCGGCCCGCAGAGCGGTGGCGCGGTGGAGGACCTGCCGCTGCACCACTTCGAAAGCATGGGCGAGATCGAGACCAAGATCCCCACCGAAGTGCTGGTCTCGGACCGTCGTGAATACGAACTGGCCGAAGAAGGCTTTATCGCCCTGACCATGCGCAAGGGCAGCGACAACGCCGCGTTCTTCTCCGCCAACTCGGCGCAGAAGCCGAAATTCTTCGGCATCAGCGAAGAAGGCAAGACCGCCGAGCTGAACTACAAGCTCGGCACCCAGCTGCCCTACATGTTTATCATCAACCGCCTGGCCCACTACCTGAAGGTGCTGCAGCGCGAGCAAATCGGCGCGTGGAAAGAGCGCACCGACCTCGAACTGGAACTCAACAAGTGGATCCGCCAGTTCGTCGCCGACCAGGAGAACCCCAGCTCCGAAGTGCGTAGCCGCCGTCCGCTGCGTGCCGCTCAGGTGATCGTCAGCGACGTCGATGGTGAGCCGGGCTGGTACCGCGTCAGCCTCAACGTGCGCCCGCACTTCAAGTATATGGGTGCAGATTTCACCCTGTCCTTGGTTGGCAAGCTGGACAAGGAGTAACAGCCAGTGAGCTACGGCAGCCTATTCGAACGCCTCGGCGGTGAAGCCAGCCAACGTGCTGGCTGGAGCCGCGAGGTCGCCGCCATGGCCTCGGTGGCTGCCCATCTGGCGAAAATGCTCAGCACCCGGGCGGGCAGCGTGCAAACGCTGCCCGACTACGGGTTGCCCGATCTCAACGATATGCGCCTGTCGCTGCACGATTCGCTGCAGCAGGCGCGTATCGCCATCGAACGCTTTATCGAAGCGTACGAGCCGCGTTTAAGCGAGGTGCGGGTGATTTCCCTGCCCCGCGACCACGACCCGCTAAGCCTGGCCTTCGCCATCGAAGGCCTGCTGCAGGTCGAAGGTTTTAGACGCCAAGTCAGTTTCTCCGCGCGCCTGGATGGCAGCGGACAGGTCAAGGTCAATTAAGGAGAGCCCATGTCCGGTAAACCCGCCGCCCGCGTCAGCGACCCCACCGCCTGTCCGATTCCGGGTCACGCGACCAACCCGATAGTCGCCGGCTCGTCCGACGTGCTGTTCGACAGCCTGCCCGCCGCCCGCATGGGCGATGCCTCCGCCTGCGGCGGCAAACTGGCCAGCAACGTGATCCCGACCGTGCTGATCAACGGCAAGCCGGCGACCACCGTAGGCACGCTGGGCAACCACGGCAATGTGGTGGTGAGTGGCTCCGGCACAGTGCTGATCGGCAGCAGTGGCGGCGGCGCGGCCGTCAGCCCCGTTGCCGCCCTGACGGTGGCCGCGGTTGCTGCGCCGAAAACCGCATCCGGCGGTGGCGGTGGCGGTGGCGGTGGCGGTGGCGGTGGCGGTGGCGGGCCTTCTGCCATATCACCTGAGGCAACCGTCATCCTTCCGGAAACGGTAATCGAAGCCACAAGCCCAGACAGCAAAGCGGCGGAGCAGAAGCAGGAACTGGATTACCGGATTCAACTGAAATCCGGGGGAAACCGAATCCTCACTCCTCTTGAGATTCCCAGCTACAAGGAACTCAACAGCGGCTCGACGAAAAACCGCGAAACCATCGATTTTCTGGTGCGCAATCGCAAGCAGGCCGCTGACAGTCTGACCCTGGAGGTTCTCGACGGCAGCACCCTGCTCTATGCCGAATCGGATACCTCTGTGTTGCTGCCTGAAGGCGAACATCTGTGGCAGTGGGACGGCTACAGCATGGCCGGAATTCTTGATACCAAGGTGCTGAAAAGCCCGGCGCTGATGGTTCGCCTGACGGCCTCCAAGGGTAGCCAGAAGCAGATTTCTGAGCTGAAACTGGTGAATAAAGCCAAGGAAGTGGAATGGGTCGACAGCAAAATCGACCGCAATGCCGGCACAGTAGAAGTTACAGTGCGGCCAAGCTTTTCAGATGGAGGAGTAGAAGGTAAGAGTCCCGCTCTAACACCTTTGACTTATACAGAGCTGGAAGCCCTAGCCAAAAAAGGTATCGAGTATTACTGGTCGCGCGATGGCAGCCGCAATCAAGGAATCGGCAGCCCAGTAGCAAGCAGCGGGGGTGCTTACAAGGTTTCAGTAAGAGCGCAAGTAAATATCGAACCAAAAGCAAAAAACTTCCCGCTTACTGAAAACTTAACTCCCGAGGGTGGTCGATCGACAAGCTTTTCAGTATTCAAGAATATCCACCATAACTTCGGCTACCGCCTTAGGTATTACGCCAGCCTACCCGTGAATAGTGCAATTCAGTATGCAAGGATTGATGCTGACGAATGGTTCATGGAAACCGCAGCACATGAATTTGGCCACCTTATCCTAAATGAGTATGGCGGCGGCACTATCCCCACATATTCCTGGAAGCATAAAAACACTTCTACATTAATGCAGAACCCTCAACCAAAAAATGATCTGCATAAAGTTGGGGAAGTCGATCTTATGCATTATTTTACGGACGACGTAAAAACCGTTCCAACTCAAGCAAAATGGGAGCGAACCTCGGCAGCGCCTGAAGATGTCTTGGGGCTAATATGGCTTGCACGAGTGGCTTTCGATGACTAATAGAATTTTATTTTTGGCTTTATTTTGCAGTCTATATGGCTGTACCAATCAAGAAATTTATGGCACTCACGTTATCTTCAAAAACACCTGTGCAGATGCATTGCTCATTACCGTCACAGACTATTCTAACAATCACAATCTAGATAAATTTCGCACCAACTATGAGTTAACGCCAAATAAGTCCATCGAAGTGCTGCTCTATAGCTCCTATGGGCAAGACCTTAGCAAATTCGTAAGCGAGTCCTATGCTCTGGCAATCACAGGGTCTATAGGAACAAAGATAATTCACAAGCCAGAGATTATTGAGCGGCTTGCTCAAACAAAGGCACAGGTCAAATACGGAGATTCATACTGGCATTTAAATGCACCCGATCTCTGCCCTTTACTTGTAGGCCGCTAGTCATGTACGCACCTCAATTTCTTATGACAAAGGCCACCTTCTTGCTTAGCGCTACTTCGTTATTAAGCGCCTGCGTGATCTACCCGCATTCGGTGCCGGTCAATCCGCTTATCGAGGGCAATCTGCTATCGGCCGAGAGTGATAAGCCGGTGACCGGTGCACAACTGACGCTGGAAATCGGCAGCGATATATCGCGCACCTACAAAACCCGTAGCGATACGAATGGCCGTTTTGCTTTTGCCGCGCACTCGGACTTTCGCATGCTCGCCTTACTGGCGGATGCCCCAGCCTGCAGCACCGTACTGTCCATCGAAGCACCCGGCTACAAGCCCCGCCGCTGCATCTGGATGAGTCCGCATTGGTGTAACTGGGCACCCGCCTTAGCAGCCTTCAAGGATCTGAAGCTGATTCCACAGCATATGCCCAACGACTACGCAGAAATCCAAGCGGCCAGTGATTGGCCATGCAACGACCCCACGGCAGGGATGCACCACTGAAATGTCTTTTAACCACTACTACCAGAGCGAACTCACCGCCCTGCGCCAACTCGGCAAGCGTTTTGCCGAGCGCAGCCCGGCGTTGGCGCCGTTTCGTGGGCAGAGCGGGCGCGACCCGGATGTAGAGCGCCTGCTGGAAGGTTTCGCCTTTCTTACCGGACGGCTGCGGCAGAAGCTCGATGACGAGTTGCCGGAGCTGACCCATTCGCTGATGCACCTGCTGTGGCCGAACTATATGCGCCCGTTGCCGGCCTTCAGCATGTTGCAGTTCGACCCGCTTAAGCGCCCGGGCCCGGCCCTGCCGGTGCCGCGCAATACGCCGGTGGAGTCCAAGCCTATCCAGGGCGTGACCTGCCGCTTCCGCACCTGCTTCGCCACTGAGGTGCTGCCGCTGGCGCTGAATGGCCTGGACTATTCGGTCAAGGGCGACGGCGCGCTGCTCAGCCTGCGCCTGGCGATGAGCGCCGATGGTCACCTGGGCGAAGTCGACCTCAAGCAACTGCGCCTGCACCTGGCCGGCGAGCGCTATATCAGCCAGCTGCTGTACCTGAGCCTGCTGCGCCATCTGGGCGGCATCCAGCTGGTGCTGCTGGATGCCGCCGGCAAGCCGCTGCTGGACACCTACGGCCAGCCTGTCGCCGCCTTGCAGCTGCCCAGCAGCAGCGTGCAGCCGGTGGGCTTTGCCGAAGACCAGGCGCTGATTCCCTATCCGCTCAACACCTTCCGCGGCTACCGCTACCTGCAGGAATATTTCGCCTTCCAGGACAAGTTCCTCTTCGTCGATGTGACTGGCCTGGACGTGCTCAAACGCCTGCCGGAGGACCTGCTCAAGCAGGCCCATGGCCTGGAGCTGCGTTTCGATATCCAGAAAGCCGGGGTGCAGCGCATCCGCCCGACCCTGGACAACGTGCGGCTGTATTGCACCCCGGTGGTCAATCTGTTCACCCACGACGCCATCCCGATCCGCCTGGACGGCAAGCAGGACCAGTACCTGCTGCTGCCGGCCGAGTTCGACTCGCAGCACTGCGGGGTGTTCTCGGTGGACCGCGTCACCGGCTGGAAGCCCGGAGGCAAGGGTTACGAGGAGTACGTGCCGTTCGAATCCTTCGAGCACGACGCCAGCTTCGACGTGCCCCTGGCGCGCCCGCACTACAGCGTGCGCCAGCAACCTTCGCTGCTCGGCGACGGCCTGGAAACCTACCTGAGTTTCGGCCTGCGCAACCTCGATCAGCACGAGACGCTGTCCATCGAGCTGACCTGCACCAACCAGAACCTGCCGCGCCAACTGGGCCTCGGCGATATCTGCATGCCCAGCGAGGACACCCCGGAATTTCTCACCTTCCGCAATATCAGCGCGGTGACGCCCAGCTACGCGCCGCCGCTGCACCGCGACTTTCTGTGGAAGCTGATCAGCAATATGTCGCTGAACTACCTGTCGCTGGCCAACGTCGACGCGCTCAAGGTGATCCTGGAGACCTACGACCTGCCGCGCTACTACGACCAGCACGCGGAGAAGGTCAGCAAGCGCCTGCTCGACGGCCTGAAAAGCATCGGCCACCAGCACGTCGACCGCCTGCACCGCGGCCTGCCGGTGCGCGGAGTGCGCACCCAGCTGACGATCAACCCCGAGGGCTATGTGGGCGAGGGCGACCTGTTTCTCTTCGCCACGGTGCTCAATGAATTTTTCGCCCTGTATGCCAGCTTGAACTCGTACCACGAGCTGCGCGTACAGAGCACACAGGGAGAGGTGTACCAATGGACGCCGCGCATGGGGCAACAGCCCCTGCTCTAAACCGGCTTAGCCGGGGCATCCGCGAGTACAGCCTGTTCCAGGCGGTGCAACTGGTGCTGGAACGCTTGCAGCTCGCCCATCCCACGCTGGATGAGGAAGAGCTGTATCTGCGCCTGGAGCTGCAGGCCAACCCGAGCATGGGTTTCCCCGGCAGCGATATCGACCGCGTGCAGTTCTTCGAGGAGCAGGGCGAGCTGCGCGCCCGCATGCGCATCAATATGGTCAGCCTGTTCGGCGCCGGCTCGCCGCTGCCGGCTTTTTATGGCGAGCAGGCCCTGGGCGACAGTGTTGAGGGCAACCCGACCCGGGCCTTTCTCGACCTGTTCAATAACCGCCTGCAACGCCTGCTGCTGCCCACCTGGCAGAAATACCGCTATCACGCGCGCTTCCAGAGCGGCGCGGTCGACCCCTTTTCCGAGCAGCTGTTCGCCCTGATCGGCCTCGGTGGCGCGCAGATCCGCGCCGCCTCGGAGCTGAACTGGAAACGCCTGCTGCCCTACCTCGGCCTGCTCAGCCTGCGCGCCCACTCGGCGGCGCTGATCGAATCGGTGCTGCGTTACTACTTCAAGCACGCCGACCTGCATATCGAGCAATGCCTGGAGCGCCAGGTGGAGATCCTCGGTGAGCAGCGCAACCGCCTCGGCCTGGCCAACAGCCAGCTGGGCGAAAGCCTGGTGCTCGGCGAGTTCGTGCGCGACCGCGGCGGCAAGTTCCGCATCCATATCCGCCAGCTGAACTGGGCACGCTTCCACGAATTTCTGCCGATCGGCACGGGCTACCAGCCGCTCTGCGCCCTGGTGCGCTTCACCCTGCGCGACCCGCTGGACTACGACATCCGCCTGGAACTGCGCCAGGACGAAATACGCGAATTGCGCCTCGGCGCGGAAAATCCCTGCCTGCTGGGCTGGACCACCTGGCTGGGGCGTGACAACGCCGACGGCGTGGTCACCCTCGGCAGTAAAGCTCATTAAGGAAGATGAAAATGATCAACGTCGATCTGCAACAGCTGGTCCAGGCCCTGGATGCCGCCACCAAGCATGATTTGGAAAAAGCCGCCGAACGCTGCGTGGTACGTGGCGGCAGCAAGATCCTGGTGGAAGACCTGCTGCTCGGCCTGCTCGAGCGCCCCGAAGGCCTGCTCAGCCGCGCCCTGCAGGATGCCGAGGTGGACGCCGGCGAGCTGGCCCGCGCCCTGCAACCGCGCGGCGAACACAGTGAATCGCGCAACCCGGTGTTTGCCACCGAGCTGGTGCAATGGCTGCAAGACGCCCTGCTGGTGGCCAGCCTCGAACTCGGCCAGAGCCAGGTCGACCAGGCCGCGCTGATCCTCGCCCTGCTGCGCAACCCCATGCGTTACGCCGGCAGCCACTACCAGCCGCTGTTGGCCAAGCTGAACGCCGAGCGCCTGCGCGAATTCGCCATGGCCCAACAGCCCCAGCAGGCGGCGGGCAAAGCCGTGCCAAACGGTGAGTCCAATCTGGCGCGCTTTACCCACAACTTCACCCAGCAGGCCCGCGACGGCAAGCTCGACCCGGTGTTGTGCCGCGACGCGGCGATCCGCCAGATGATCGACATCCTCGCCCGGCGGCGCAAAAGCAACCCGATAGTGGTCGGCGAAGCGGGCGTCGGTAAGACCGCCATAGTCGAGGGCCTGGCCCTGCGCATCGCCAGCGGCGAAGTGCCGGCCGTGCTCAAGGGCGTCGAACTGCTGTGCCTGGACCTCGGCCTGCTGCAAGCCGGGGCCAGCGTCAAAGGCGAATTCGAGCGGCGCCTGCAGGGCGTAATCGATGAAGTCAAAGCCTCGCCCAAGCCGATCATCCTGTTTATCGACGAGGCCCACACCCTGATCGGTGCCGGCGGCCAGGCCGGCAGCGGTGATGCCGCCAACCTGCTCAAGCCGGCGTTGGCGCGCGGCGAGCTGCGCACCATAGCCGCCACCACCTGGAGCGAATACAAGAAGTACTTCGAGAAGGACCCGGCCCTGGCCCGGCGCTTCCAGCCGGTGCAACTGCATGAGCCCACAGTCGCGGAGGCGGTAACCATCCTGCGCGGCCTCGCGCCGGTATATGAGAAGAGCCACGGCATCTATCTGCGCGACGACGCGGTAGTCGCCGCCGCCGAGTTGTCGGCGCGCTATCTGGCCGGTCGCCAGCTGCCGGATAAGGCCGTCGACGTGCTGGATACCGCCTGCGCCCGGGTGCGCATCAGCCTGGCCGCCGCGCCTGAGGCCCTGGAGCGTTTGCGCGGGGAAATCGCCGAGGGCCAGCGGCAGAGCGAGGCCCTGGGCCGCGATCTGGAAGCCGGGCTAAAGATCGATAGCGAGGCGCTGGAACAACTGACCACTCGCCTGGGCCAGGCCAGCGCCGAACTGGAGCAGATCGAAACCCGCTGGGCGACTCAGCGTGAGCTGGCCGAGCGCCTGCTCGAACTGCGCAAGCAATGCGCCACGGCTCGCCAAGTGCCAGCTGAAGACAGCGACGACGCAGCAGCAGAGTTGGAGCAATTGGAAAGCCAGCTGGGCGCCGTGCAGCTCGAACTGGCCAGCGCCCAGGCCAACGAACGCCTGGTCAGCTTCGAAGTCTGCCCGCGCCTGGTGGCCGAGGTGATCAGCCACTGGACCGGCGTACCGCTGAGCCAGCTGGCCCGCGAGCACAACAGCAAGGTGCTGAGCTTCGCCAGCGACCTGCGCCAGCGCGTGCGCGGCCAGGAGCAGGCCATAGTCGCCCTCGATCGCTCGATGCGCGCCAGCGCCGCCGGCCTTAACCGCAGCGACGCGCCGGTGGGCGTGTTTCTGCTGGTCGGCCCCAGCGGCGTCGGCAAGACCGAGACCGCCCTGGCCCTGGCCGATCTGCTGTACGGCGGTGAGCGTTTCCTCACCTGCATCAACATGTCCGAGTTCCAGGAAAAGCACAGCGTCTCGCGGCTGATCGGCGCGCCGCCCGGCTATGTCGGTTACGGCGAAGGCGGCATGCTCACCGAGGCGGTGCGGCAGAAACCCTATTCGGTGATCTTGCTGGATGAGGTGGAAAAGGCCGACCCGGAGGTGATGAACGTCTTCTATCAGATCTTCGACAAGGGCGTGGCCAACGACGGCGAAGGCCGCGAGATCAACTTCCGCAACTGCCTGATCCTGATGACCTCCAACCTGGCCAGCGAACGTATCGCCAGCCTCTGCCAGGGCGGCCAACGCCCGCACGCCGAGGACCTGGAGCAGGCGATTCGCCCGACCCTGAGCCAGCACTTCAAGCCGGCGCTGCTCGGCCGCATGCGCGTGGTGCCCTACTACCCGATCGATGGCGCGGTGTTGAACGAACTGGTCGGCCTCAAGCTGGCGCGCTTCGGCGAGCGCCTGCAACGCCGTCACCTGCAGTTCAGCCACTGCCCGGCCCTGCTGGAGCATCTGGCCGAACGCTGCAGCCACAGCGACAGCGGCGCGCGCCTGATCGATCACCTGATCGACCAGCACCTGCAACCCCTGGTGGTCGACCGCCTGCTCGACGCCATGGCCAGCGGCGCAAGCCTGCAACGCGTGCACGCCACCCTGGATGCGGAAGGGACGGTGGTTTGTGAGTTCGCTTAAGGTGCCGCCGGTGTTCAATCAGGTGCCGCAGCCGCTGCGCTATGCCGATGCGCTGTTGCAGCGCTTCGCCACGCTGGCGCGGGCGGCCAATGCGGATGCCCTGCTCGGCGGCGTAGTCGAGGCGGCCGCGCAGCTGTCCGCCTGCGAGCTGAGCCAGCTGTACCTGCTGGACGACAGCCATACCCGCCTGACCCTCAGCGCCGAGTGGCAGACCGGCCTGCTGCAGCCGCGCGCCGAAGCCAGCCTGTCCAGCGACTACGATGGCGAGCAGCTGCTGCAATATTGCCTGTGCCAGAACCAGGTGCTCAGCCTCGATGAGCTGGACAGCAACCTGCACCAGATCGGCTTTCTGCCGGAGGCCGGGCAAGCCTGGCGCAGCCTGCTATGCCTGCCGCTGCTGGATGAGCAGCAGCGGGTCAACGGCCTGCTGCTGCTCGCCAGCCAGACGCCCCGCGACCTGCAAGGCTTCGCCGATTCCCTGGGCCATCTCGGCAGCTTCGTGATCGCCCAGTTGCATCTGCTGCAACGCCTGCGTGCACCGCGCAGCGAGCAGCCGGTTGCCGTCGTCAGTACGCCCTGCGCCAGCGGCTATGGCCTGATCGGCGATAGCGCGCCGATGCGCGCGGTCTACCAGCTGATCAGCAAGGTGCTGCACAACCCGGTCAGCGTGCTGCTGGCCGGCGAGACCGGTACCGGCAAGGAACTGGTGGCCCGCGCCATTCACGATTGCGGCTTCCGCCGGAGCAAGGCCTTCGTCGTGCAGAACTGCGCCTCGTTGCCGGAAAACCTGCTGGAAAGCGAGCTGTTCGGTTACCGCAAAGGCGCCTTTACCGGCGCCGAGCGCGACCACCAGGGCCTGTTCGATGCGGCCAACGGCGGCACCCTGTTCCTCGACGAAATCGGCGATATGCCGCTGAGCCTGCAAGCCAAGCTGTTGCGCGTGTTGCAGGAGGGCGAAGTGCGCCCGCTGGGTTCGACCGCGACGCACCAGGTCGACGTGCGCATAGTCGCCGCCACCCACCACAACCTGCGCAGCCTGGTGGAAACCGGGCGCTTTCGCGAAGACCTGTTCTACCGCCTGGCGCAGTTTCCCATCGAGCTGCCGGCCCTGCGCGAGCGCGAGCAGGACATCCTGACCCTGGCCCGGCATTTCGCCGCCAAGGCCAGCGCCTTTCTGCAGCGCGAGCCGTGCCGTTGGGCCGAGCAGAGCCTGGATCATCTGGCCGGCTACGCCTTCCCCGGCAACGTGCGCGAGTTGAAAGGTTTAGTGGAGCGCGCGGTGCTGTTGTGTGAAGGCGGCGAGCTGCTGCCCGAGCATTTCAACCTGCGCCAGGACCAGGAACCGCTGGAGAGCGGTAGCAACCTGCGCGAACGCATGGAGCGCGTCGAACGCAGCCTGCTGCTCGATTGCCTGCGCAAGAACCGCGGCAACCAGACCAGCGCCGCCAGCGAACTGGGCCTGCCGCGGCGCACCCTGCTGTACCGCATGCAGCGGCTGAATATCAGCCCGGCTGACGTCTAAGGCTTAAGGAGAAGAGCATGTTCAACGCAGCCAACCAGACCCATTTCAGCCTGAACATAGTGGGCATCAGCCACGATCTGCAGGTGCTCGAATTCAGCGGCCGCGAGGCGCTCAGCCAGCCCTTCGTGTTCGAGCTGGAACTGATCAGCGAGCGCCCCGACCTCGACCTGGAGAGCCTGCTGCATCAGCCGGCCTTTCTCGCCTTCGCGCCTGGCGGCAACGGCATTCATGGCTTGATCTATCGCATTGCCCAGGGCGACTCAGGCAAGCGCCTGACCCGCTATCACGTCACCTTGCGCCCGCAGCTGGCGTACCTGGCCCATCGCAGCAACCAGCGGATTTTTCAGCACCTCAGCGTGGCGGAAATCATCGGCCAGGTGCTGGAGGAGCACGGCATCCAGAGCAATGCCTACGCCTTTCAGCTCGGCCCGACTGTCTACCCCAAGCGCGACTACTGCGTGCAGTACGACGAATCCGACCTGCACTTTATTCAGCGCCTGTGCGAAGAAGAAGGCATTCACTACCACTTCCAGCACAGCGCCCAGGGCCATGTGCTGGTGTTCGGTGACGACCAGACGCCGTTCCCCAAGCTGGCGCCCACCGCCTACCAGCAAGACAGCGGCCTGGTCGCCGACCAGCCGGTGATCAAGCGCTTCGCCCTGCGCCTGGAAACCCGCACTAACAGAGTCACCCGCCGCGACTACGACTTCGAAAAACCCAGGCTGCTGATGGAAGCCGCCTTTAGCAGCGAGTTCAGCCCGGACCTGGAGGACTACGACTACCCCGGCCGCTTCGTCGAGCGTGAACGCGGCAAGCACCTGAGCAAGCGCAACCTGGAGCGCCACCGCAGCGACTATGAGCTGGCCCAGGGCGAAAGCGATCAGCCGCTGCTGGTCAGCGGGCACTTCCTCGCCCTTAGCGAGCACCCGCGCGCGGAGTGGCACCAGCTATGGCTGCTGAACGAGATATTCCATGAAGGCAAACAGCCGCAGGTGCTGGAAGAATCGGTAACCAGCCACACCGCACTCAGCGACGGCTTCCAGCAGGGCTACCGCAATAGCTTTAGCGCCACGCCCTGGGACGTGATCTTCCGCCCCCCCCTGCAGCACCCGAAACCCAAGGTGCTGGGCAGTCAGACCGCGGTGGTCACCGGCCCCGCCGGCGAAGAGATTCACTGCGACCAGTACGGCCGGGTGAAAGTGCAGTTCCACTGGGACCGCGAGGGCCAGGCCAATGACCAGACCAGCTGCTGGCTGCGCGTCGCCTCCAGCTGGGCCGGCGATCGCTATGGCGGCATCGCCATC
>NZ_JAUYNP010000047.1 GCF_030696055.1 Pseudomonas sp. | reverse complement strand
TTCCTGATACAGCGAGCCGTAGGCTTCCGGCTCCTGCATCTTGAAGTCCTTGCTGGTCTTCAGCGGGCCTTCCTCGATCAGCAAGACCTTGAATCCGGCGGCGCTGAGGACCTCGGCTGTGGTGCCGCCGCCCGCGCCGCTGCCGACTATGGCGACGTCGGCCTCCAGGACCAGGTCCTGTTCGAGGCGCGAACCGTTATAGGTTTTCCAGCCGCTGGCGAGGCCTTCTTGAAACAGATCGGGTACAGGCATTTAGGGCAGCTCTCAGGCGAATTCTGATTGAGTGTTAAGCGCGTAGAACCTATTTACGATCTCGCGAGCTAGAGCCAGACAAGGCAAAAATGGCCGAGGAGGCGGAGTATACGAGTTGAAAATGAGCACTCCGATGCCATTTTTAACGCGGTATGGCCGACGCGCAGCAGATCGTGTTCAAACAGTTGGCGGTCCGGGGTAACCGCAATGGGCCCAGGACTGCGGCTGGCCATACCAGGCCAGCATCACCAGTTGCAGCAGTGAGACATAGCCCATCTGCAGCAAGCCTATGGAGCTGTTCTGCCAGCGGTTGAGAAAGTGGCGCACATCGGCGGGCGAGGCGTTTTCCCAGCTGCCCCAGACGCCGGTCAGCGGCCCGCGGGTCAGGCCCAGGGCGAGCACGTCGAGCAACTGCACCGTGAGTTTCTGCATCGCCGGGGAGAAACGCGTGAGGCTGTAGTCGATGCCGATGATGCATTGCTCGACGGCGGCGGCCATCTTCTCGGCGCTCACCGAGCCCTCGATGACCACCGGGACCAGCGCCCGTAGAAACGCCAGGTCGCTGCTGCGCAGGGTGCTCAGGCCGCTGGCCGGCACACTGGCCGAACAACCGCTGAGCGTGGCGGTCAGACCGGCGGTGGCGAGAAAGGCCGAGCCCAGCAGGCCGACTTTCAACAGGTTGCGCCGCGAGAGACCGCGGGCTTCTAGAGTGCTGTCGTGCATTATTGTTATCACCGATACGGCCTGTGGTTAGCGGACAAACAGCTTGTAGATCAGCTTCTGGATCGACTTGCCATAAGGCGGGTAGATCAGCTTGGCGGCGTTCAGGCGCTGCTTGATCAGCACGCCCTTGGCCTTGCTGAAGGTCAGAAAGCCCTCGTGGCCGTGGTAATGGCCCATGCCCGATGGGCCTATGCCGCCGAACGGCATATCGTCCTGGGCCACGTGCAGCAGGCTGTCGTTCAGGCACACACCGCCGGAATGGGTCTCGTGCAGCACGCGCTGTTGCTCGCGCTTGTCGTAGCCGAAGTAGTAGAGCGCCAGCGGGCGGTCGCGCCGGTTGACGTAGGCGAAGGCGTCCTCCAGCTTGTCGTAGGGGATGATCGGCAGTAGCGGGCCGAAGATCTCGTCCTGCATCACCGTCATCTCGTCCGTGACGTTCAACAGCAGGCAGTGCGGCATGCGTCGGCCTTGGCCTGCGGCGTACAGCGGGAGCAGGGTGGCGCCCTTGTTCTCGGCGTCCTGCAGATAGCCGTTGAGGCGCTGCAGCTGGCGCTCGTTGATGATAGCGCTGTAGTCCGGGTTGTCCGCCAGCGTCGGGTAGAAGCCCAGCACCGCCTGGCGGTAGGCCTCGACGAAACCCTCCACGCGGTCCTTGGGCACCAGCACATAGTCCGGCGCCACGCAGGTTTGCCCGGCATTCATGGTCTTGCCGAAGGCGATGCGCTCGGCGGCATCACTCAGCGGCACATCGGCGCTGACGATGGCCGGCGACTTGCCGCCCAGCTCCAGGGTCACCGGGGTCAGGTTGTCGGCGGCGGCGCGCATCACGTGGCGACCGATGCTGGTGGCGCCGGTGAACAGCAGGTGATCGAAGGGTAGCTTGGAGAAGGCCATGCCGACTTCAGCCTCGCCCAGCACCACGGTCACCAGGTCCTCGGGGAACACCTTGGCCAGCAGCTCCTTGACCAGCTGCGAGGTGGCCGGGGTCGACTCGCTCATCTTGATCATCACCCGGTTGCCGGCCGCGAGGGCGCCGACCAGCGGGCCGATGGCGAGAAACAGCGGGTAGTTCCACGGCACTATCACCCCGACCACGCCGAGCGGCTGGTAGATCACCTTGGCCGAGGCCGGCAGGAAGTGCAGGCCGACGCTGCGCTTGGAGGGTTTCATCCACTTCCTGATGCGCTTGCTCGCGTAGTGGATGCCATGCAGGCTGGGCATCAGCTCGGCGAGCAGGGTTTCATCGGCGCTGCGGTGGCTGAAGTCCTGGGAAATCGCAGCGATCAGCGCCTCGCGCTGATCGCTGAGCAACTCGCGCAGCACGCTCAGCCATTGGATGCGCTGCTCCGCCGAAGGCATGGGGTTGGCCTGAAACGCCTGGCGCTGACGGGTAAAGCTGATATCCAGCTGACTGGTCTGTTGCTGGCTGTGTTGCAGGCTGTGTTCCAGAAAAGCGGTGTCGGCGACCATGGGGAGCTCCTTGGCGTTCCAGCGTGCGGTCCCGGTTATCCGGGGGCAGGAAAGGGGTGCTGGATTTTTAGAGCAATTGCTCTAATCTGTCAAATAGCATGGCGCGGTCAGCCGCCCAACGCAGCCCAACGAAAAGTTAGCGGGCAGGCGCAGGCTGCTGGTCGGGTAACACTTTGCGTGTCTTCGCGTGTACCTTTGCCGGGCTTTTGAGTCGAGATCAAGTCCTATGTCAGCCCCACTGAAAACCCGCGAACGCATCATTCAGGAGAGCCTGGCGCTGTTCAACGCCCAGGGCGAGCGCAGTGTCACCACCAACCATATCGCCGCGCACTTGGGCATATCGCCGGGCAACCTGTACTACTACTTCCGCAACAAGCAGGCGATCATCGCCGAGCTGTTCGCCCTCTACGAAGGCCAGGTGGATACCTTTCTGCGCCGCCCCAGCGGGCGCACGCTGACGGTGGCGGACAAGACCTTCTATCTGGAGGCGTTGCTGGCGGCCATGTGGCACTACCGCTTTCTGCACCGCGATCTGGAGCATTTGCTCGACAGCGATGCCGCGCTAGCCGAACGCTACCGGCTGTTCGCCCAGCGTTGTTTGCACAGCGCGCAAGATATCTACCAGGGCTTTGTCGAGGCCGGCATCCTGCTGATGGATGCGGCGCAGATCGAGGCGCTGACCCTCAACAGCTGGATCATCATGACCTCCTGGGTGCGCTTTCTCTGCACCACCCGCGGCAACCCCAGCGACCTCAGCGAACAGATGCTGCGCCGCGGCATCTACCAGGTGCTGGCCCTGGAAGGCGGCTATATAGCCCCGCAGGCCCGCGAGGCGGTCGAGGCGCTGTACCGCAAGCTGCATGTGCCGCTGGAGCAGGTGATCTGAGTTGAAACGGACGTAGGGCGGGGCGCATGGCGCAAAACTGTCGGTACAGGTAAAAACTGTTGCGCCGTAACCCACCATTGCGGTGGATCGGCTTGCGCTTGGTGGGGTACGCGGCGCGCAAAGGTAGCGGTATCGGGATAAATCGTGGCTATGCGCCGCTAACCCACCCTACGTATTGGTCGCGGCCTGCGCCGCCAACCACTGCGGAATCCGCCGTTCCAGGTAATAGCCCGGACGGCGCGGCGAGCCTTCGACGAAACCGACATGGCCGCCATGGGCATGCACTTCCATCTCGATACAGGGCGCCAGTTCGCTGGCTTCCGGCAGGCTGTGGCGAAATACGAAGGGGTCGTCGGCGGCCTGGATAATCAGGCTGGGGGTTTCGATGCGGCCGAGAAAATAGCGGCTGGAGGCGCGCCGGTAATAGTCCTCGGCATCGGCGTAGCCGTGCAGCGGCGCGGTGATGCGGCCGTCGAAGTCCCAGAAGGTGCGCATATCGTCCAGGGGCCCGAGTTGCTCCAGGGTCGACAGGTGATCGGCCAGGCCCTGGTGGGCGAACAGGCGTTGCTTATCCTTCACGTAGGCGACCATCGCGCGCATAAAGTGGCTCTGGTAGACCCGTGAGAAGCCGATGCCGATGCGGTCGGCACACTGATCCAGGCGGAACGGCACCGACACCGCCGCCGCGCCCTGCAACTGGCTGTCCGCGCCGCTTTCGCCGAGGTACTTGAGCAGCACATTGCCGCCCAGGGAATAGCCCACGGCATACAGCGGCGCCATCGGCCGCTGCGCGCGCAGATGGCGCAGGGCTTCCGCCAGATCCTCGCTGGCCCCCGAGTGGTAGCCGCGGGGCAACAGGTTGGGTTCACCCGAGCAGCCGCGCCAGTTCAGCGCCGCGCTGGCCCAACCCTGGGCCGCCAGCGCCTGCTGCAGGCCCAGCACATAGAGCGAACTGGAGGAGCCGGTCAGGCCGTGCAGCACCAGCACCAGGGGCGCCTCGGCCTGGTGCGGGCCGTGCCAGTCGAGGTCGAGAAAGTCGCCGTCCGCCAGCCACAGGCGCTCGCGCTGGCGCTCAAGCTGCGCCGGTTGGCGGCATATGGGGTTCCACAGCGTCTGCAGATGCGGGCTGGGTAGCCACCAGGCGGGTTTAAAGGTCGGATTCATGCCCGGCGCTCGTCAAGCCTGGCGAGTACCTTGCGCAAGCGGACTGGCCGGGCCTTTGCGCCCACGCCGTTGCCGCGCGGAGTGATCCAGACGCTCCAGGCTTTGGAGGCGATGGTGCTGCTGTTGCTGCTCATAACGAAGTGTCCTGCTGCTTCAGATGCGCCTGCCCGGCTGGGGTCAAGCGGTATTGTTGCAGCCGGCTACTGGGTTTGTCCGGCAGGCTGTACTCGATCAGGCCGGCGGCCAGGGCCGGGTCGAGGTAATTCTGGCGAAAGGTCGGGCGATGGCGAATCTCGAGCAACTGTCGCAATTGCGCAGCCGAGAGGTTGCCGTGGGTCGCTAGTACGCGCAGAAGGCGCTCGACCTGCTCGCTCGACTGGGTCGGTGACTGGGTCGGTGACTGGGTCGGTGACTCTG
The DNA here is from genome assembly GCF_030696055.1 of Pseudomonas sp. Lineage (GTDB taxonomy): Bacteria > Pseudomonadota > Gammaproteobacteria > Pseudomonadales > Pseudomonadaceae > Aquipseudomonas. The sequence goes on along the minus strand of NZ_JAUYNP010000047.1, from coordinate 11,493 downwards.
CTCTCGGCTCTGGCTGCGCCGCCGTGCCCAGCTGCGGCAGCATCACGGTCACCCGGAAGATCGACTCCTCGTTGAGGATCGGGTCCTGGCCGCCGAAGGCGCGGGCGTACTTGAACAGGTTGCGCACCCCGGAGCCCAGTTCCTCGGCCCACTGCAGCTCGCGGAACACCCGCGCGATGGCCGGGTTTTTCGGCGAGGGGGCGAAGTCGTCCGGGCGCAGTAGGCCCATGCCGTGCGGGTTGTTGCTGTTTTCCGTGGTGACTCGGTCGCGCTGGATAATCAGCTTGGCCGGGAAGGGGTTGAGGTATTCACGGTGGATCAGCAGGTTGGCCACCACCTCGCGAAAGATCCGCTCGCGCAGGCTGACGCGCTGGGTGCCCTCCAGGTAGAAGGGGTCGGCCACATGCTTGTTAACGAAGGCCATCAGCCGGTCGTAACTCTCGATCAGGTTGGTGCGGATATCGTCGCGGTCGTCGTAACGGTCCAGGTCGTGCACGCGCAGGATGGCGTCGGTGCGGTGGTGCGGCACCACGCCCAGCACCACCTCGTCGCGGCCGAACAGCAGCGCGCCGGCCATGGACACGCCTTCCTCGCCGGTCTGGTAGTCGCGCTGATACAGCCGCGCGCTTTTCAGCAGTTCCAGGTCGTCCAGTTCGGCCCAAGGGTGGCCGCTGCGCTGCAGGCGTACGTTGTGCCGCACCCGCTCGATCAGGTCGCTGCGCAAATCGTCTAAACGGATAAACGGGAAGATGCGGTTCTCGCTGTAGCTCACCTGCTTGCGCAGATACAGCTCACCCAGCAGCTGCGAATGGCCGCTGATATCGAAGTCGCCATCTTCATTGCGGCTGAATACCCGATTATTGCAGCTATGCACCTGGGAGCTTTCCGGCACGCTCAGCACCAGCAGAATCTGCCCGTCCAGCTCCACCTGTTCGGGTGCCAGCTGCATCGGCGGGTTGATCTTCTGCGTGTTATGCAGGGTATTGACCAGGTCCTTGCGCAGCTGCGCCACCGCCTCGGGGGCGATGCCGCTGGGCGTGCCATCGTCCGCCGCGCCCATCACCAGGGTGCCGCCGCGCTGGTTAAGAAAGGCGCAGATGGTTTCGTAAATATCGCGGTTGAGCGCATCGCGGTCGCGCTTGAACTCGACCGTCATGCCTTCACCGCCCTGCAGCAGACGCGCCAGATGCTCCGGGGTCATGGGCGGGCCTCGTCGGTTGCGACAAGGCTGATCGTCTGTAGCCGCGAATCGGTTGGCGCCGCCCCGCCGACCTGGCGCAAAGGCGCGTCAGTACGGTCGCGGGCAAGCTGGTCGGGGTTCTGGCTGAGCTGTGAGGTCATGGTTGGCCTTGCCTTCCGTGCCAAGAGAGCTGGCGCGATAGTAACCCGGCAGGCGAGGCAAGGCGTAGGGTGGGTTAGCCGCAGGCGTAACCCACCAGAGGCTATAGGTTGTGCTGCCTGCCGACAGCGCCGGTGGGTTACGCCGCTGCGCGGCCCACCCTACGGTTTATCCCGAGCGCTGCCAGAGCGCGTAATACACCTGGCCGGCCTTCTGTTCGCGGTGCAGGCGCCAATTGCCGGGTAGGCCGAGGCTGGACGGTGGGTTTTCGCTTTCGGTGTAGACCCAGGCGTCAGCGGCCAGCCAGCCCTTTTCCTCCAGCAGCTGGCAGGCCGGCAGCAGCAGATTCTGGTTGAACGGCGGGTCGAGAAACACCAGGTCGAAAGGCGTGGCCAGCTGGCTCTGCAGATAGGCCAGGGCATCGACCTGTTGCAGCTGGCCGTTGTCGCAGTTCAGCGTCTGCAGGTGCCCGCGCAGGCTGGCGATGGCGGCTGGGTTGAGGTCCAGGGCCAGGGCGCTGCCGGCGCCGCGGGACAGCGCTTCGAGCAATAGCGCGCCGCTGCCGGCGAACAGATCCAGCACCTTGGCGCCTTCGACATAGGGCGCCAGCCAGTTGAACAGGGTTTCCCGCACCCGGTTCGGCGTCGGGCGCAGGCCTGCGGCCATGGGGAAGTTGAACTGGCGCGAGCGCCATTGCCCGGCAATGATCCGCAGTTGGCCATCGCCACCATGGGCCGGTGCGGCTTTTTGCGGCTTGGGTCGCTTGCTCATCAGTGCTCCGGTACGCCAGACAGTGCTGCGGCGGGTTTGTCGGTGGGCGGTGGCAGTTCTTTCTGCTCGACCGTGGGGCCGGCGCTGACTATCACCAGGGCGTCCGGGTCGAGGTGTTTGGCCATGGCGGCCTTGACCTGCGCTGCGCTCAGGGCCTGCACCTCGCGCATAAAGTCTTCCAGGTAGCTCAGTGGCAGATCATAGAAGCCCATGGAGCCCAGTTGCCCGACTATATCGGCGTTGCTCGCGGTGGACAGCGGGAAGCTGCCGGCCAGCTCGCGCTTGGCGTTGTGCAGCTCGGTCTCGCTCGGGCCCGTGGCCAGGTAGTCGCGCAGCAGGTCCTTGACCAGTTGCAGGGTACCGGCGCTGAGTTCGGCGCGGGTTTGCAGGTTGATCATAAAGGGCCCGCGCGCCTGCATGGCGCTGAAGCCGGAGTAGACGCCGTAGGTCAGGCCGCGCTTCTCGCGCACCTCTTCCATCAGTCGGGTGCCGAAGCCGCCACCGCCGAACACCTGGTTGCCCAGGTACAGCGCGGCATAGTCCGGGTCGCGGCGGTCGATGCCCAGCTGGGCAATCAACAGGTGGGTCTGGTTGGACGGGAACTCGATATGTTGCAGGCCGGCTGCGGGCGTCTGCGGCTGGGCGATGCGCGGCAGCGCCGGGCCTTTGGGCAGGGCGGCGGAGACTTGCGCGGCCAGGGCTTCGGCTTCGCTGCGCGAGAGGTCGCCGACCAGGGCGATCACCGCGTTGCCCGCGGCATAGGCCTTGGCGTGGAAGGCTTGCAGCTGGGCGCGGCTGATCGCCGGGATGGATTCGGCCGTGCCGTCGCTGGGGTGGGCGTAGGGGTGCTGCTCATACAGGCGCTCGAACAGCGCCAGGCTGGCCAGTTTGCCGGGGTTCTGCTTCTGGTATTCGAAGCCGGCCAGCAGCTGGTTCTTGATCCGCACCAGGGAGTCTTCGGGGAAGCTGGGCTGGCCCAGCACCTGGTTGAACAGCTGCAGCGCCGGCGTGCGCATCTCTTGCGCACTCAGGCTGCGCAGGCTGGCCAGCGCCATATCGCGGTAGGCGCCGTTGCCGAACGCGGCGCCCAGGCTTTCGAAGCCGACGGCAATGGCGCCGACGTCCTTGCCCGGTACGCCTTCGTTGAGCATGGCGTTGGTCAGCATGGCCAGCCCCGGCACGCCGTTGTCATGGCTGCTGCCGGCGGCGAAGGTCAGTTGCAGGTCGAACATCGGCAGCTCGCGGGATTCGACGAACAGCACCTTGGCGCCTTCGGCGGTGTGCCAGGTCTGGATCTTCAGGTCGCGGCGACCCGGGGCGTCACCGTTCAGGGCGGCCAGGGACTCGATGCCATTGGCTGCAGTCGGCGCGCCGGGCGCGGCCGGTGCGTCAGGGCGCCGGATAACCAGGGCCAATAGTGCCAGCAGTATCAGTAACGCCAGGCCGAGCAGGCCGTAGCGCAGGCCATTGCGCTCACTCATGGTGCGTCTCCTCGGGCAGAACATGGGCGACGCTCAAGCGCTCGCGGGTAAAGAAGGTGTTGGCGGCGTTCTGGATATCCGCCGGGGTCACGGCTTCCAGCACGGCCAGCTCCTGGTCGATCAGCTTCCAGGACAGGCCGACGGTTTCCAGCTGGCCGATGGTGGTGGCCTGGCTGGTGATGGAGTCGCGCTCGTAGACCAGCCCGGCGATCACCTGGGCGCGCACCCGGGCCAGCTCCGCGGTGGACGGCGGGTTCTGCTGCAGGTCCTGCAGCTCGCGCCATAGGCCGGCTTCGGCTTGGGCCAGGGTTTTGCCGGTTTGTACGTTGGGCGTGGCGGATAGCACGAACAGGCTGTCGCCACGGCCGAAGCCGTCGTAACCGGCCGCTACGCTGGATACCAGCTCTTCGCCGCGCTCCAGGCGCGTCGCCAGACGGGCGCTGTAACCGCCATCCAGCAGGGCGGCGATCAGACGCAGGGCATGCACCTGGCGCGGCGTCTCGGCGGTGGCCAGACCGGGCACGTTGAAGCCCAGCAGCAGGCTCGGCAGCTGGGTTTTCAGGTACAGAGTGAGCCGCCGCTCGCCAGGCGCGGCCAGCTCGCGGGGGGCTTTGCTGGTGGGCACGGCGCGCCGGGGGATGGCGCCGAAATAACGTTCGGCGAGGATTTTCACCTCGGCGGCGCCGACATCGCCGACCACCACCAGGGTGGCGTTGTTCGGCGCGTACCAGGCCTCATACCAGGCGCGCAGTTCTTCCACCGTCATGCGTTCGAGGTCGGCCATCCAGCCGATGGTCGGGGTGTGATAGCCGCTGGCGGGGTAGGCCATGGCCTTGAAGCGCTCATAGGCCAGCGAGCCGGGTTTGTCGTCGGTGCGCAGGCGGCGCTCCTCCTTGATTACCTCGATTTCCCGGGCGAATTCGTCGGCCGGCAGTTGGAGGCTGGCCAGGCGGTCGGCTTCCAGCTCCAGGGCCACGGCCAGGCGATCGCGGGCCAGCACCTGGTAGTAGGCGGTGTAATCGTCGCTGGTAAAGGCGTTTTCCTCGGCGCCGAGCTCGCGCAGGATGCGCGAGGCTTCGCCGGGGCCGAGCTTGCGGCTGCCCTTGAACATCATATGTTCGAGGGCGTGGGACAGGCCGGTCTGGCCGGGCGTCTCGTAGCTGGAGCCGACCTTGTACCAGAGCTGGGAGACCACCACCGGGGCGCGGTGATCCTCGCGGACTATGACCTTCAGGCCGTTATCCAGGCTGAATTCGTGGGTCGGCTGGGTTGCGGCGGCCAGGGCCGGCAAGGGGCAGCAGAGCGCTGCGAGGAATAAGGCGGCGACACGTTGGGCAAGGCTTGGCATGGAAATCTGTTCACCGTAAAGGGCATTGCGCCTTGCTGCGAGCAAGGCGTCAGACAAGCTGTGGGGGTGCAGGTGGCGCTGAGCAGGGGCAGAGTATGGCGCGCTGCCGCTGTAATCCATAGGGCTATCAGGCCTGGTAAGGGGCGAATTCTAGCGGCAAGCGCGGCGCAACAGAACCTTGGGACCCTCTGCCCCCGAGCCGGGTTCCGCTGCTGCCGCGTTACTCGCCCAGACCCAGACCACGCGCGGCGAGAAAGGCCGCCAGATAGTCGATAAAGGCCTGCACCTTGCGTGTCGCCCGCCTGTGGCTGGGGTATACGGCGAGGATCAGCGGACCGAAAGCATCCGGGTCGAAGTCGTACTCCGGCATCAGCTGCAGCAACTGGCCGCTCTCCAGATAGGGCTTCACGCTCCACAGCGGGCAGGCATACAAGCCGACGCCCGCCAAGCAGTTGGCCAGCAGCAGGTCGTAGTTGTCGCTCTCCAGGCGCGGTTGCGGCACGGGGACGCGCAGGCGCAGGCCAGCCAGCGCCAGCCACCAATGATGCTGGTCCAGGGCCGGGTGGCGATAGATCAGCCAGTGATGGCGGGGGAAGGTCTCCGGGCTGATCGGCTCCGGGTTGGCGGCCAGATAGGCCGGGCTGGCGCACAGCAGGATGCGGTTTTGTCCCAGGGGTTTGGCGATCAGCCCCGGCAGGTCGCTGCGGCCCTCGCGCAGGGCCAGGTCATAGCCGCCCTCGACCAGGTCGACGAAGGCATCGCAGAGGTCCACCCGCAGCTTGATCTGTGGATGGCTGGCGAGAAAGCCGCCACAGGCCTCGTCGAGAAAAGCCCGGCCAAAGGCCAGGGGCGCGGTCAGGCGCAGGTTGCCGTGCAGGCCCTGCTTGAGCTGGCCGATCTCCTCGCCGGCATCGCGCAGGCGCTGCAATACCTGGCGCGCGGTCTCCAAATAAAGCCGGCCGGCCTCGGTCAGCAGGGTGCGGCGGGTGCTGCGCTCGAACAGCTGAGCGCCCAGCTCGGCCTCCAGATGGCTGACCGCCTTGGTCAAGGCCGAGGGCGTCTTGCCCAGCTGCTCGGCCGCACGGCTGAAACTGCCGTGTTCGGCGGTGGCGACAAACATGCCCAGGGCGCTGAGCTTGTCCATGGTGTTTTTCCTGAATGGCAAAAAGGTTTTGCTTGGCAGCGCGGTTCTGCCGCCTCGTTGCAGGCGCTAGTCTCGCGGCCAGACCAATAAAAACCAGAGGCTGACGCAATGCAACGATTTATTCCTAGCCTGTTGGCCGCCGCCATGGCTTTTTCCTCGATGGAAGCCATGGCCGCCGCCGACCTGCTGCTGTTCAACGGCAAGGTGTTTACCGCCGAGCCCGGCCAGCCCCTGGTCCAGGCGGTGGCGGTGGAGAACGGCAAGATCCTCAAGGTGGGCAGCGATGCCGAGATCAAGGCCCTGGCCGATGCCGATACGCAGCTGATCGACCTGGCCGGCAAGGTGCTGATGCCGGGCATGATCGACACCCATAGCCATCCGGTGATGGCCGCCTATGACAGCATGGGCTCCAACCTGTATGACGAGGTGAAGCCGCTGGCCGAGCTGGAGCGGTGGATCATCGCCCAGGATCAGGCCGGCGCGGCGCGGGTGGCCGATATCGTGATTATTGCCGGGGTCAGCTCGGGCTATTGGGAGCAAAGCGCCGGCCTGGGCAAGCTCTTCAACCAGGGCCGCTGGGCGGAGCAGCCGCTGGTGCTGAACGGCATAGACGGCCACACCGGCTGGGCCAACAACGCCATGCTCAAGCGCCTGAAGATCGACGCCGCGCTGGTGCAAAGCCTGCCGGAGAAGGAGCGCAACTATATCGGCCACGGCGCCGACTTCAGCCCCAATGGCTATCTGGCGGAAAACGGTTGGGACCGAGTGCGCAGCCAGTTGCCGGAACCCACCGAGGCCATGATGCTGAAGGCCGCCCGCGAGGCGGTACGGGTCAATAATCAGGTCGGCGTCACCGCCTGGATGGACGCGGCGGCCAACGCCGGCAGCGGCGATTCGCTGTTCGAATTGCGCCCCACCGAGAAGGATGTCGGCGTGCTGCCGCTGTACCGCAAACTGGCCGAGAACGGCGAGCTCAGCGCTCACGTCGCCGCCCTGCTGATCACCCATCCACAGAGCAAACCGGCCGACCTGGAGGTGCTGGCCAAGGTCATGCAGCAATTCCAGGGCGTGCCGAACCTGACCTTCCCCGGCATCAAGATCTTCGCCGACGGCGTGATGGAGTTCCCCGGGCAGACCGCCGCGGTGATCGACCCGTTCAAGAACAGCCTCAAGCGCGGCGAACTGCTGATCGACCCGAAGAGCTTCGGCAAGCTGGTGGCCGCGGCCGAACGGCGCGACTGGATCATGCACGTGCATGCGGTCGGCGATCGTGCGGTGCGCGAAGCGCTAAATGGCTTCGAGGCGGCGCGCAAGCTTGAACCGACGCCCATGCCGCATAGCATCAGCCATCTGCAACTGGTCAATCCCAAGGAGTTTCCACGCTTCAAGCAGCTCGGCGTGATCGCCTCCATGCAGCTGCTCTGGGCCACCGCCGAGACTTACACCGAGGAACTGGTCAAACCCTATGTCAGCGCCGCCACCTATCAGTACCAATACCCGGCGCGCTCGCTGCACCAGGCCGGCGCGACCATCGCCGGGGCCAGCGACTGGCCGGTGTCCAGCCCCAATCCGTGGAACGCCATCGCCCAGGCCAGCACCCGCAAGGGCCCGCTGGGCGTGCTTAACGCCAAGGAAAGCATCGACCGCGCAAGCATGTTCCAGGCCTACACCCTGAACGCCGCCAAGGCCCTGCGCCTGGATCAGCAGATCGGCTCCCTGGCCCCCGGCAAACAGGCCGACCTGATAGTGCTCGACCGCGACGTGTTCAAGGTCAGCGATGAGGAGCTGTTCGACACCCAAGTGCTGCAGACCTTCTTCGCCGGCAAACAGGTCTACGCCCCCGCGTCCTGATCCCGACTCCGCCCGCTCCGCCTGATCGGCACTGCTCCCCGCATCGGGTGGGGCGGGCGGAGCCTTGTCCAGCAGCCATCACATACCCATAACAATAAGGAATACCCTATGCGCGCATTACCCCTTATCGCCCTCGCCAGCTCGGCCCTGCTACCCCTGAGCAGCCAGGCGCTGGAGCTGAACGACCAGTTCGCCCTGGTGATCACGCCCAAGGTGGTCAGCGATTACCGCTCCAGCGGCATCTCGCAAACCCTCGGCGATCCGGCCGCTCAGCTGGACCTGATGCTCAGCCATGCCAGCGGCGCCTACCTGGGCATCTGGGCCACCAATGTCGAGTACGGCCATGACTGGGAAAACGACGATGACTACGGCACCCGCCATGAGATCGACTACTACGCCGGCTACTACTGGCAGCTCAGCGATGCCATCAGCCTGGACGCCATGTACAACAAGTACAGCACCCCGGGCGAAAGCCAGTTCAACGGCAGCGAAGCGATCCTGACCCTGGATGTCTATGGCCTGTACCTGGGCGGCAAGTACTCGCTCGACACCGAGAATGACAAGCTCAACTCGTTCATTGGCTATCACACCCAGCTGCCCTGGGAGCTGGGCCTGGATGTGCGCTTCGAGAATGTCGACTACAAGGACGATATGTTCTTCAACCGCGACTACAGCCAGGCCCGCGAGGACTACAACAACTGGGAAATCGGCCTGACCCGCGAGCTGGTCGGCGTGACCTGGGGCCTGAGCTATATCGATACCGACCTGTCGGATGCCGAGTGCGAGAGCTTCAGCGGTTACGCCGACCTGTGCGGCGCCACTCTGGTGGCCAGCGCCAGCAAGACCTTCTAAGAACCTGTCTAGGATCTGCTGCGCGTCGGCGATACGGCGTTAGAAATGGCCTCGAGCTGCTCATTTACAGCCCGTAAACTCCGCGCCCTCGGCCATTTCTGCCTTGTCTCGCTCTAGCTCGCGAGATCCGAAACAGGTTCTGACGGCTGTTGAAAAACTAGCTCGCCCAGGTGTTTCAAGCGAACTCAAGACAAGGACAACCCATGAAGCTTTCACGCAGCAGCGTCCTGCTCGCCGCCTTCAGCCTGTGCGCCCTCTCGGGCCAGGTGGCGGCCCAGGCCGTGGTGAATATCTACAACTGGACGGACTATATCGCCGAGAACACCTTGGCGGACTTCCAGCAGGCGACTGGCATCCAGCCGGTGTATGACGTGTTCGACTCCAACGAAACCCTGGAAGGCAAGCTGCTGGCGGGCAACAGCGGCTATGACCTGGTGGTGCCGAGCAACCACTTCCTCGGCCGGCAGATCAAGGCCGGGGTGTTCCAGAAGCTGGATATGGCCCAGTTGCCGAACTGGGGCAACCTCGACCCGCGTCTGCTCGCTCGCCTGCAGGTCAATGATCCCGGCAACCAGTACGCGGTGCCCTATCTGTGGGGCACCAACGGCATTGGTTACAACGTCGCCAAGATCAAACAGGTGCTGGGCATCGACAAGATCGACTCCTGGGCCGTGCTGTTCGAGCCGGAAAACCTGCAGAAACTGCAGAGCTGCGGCGTGTCCTTTCTGGACTCGGCCGACGAGATCTATCCCGCCATGCTCAACTACCTGGCGCTGGACCCCAACAGCCGGCGGATCAAGGATTACAAGGCGGCCGAGGCCAAGCTCAAGGCTTTGCGCCCCTATATCGGCTACTTCCACTCCTCGCGCTATATCAGCGACCTGGCCAACGGCAACACCTGCATCGCCTTCGGCTACTCCGGCGATATCTTCCAGGCCATCAATCGCGCCAAGGAGGCCGGTAGTGGCATCGAGATCGCCTATGTGGTGCCGCGTGAGGGCGGCAACCTGTGGTTCGATATGCTCAGCATTCCGGCCGATGCGCAGAACGTCGAGCAGGCCCATGCTTTTATCAACTACCTGCTGCGCCCGCAGGTGGTGGCCGAGATCAGCGAGTATGTCGGCTACGCCAACGCCAATAGCCAGGCGGATGCGTTGATGGATCAGCAGATCAGGCAGGATCCCTCGATTTATCCGCCGGCCGAGGTGCAGGCCAAGTTGTATATCTCCTCGGAGCCACCGGCGGAAATCATGCGCTGGATGACCCGCTCGTGGAACCGGCTAAAATCCGGGCGCTAACGCCCATGGCGGTGGCTGGCTGCGGTCTCTGGCGTGGCTATTTGAACGCCCGCGGCCTTGGCTTGCATGCCTGTCGGCGCCTGGCGCGGTAGTGCCTGGGCGACCTGTCGGACGAGGGCGCTTGGCCTTAGCGCCGGCGGGCGCGGAGGTGCTAGGATACGCATCCGTTTTACTGGCGGCCGCGTCTGCTAAGGCGTCCAACTATCACTGCGCAGTTTCTTCAGCTTTTTTCGGCTGCGTGGCTAAGGTCTGGATGCATCTGCCGGCGTGTCGCATTGCAGAGATAGCCGTCCTCCATGTTTGGTCCCAACGACGACAAAAAGACCCCCGCCGCGAATACAGCGCCTGCTGCCGAGAAGCCCGCCGAGAAGAAAGACCTGTTCGGTTGGCTGCGCAAAAAGCCGCAAGCGGCCGCCAGCAATCAGCCGGCAGCGCCAGCCCCAGCGGTCGTACCGCCAGCAGCCGTCCAAGCCGCTGCGCCTGCCGCCGCCGAGCCGCTGGCGCCAGTCGCCGCACCCGTCCCAGCCGTGGCGGAGGTGCCCACCACGCCGCCCGTGGTCAGCGCTCCGGCGCCGATTAGCCAGGCGCCGGTCGTCGCGGCCCCTGAACTGCAGGCCCCAACTGCTGCGCCAGTGGCTGCTGCACCTGAGCTTGCACCTGCACCTGCACCTGCACCGCAGGCTGAGGCCGGTGAGGCGCCGCTTGCCAGCTCTGGCGGAGTCAGTGCGCTGCCACGGCCTTCGCGTTTTCGCATCAATGCCGGCAGCGAAGTGCTGCATGCCCATGTCGAGCTGCCGCCGCTGTTTGAGGAGCCCGAGGTTGCGCCAGTCGCCGCCGCGACGCCCAGCACCGCAGTGCAGAGCGCCGAAGAAATCCGCGCGGGCTTTCTCGAACGCCTCAAGCAAGGCCTGGCGAAGACCAGCGCCAGCCTCGGCGAAGGCATGGCCAGCCTGTTTCTCGGCAAGAAGGTTATCGATGACGAGCTGCTGGAAGACATCGAAACCCGCTTGCTGACCGCCGACGTCGGCGTCGAGGCCACCACGGCCATAGTGCAGAACCTGACCAAGCGTGTGGCGCGCAAGGAACTGGCGGACAGCGGCGCGCTGTACAAGGCCCTGCAGGACGAGCTGACCGCGCTGCTTAAGCCGGTCGAGCAGCCGCTGAAGATCGATAGCGGCAAGCAGCCCTATGTGATTCTGGTGGTGGGGGTGAACGGTGCGGGCAAGACCACCACCATCGGCAAGCTGGCGAAGAAGCTGCAGCTCGATGGCAAGAAGGTCATGCTGGCTGCCGGCGACACCTTCCGCGCCGCGGCGGTGGAACAGTTGCAGGTGTGGGGCGAGCGCAACCAGATTTCCGTAATCGCCCAGCACACTGGTGCCGATTCGGCTTCGGTGATCTTCGATGCG
>NZ_JAUYNP010000032.1 GCF_030696055.1 Pseudomonas sp. | reverse complement strand
TGGTCTTGGTGGTATCACGCAGACCAACGATCTCGATTTCTTCCTGGATCTTGACGATACCGCGCTCGATACGGCCAGTTACCACGGTGCCACGACCAGAGATCGAGAAGACGTCTTCGATCGGCATCAGGAACGGCTTGTCGATGGCACGAACCGGCTCTGGAATGTAGGTATCCAGGGTTTCAACGAGTTTACGAACGGCAGTGGTGCCCATTTCGTTGTCGTCTTGACCGTTCAACGCCATCAGCGCGGAGCCGATGATGATCGGAGTGTCGTCGCCCGGGAAATCGTAAGTGCTGAGCAGGTCACGCACTTCCATTTCAACCAGCTCCAGCAACTCAGCGTCGTCAACCATGTCAGCCTTGTTCAGGAAGACCACGATGTACGGAACACCAACCTGACGGGACAGCAGGATGTGCTCACGAGTCTGCGGCATCGGGCCGTCAGCAGCGGAGCAAACCAGGATAGCGCCGTCCATCTGCGCAGCACCGGTGATCATGTTTTTTACGTAGTCGGCGTGACCTGGGCAGTCAACGTGCGCGTAGTGACGCACAGCCGAATCGTACTCAACGTGAGCGGTGTTGATGGTGATACCACGTGCCTTTTCTTCCGGGGCGCTATCGATCTTGTCGAAGTCAACCTTGGCCGAACCAAATACTTCAGAGCAAACGCGGGTCAGAGCAGCAGTCAGAGTAGTTTTACCGTGGTCAACGTGACCGATGGTGCCTACGTTGACGTGCGGTTTGTTACGTTCAAACTTTTCTTTAGCCATTTTGACCGTCTCCCAGCGAAGAATTGAGCAAGTATCACCGCCATTAAAACAAAGGCAGATACTCACATATCTGCCTTTATTAAATGGAGCTCATGAGCGGATTTGAACCGCTGACCTCACCCTTACCAAGGGCGTGCTCTACCAACTGAGCTACAAGAGCGTAACGCCTTTGCAGGACCTGCAAACTTGGAGCGGGTAGCGGGAATCGAACCCGCATCATCAGCTTGGAAGGCTGAGGTTCTACCACTAAACTATACCCGCGGAGCTTGCAGCTCTCGCTAAAAATGGTGGAGGGGGAAGGATTCGAACCTTCGAAGTCGTAGACGTCAGATTTACAGTCTGATCCCTTTGGCCGCTCGGGAACCCCT
>NZ_JAUYNP010000029.1 GCF_030696055.1 Pseudomonas sp. | reverse complement strand
GTTGCTTGAGACCGAGGTTGAAGCGCTCGATCAGCGCGGCGTTGCTCGTCACCTGCTTGGATAGCAGCAGATGCAGGCTGTCGCTGCGCAAGGGCTTGGGATGGAAGCTCAGTTGGGCGCGCTCGGCGGCGCTGAAGTGTTGGTGCAGCATGTCGAAGCCGACCACCTTGTCCATGGGGAACAGATCCACCCGTCCGGCGAGCAACTGGCGAAAGGCGATTTCGTCGCTGGTGACGCGGTGTACCCGCAGCTGTCCGTTGGCCTCGGCCTGTTGGAAAGCTTCGCCGTAGTCATAACCGCGGGTCCCGACTATGCGCCGGCCCTGCAGGTCGGCCACCTGGTTCCAGGCAAAGTCGTAGCCTTTGCGGTGGAACAGGTAGTAGTTGCTTTCCACCACCGGGTCGCTGATAAAGAATTTTTCTTCGCGCTCTTTGCTATACAGCCACACCGCGCTGCCGGCACGCTGGCCGCGTTCGGCCAGTTGCAGCGAGCGCGCCCAGGGGTGGAACTCCCATTGCACCTGGATGCCTTGCAGGGCAAAGGCTTCGCTGACTATGCGCGACGCGACGCCGTTGTGCGGCAACTGTTGACCCAGGTAGGGCGGCCATTCGCCGTTGGTCAGGCGCACTGGTTCCGCCAGGGCGAGGGCGCAGCAGAACAGGGCAAGGGGCAGGAACAAGAGCGAACGCATGCGCATAGTGCCTATACCGAGACTGTATGAGTCCAGTGGTCATCGGCAGTATGCGCGTGGGCGGGGCTTACTGCAGCATGCTCATGGCCGCTTCCATGGCCGCCGAGAGGTCTTCGTCTTCGTTGAGGTTCTGGCTCGGGTCCAGGCCGAGCTTGCGGAAGGCCGGGATCTGGCTCCAATCAAGCTGGGTGTAGGGGTGTTCGCTGCCCAGGTAGCTCTGCAGGGTGGCGACCTGAACGATATCGACATAGTCGACCTTGGCGCTGTCGCGGGTGAAATCCAGGTATTGGCTCGGCACCATGGCGATCAGTTCGGGAAACTCCCAGGTGCGCAGGATCTTGTCGCCGATGATCGGGTGAATCTGCTCGATCACATGGTTGAGGCTGATCGAGTCGGCCAGCAGCTCGCTGTGTTCTTCGGCGTAGGTGAGGATCGGCAGCACGCCAATCTGGTGGATCAGGCCGGCCAGGGTCGCCTGGTCGGGCAGCAGGCGGGTGTAGTGTTTGCACAGCACGTGGCAGATGCCGGCGATTTCTGTGCTTTTGTTCCACACCTCACGCATCTTGCGATCGACCACGTCCGAGGTGGCCTGGAACATCTGCTCCATCGCGAGGCCCGTGGCCAGGTTGCAGGTGTAGTTGATGCCGAGGCGGGCGACGGCCATCTGCAGGTCGGTGATTTCCTTGTTGGTGCGCAGCAGGGGGCTGTTCACCACCTTGATGATGCGCGCGGTCAGCGCCGCATCGTTGCCTATCACCTTGCTCAGTTGCGGGATGCCGATGTCGGGGTTTTCAGCCGCCTCGCGCACCTTCAGTGCGACTTCCGGCAGGGTGGGTAACACCAGTTCATCGTTGTCGATGGCCTGGATCAGTTCCTTTTGGACTTTTTCGGCAAGCTTGCTCATGGGCAATTCTCTTTAGTCGGTCAGGCAATCTAAGTGTAGTTAGCGGGTCGCTGAAAAATAGAGCGGGCGACGGTTAGCAGGCTGTTGAAAAATGTAGCGAGCGACGGCTAGGCAAGGCGAAATCGGTCGAAAAAGCGCAGTTTACATCTTGTAAATGAGCATTTTGAGGCTGATTTCAACGCGGCATAGCCTAGCGCAGTAGTTTTTCAGCGGCCGGTTAGCGCTGAATCTCGCGGTCTGAGTCCAGTGTATACGGCAAATCGAGCAGGCTCAGTGCGGCGCCCTCGGCAGTGCCGAGATGAATACGACCATCCTGGGCGGCATCGTCCTGCAGCACGGCGAGCAGCTCGACGCCGGCGTCGCTGCGGGCGGCCAGCACCACTTCGCCAACGCTGGAGCCGTGCACCGGGGAAAACAGCGCGGTGGCCGGCTCGGGCAGCTGATCGCTGGCCAGGCTCAGGCGATACAGGCGGCGCTTGAGTTTGCCCAGGTACTGCATGCGCGCGACTATTTCCTGGCCGGTGTAGCAACCCTTCTTGAAACTGACGCCGCCCAGTGCCTGCAGGTTGAGCATCTGCGGAATAAACAGCTCGCGGGTGCTGCCGACGACCTGGCCGATACCGGCGCGGACCTGCGCCAGCAGCCAGCTGTTGAGTGGCGCTTGCGCCAGTTGTGCGGCCAGGCGTTCACGCAGGGCGTTGCCTTGCTCGGCCGGGGCCCAGAGTTCGGCGCGGCCATCGGCCAGGCGCAGGGCCAGCAGTTCGTTGCCGCGGGCGACGCTGTCGGCCTGCGGCGGCAGCTCCAGGCCGAGGCCGAGCAGCAGGTCATCGCCACCGCTCAGGCCGAAACGCACCCAGGCGGCGCTTTCGTCGCCGAGTTTGGATTTGCTGAACGCGGCGTATTTCTGCAGGTCGGCCAATTGTGGCCCGAGCAGCTCGTTGTCCATCGCCAGCAGAAAACCGTCGTTCTGGCTGACGATACGGAAGCTCGACTGCATGCGGCCTTTGGGGGTGCAGCGAGCGCCCAGGCTGCACTGGCTGTCGTTCAGGTAATTGAGGTTGCAGGTGACTTGTCCCTGGAGGAACTTGCTGGCGTCCGGGCCGCGCACGGCGAGGAGGCCTTCGTGGCTGAGGAGGCAGAAAAACGCGGTGTCGGCCATGGGCAATAGAGGATCGCTGGATAAAAGTTAGGGGGCTCATCATAGAGCCAGGCAGAAGCCTTGTCAGCGCTTGCTGTTGTGCCAGGTGCTGGTCGGCTTTCTTGGCCGACCGTCGTGATCAACAGGGCGGGCTTTCGCCGTTATACTGCGCGCCTTATTCGAGGAGCAGTCCCATGGTCGACCCGGTTGAACTCAATCGTCTGTTTTGGCACAGCCGACGCGGCATGCTGGAACTGGATGTGCTGTTGGTGCCCTTCGTCAGAGAGGTCTACCCCCAGCTCGACGCCGCTGACCGCGAGCGTTATCGCAAGCTGCTGGAATGCGAAGACCAGGACATGTTCGGCTGGTTTATGCAGCGTGAAGAGCCTGAAGATGCCGATCTTAAGCGCATGGTTCGGATGATTCTGGATCGTGTCCAGCCCAAGTGAAGTCTTTGAGTGCCAGTGGCGGCCTTCGCGCCGGCTGCTGGCGCTCTATGCCCTGATCCAGGGCTTGGCGCTGCTCAGCCTATGGTTGGTCGAGATCCCGCTGTGGGTGCGCGGGCTCGGCGTGGCGTTTTGTCTTGTTCATGCGGGTTGGGTGGTGCCGCGGCATCTGTTACTGCATGCCGCTCAGGCCTATAACGCCTTGCGTCATGGGCCCGACGGCTGGCAGGTCTGCAGCGCGGCCGCTGGCTGGCAGGCTATAGAATTGCATCCGGACAGTCTGGCGTTGCCGTTGATCATAGTGCTGCGCTTTCGCCTGGCCGGGCAGCGCCGAGTGCGCGCCCTCTGTATCGCCCGGGACAGCTTGCCGCGGGATCTACACCGGCGCTTGCGCGTGCGTCTGAAGTTCAGTCGCCGTAGGTGGGCGGCAGCAGAATAGTGTCTTTGGCCTCGGGCAGCAGGTCCGGATAATCCAGGGTGTAGTGCAGGCCGCGGCTTTCATGGCGTTGCATGGCCGAGCGGATCATCAGCTCGGCCACCTGAGCCAGGTTCCTCAGCTCGATCAGGTCTCTGCTCACTTTGTAGTTGCTATAGAACTCGTCGATTTCATCGAGCAGCAGGCGCACTCGGTGTTCGGCGCGTTGCAGGCGCTTGTTGGTGCGCACTATGCCGACGTAGTCCCACATAAAACGCCGCAGTTCGTCCCAGTTGTGCGCAATGATCACATCTTCGTCCGAGTCGGTGACCTGGCTGGCGTCCCAGCTGGGCAGCGGGGCGGGGGCTTGCACCTGGTCCAGCTTGCTGAGGATGTCAGCGGCCGCCGAGCGGGCGTAGACGAAGCACTCCAGCAGTGAGTTGCTGGCCATGCGGTTGGCCCCGTGCAGGCCGGTAAAGCTGGTTTCGCCAATGGCATACAGGCCGGGTACATCGCTGTGACCGTTTTGGTCGACCAGCACGCCGCCGCA
The DNA here is from genome assembly GCF_030696055.1 of Pseudomonas sp. Lineage (GTDB taxonomy): Bacteria > Pseudomonadota > Gammaproteobacteria > Pseudomonadales > Pseudomonadaceae > Aquipseudomonas. The sequence continues at coordinate 29,884 of NZ_JAUYNP010000029.1, read as the reverse complement.
GGTGTAGTGCGCGGCCGGGACCACCGGAATGGGCTCCTGGGTGATGTCGATGCCAAAGTCCAGGCAGCGCTCATACACGGTCGGAAAGTGAGACTTCACGAAATCCGCCGGCTTGTGGCTGATGTCCAGGTACACGCAGTCGACGCCCAGGCGCTTCATCTCATGGTCGATGGCGCGCGCCACTATGTCGCGCGGGGCCAGTTCGGCGCGGGCATCGAAGCGCGGCATAAAGCGCTCGCCGTTGGGCAACTTGAGCAGCGCGCCTTCGCCGCGCAGCGCCTCGGTGATCAGAAAGCTTTTCGCCTGGGGGTGGTACAGGCAGGTGGGGTGGAACTGGTTGAATTCCAGGTTGCCGACCCGGCAGCCGGCCCGCCAGGCCATGGCGATACCGTCGCCGCAGGCGCCGTCCGGGTTGCTGGTATAGAGGTAAACCTTGGCCGCACCGCCGGTGGCGAGAATCACGAAGCGCGCGCCGAAGGTGTCCACTTCGCCGCTGGCGCGATTCAGCACGTAAGCCCCCAGGCAGCGCTGGCCGCCCGTGCCGAGCTTGCGTTCGGTGATCAGGTCGACCGCCACGCGCTGCTCCAGCAGTTCGATATTGCTGCGTAGCTTGGCCTGTTCCAGCAATGTGTTGAAAATCGCCGCACCCGTGGCATCGGCGGCGTGAATGATGCGCCTGTGGCTATGTCCGCCTTCGCGGGTCAGGTGAAACTCGAAACCGCCGTCTTCGCGGGCGGTCTGGTCGTCGCGGGTAAAAGGCACGCCCTGGTCGATCAGCCATTCGATGGCTTCGCGGCTGTGTTCCACGGTAAAACGCACGGCATCGATGCGGCACAGCCCACCGCCGGCGTTGAGCGTATCCTCGACATGGGATTCGACTGTGTCGGTATCATCCAGCACGGCCGCCACGCCGCCTTGCGCCCAATAGGTCGAACCATTGGCCAGGTTGCCCTTGCTCAGGACGGCGATGCGCAAGTGCTCGGGCAGGGTCAGGGCCAGAGTGAGGCCGGCTGCACCGCTGCCGATAACCAGAATGTCGTGTTGGTAGTGTTGGCTCATGTCCGGATTCCGCAAAAAGCGGCCCCTAGTATATAGAGGGGGTGGGCGGCACAATAGCTACCTTATGATCCGGCGTGGTGGTCGGAAACTTTTTAAGCATTTCGGGTTCCAACGGCCGCAGCCTGTCTGTACCTGGCGTTTCTGTGGCGGGCCTAGACTTTGCTGATCTAGCCTGCAGGTGATCGAGATTATAAGCGCAGTAGGGGAGCCCCCTTGCTGCGCTGTTCCGTGCAGGGCTTTAAGGGTTCTGCAGGACACTTGTTTGAAGGAGAGAACTTTTGCGCAATGTCCAAGTCTACTTAGGCAGACCGGTTTACGGGTTGGCGTTTGGCTCCTTCGGACCCAATGAGGAGTTTTGATGCTAACCCAGGAAGAAGATCAGCAACTGGTCGAGCGCGTACAGCGCGGCGACAAGCGTGCATTCGATCTGTTGGTGCTGAAGTATCAACACAAGATTCTCGGGTTGATCGTGCGTTTTGTGCACGACACCCATGAGGCGCAGGATGTGGCGCAGGAAGCCTTCGTCAAGGCGTATCGGGCGCTGGGGAATTTTCGCGGTGATAGTGCGTTCTACACCTGGCTATACCGCATCGCCATCAATACGGCGAAGAATCATCTGGTGTCGCGCGGTCGGCGCCCACCAGACAGTGACGTCAGTACCGAGGATGCCGAGTTCTATGATGGCGATCATGCCCTCAAAGACATCGAGTCCCCGGAGCGTGTCTTGTTGCGCGATGAGATCGAGGCCACCGTGCATCGCAGCATCGCGCAACTGCCAGAAGATTTACGCACGGCGCTAACCTTGCGTGAGTTTGACGGTCTTAGTTATGAGGACATTGCCAGTGTCATGCAGTGTCCGGTGGGCACCGTGCGTTCGCGAATTTTCCGGGCGCGTGAAGCCATCGATAAATCCTTGCAACCTTTGTTGCAGGAAGCCTGAGGCAGCGGCATCAGCCGTAGAGAGGAACCGCCATGAGTCGTGAAACCCTACAGGAATCGCTGTCCGCGGTGATGGATAACGAAGCAGATGAGTTGGAACTACGGCGAGTGCTCGCAGCCAGTGACGACGCCGAACTGCGCGCAACCTGGTCGCGTTACCAGATTGCGCGTGCGGTCATGCACAAGGAATTGCTTGAGCCACGCCTGGATATCGCTGCTGCGGTGTCCGCGGCATTGGCCGATGAGGCGGCGCCAGCGCGGGCTAACAAACTACGTGGAAGCTGGCGTACTGTGGGCCGGTTGGCGGTAGCCGCTTCGGTTACCCTGGCTGTGCTGGCTGGGGTGCGTTTATACAATCAGGATGAGCTGAGCGGTGCGCAGTTGGCGCAACAGGCAGCGCAACCGACGCTTAGCATTCCCCAGGCGAGCGGTCCGGCCATGCTGGCGGGCTTCAATGCCGCGGATACTGCATCTGCCCCTGCGGTCGGTGAGGGTCAGTCGGGTTGGCACGAACAGCGCCTGCCGGCCTATTTGCGTCAGCATGCACAGCAAGCCGCAATGCATGCCAATGAGAGTGCGCTGCCCTATGCGCGCGCGGCGAGCCTGGAAAACCGTTAAGTTAAGGAGGCGCATGCGCTTTGTCTCTTTCGCTGCCGGGTTGCTCGGCAGCTGTCTGGCATTGCCTGCCGTTGCTGCCGATGCCCAGGCGTGGTTGCAGCGTCTGGCTGAGGCTGAGCGCAGCCAAAGTTTCCAGGGCGCTTTTGTTTACGAGCGCAACGGCAGCTTTTCAACCCATAGTGTCTGGCATCGGGTCGAAGAGGGCGGCGCCATGCGCGAGCGCTTGCTGCAGCTCGATGGTTCCGCTCAGGAAGTGCTGCGGGTTGATGGTCGTGTGCAGTGTGCCAGTGGCAATCTGGCTGATCAGCTGATCGACAGCCAGATATGGCCTGCGCGTGAGCTGAATGCCGAGCAACTGGACAAGTGGTACGAACTGCGGGTGCTGGGCAAGTCGCGGGTGGCTGGGCGGGCAACGGTGGTATTGGCGCTGGTGCCGCGTGATCAGCACCGCTATGGGATTGAATTGCACCTGGATCAGCAGAGCGCGCTGCCGCTCAAATCTTTGCTGTTGAACGATAAAGGGCAGTTGCTGGAGCGCTTTCAGTTCACTCTGCTGGACACTCGGATGCCTAGCATTGAGGCGCTTGAGCCGGGGGCTGGCTGTCGGCCGGTGCGCGTGCCCGAAATGCAAACGGTCGCTCCAGGCGCCTGGCAATCCGAGTGGTTGCCGCCGGGGTTCAGTTTGACTTCGACCACCCAGCGGCGTAGCCCAGCCTCGAGTGAACCGGTCGCTTGCCAGGTTTATGATGACGGCTTGGCACGTTTTTCCGTATTTATGGAGCCCTTGCGCGACGCCGCGGCTGAGGATGTCCGCAGCCAGCTCGGCCCGACCGTGGCGGTGTCGCGCCGATTGAAAACCAGTGATGGCGATGTGATGGTGACTGTGATCGGTGAGATTCCCTTGGGCACAGCAGAGCGTATCGCCTTGTCGATGCGCGCGGCGAAAGCGCAGGCAGCGCCATGATCGAGGAACAGGGGCGGGTGGTGGCGGTAGCGCCCGGCGCGGTATGGGTGGAGTCGCTGCGCAAGAGCACCTGTTGCAGTTGTTCGGTCAAGGCCGGCTGGGGCCAGGGGCTGCTCGAGCAACTCGGCTCCAGTGGTCGGCGCGGCTATGTGCGGGCGTTGTCCAGCTTGCAGCTGCAGGTGGGCGATGCCGTGGTAATAGGCGTGCGTGAAGACTTGTTGGTGCGTGGCGCGCTGTTGCTTTATCTGGTTCCTTTGCTGGGGTTGTTTGCGGCTGCCGTACTGGCCGAACACCTGCACTTGAGTGAGCCTATGGTCATTCTCAGTGGCTTGGCTGGATTGTTTGCCGCTTGTTTGCTGGTGCGCTGGCGCAGTCAGCAAACGGCGGGCGATCCGGCTTTGCAGCCTATGGTCTTGCGTGCTTTTCTCGCCGGCACTGCGCTGGCGGTTTAATTCTGTTGCTTGTTTTCGATGGGGGAGTTGTATGTCGATACCTGGCTTGAAAACATCTTTTACTGCGCTCTGCGCCCTGCTGTTGATGGGGCAGGCGCTGGCTGCGCAAGCGAACCTGCCTGACTTTACTGAGCTGGTTGAGCAGGCTTCGCCTGCGGTGGTGAATATCAGCACCCGGCAGAAGGTGCCGGATCGTGTGGCGACTGCTAATGGGCAGTTGAATGTGCCTGATCTGGAAGGCTTGCCACCGATGTTTCGTGAGTTCTTCGAACGCAATATCCCCCAGATTCCGCGTAATCCAGGTGGCGGCCGTCAGCGCGAGGCGCAGTCGCTGGGCTCGGGCTTTATCATTTCGGCCGATGGTTATGTGCTGACCAATAACCATGTGATTGCCGACGCCGATGAAATTATCGTGCGTCTGTCTGATCGCAGTGAGCTTGAGGCCAAGTTGATTGGCACCGATCCGCGTAGCGATGTGGCCTTGCTCAAGGTTGAAGGCAAGGGCTTGCCTATCGTCAAGCTGGGCAAGTCGGAAGATTTGAAGGTGGGCGAATGGGTCTTGGCGATCGGCTCGCCATTCGGCTTCGATCACTCGGTGACGGCCGGGATCGTCAGTGCCAAGGGGCGCAGCCTGCCCAATGAGAGCTATGTACCCTTTATCCAGACCGATGTGGCCATCAATCCGGGTAACTCCGGCGGGCCGCTGTTCAACCTGGCCGGTGAAGTGGTCGGCATCAATTCGCAGATTTTTACTCGCTCCGGCGGCTTTATGGGGCTGTCGTTCGCCATTCCCATGAGCGTGGCCATGGATGTGGCGGATCAGCTCAAGAGCACTGGCAAGGTCAGTCGCGGCTGGTTGGGGGTGGTGATCCAGGAAGTGAACAAGGATTTGGCCGAGTCCTTTGGTTTGGATAAGCCGGCCGGTGCCCTGGTAGCCCAGGTGCTGGAAGAGGGTCCGGCGGCCAAGGGCGGGTTGCTGGTGGGGGATGTGATCCTCAGTCTGGATGGTCAGCCGATCATCATGTCGGCAGATCTGCCCCATCTGGTCGGTACCTTGAAACCGGGCAGCACGGCTGAGCTGGATGTGGTGCGCGACGGTTCGCGCAAGAAGTTGCAGTTGACCATCGGTGCCTTGCCGGAAGAGGGTGAGTCATTGGCGGGCGCTGCGGCGCCGGGCGTGGAGCGCAGCAGCAACCGTCTGGGGGTCAAGGTTGTCGAATTGACCGATGAGCAGAAGAAGGGGCTTGACCTGAAAGGCGGTGTGGTGATCTCTGAGGTCCAGGACGGCCCGGCAGCTCTGATAGGCCTGCGCCCAGGCGATGTGATCACGCATCTGAACAATGAGGCGATCGACTCGGCTACCACCTTTGCCGAGGTTGCCCAGGCCTTGCCGAAGAACCGTTCGGTGTCCATGCGCGTGTTGCGTCAGGGGCGTGCCAGCTTTATTACCTTCAAGCTGGCCGACTGACCGTTGTGCCAGGCGCAAAGGGGCGACTGCGGTCGCCCTTTTGCATCCTGCAGCATTGCGGTCTTGATGACGCGCCGGGTGCCTTTCGGGTACACTTCACGGCTATTTTCGGCGGGCAGTCGCCTGCGGCCTTTTCGAGTGTTGTCCTGTGAGTGACCTGAGTCATATCCGCAATTTTTCCATCATTGCCCACATCGATCATGGCAAGTCCACCCTGGCTGACCGTTTTATCCAGATGTGTGGTGGCCTGGCCGAGCGCGAAATGGAAGCCCAGGTGCTGGATTCCATGGATCTGGAGCGTGAGCGCGGTATTACCATCAAAGCGCACAGCGTGACCCTGTATTACACGGCGCGTGACGGCAAGACCTACCAGCTGAACTTTATCGACACCCCCGGCCATGTCGACTTCACCTATGAGGTCAGTCGTTCCCTGGCGGCTTGTGAAGGCGCATTGCTGGTGGTCGATGCCGGCCAGGGCGTCGAGGCACAGTCGGTTGCCAACTGCTACACCGCCATCGAGCAGGGCCTCGAGGTCATGCCGGTGTTGAACAAGATCGATCTGCCGCAAGCCGATCCGGACCGCGTCAAAGAAGAAATCGAGAAAATCATCGGCATCGATGCCACCGATGCGGTGACCTGCAGTGCCAAGACCGGCCTGGGCGTCGATGAGGTGCTCGAGCGTCTGGTCAGCACCATTCCAGCGCCGACCGGCAATATCGAAGATCCGCTGCAAGCCCTGATCATCGACTCCTGGTTCGATAATTACCTGGGCGTCGTGTCCCTGGTGCGTGTACGTCACGGCCGGGTGAAGAAGGGCGACAAGATTTTGGTGAAATCCACCGGCAAGATCCACCTGGTGGACAGCGTCGGCGTATTCAACCCCAAGCACAGCGCCACCACCGATCTGAAAGCCGGTGAAGTGGGCTTTATCATCGCCGGCATCAAGGATATTCACGGTGCGCCAGTGGGCGATACCCTGACCTTGAGCTCGACCCCCGATGTCGACGTGCTACCCGGGTTCAAGCGCATTCAGCCGCAGGTCTATGCCGGTCTGTTTCCGGTCAGTTCCGACGACTTCGAAGATTTCCGCGAAGCCCTGCAAAAGCTCACGCTGAACGACTCGTCCTTGCAGTACACCCCGGAAAGCTCCGACGCTCTGGGTTTCGGCTTCCGTTGCGGTTTCCTCGGCATGCTGCATATGGAGATCATCCAGGAGCGTCTGGAGCGCGAGTACGACCTCGACCTGATCACCACCGCGCCGACGGTAATTTTCGAATTGCTGCTCAAGACAGGTGAAACGATTTACGTCGACAACCCGTCCAAGTTGCCCGATCTTTCGAGCATCGAAGACATGCGCGAGCCGATCGTGCGCGCCAGCATCCTGGTCCCCCAGGAACACCTGGGTAACGTGATTACCCTGTGCATCGAGAAACGGGGCGTGCAGCACGACATGCTGTTCCTCGGTTCCCAGGTGCAAGTGACCTATGACCTACCGATGAACGAAGTGGTCCTGGACTTCTTCGACCGTCTGAAGTCGACCAGCCGTGGCTACGCTTCGCTGGACTATCACTTCGATCGTTATCAGTCGGCTAATCTGGTCAAGCTGGATGTGCTGATCAACGGTGAGAAGGTCGATGCCCTGGCGTTGATCGTGCACCGTGACAACGCGCACTACAAAGGCCGTGCGTTGACCGAGAAGATGAAAGAGCTGATTCCGCGACAGATGTTCGATGTGGCCATTCAGGCCGCCATTGGCGGGCAGATTGTGGCGCGCACGACTGTCAAGGCACTCAGAAAGAACGTACTGGCCAAATGCTACGGTGGTGACGTCAGCCGTAAGCGCAAGCTGCTGGAAAAGCAGAAAGCCGGTAAGAAACGCATGAAGCAGGTGGGTAACGTGGAGATTCCACAAGAAGCCTTCCTTGCCGTGCTCAGGTTGGATAGTTAGGTCCTATGTCGCTAAATTTCCCGCTGTTGCTGGTCATAGCCGTCGCCCTGTGTGGCGTCTTGGCCTTGTTCGATCTGATCTTCCTGGCGCCGCGCCGTCGGGCGGCCATCGCCACCTACCATGGTCAGGTCAGCGAGCCGGACGAAGTGGTGCTGGATCGGCTGAACAAGGAACCGATGCTGGTGGAGTACGGCAAATCCTTCTTCCCGGTGCTGGCGATAGTGCTGGTGTTGCGTTCGTTTCTGGTCGAGCCGTTCCAGATTCCGTCCGGATCGATGAAGCCGACCCTGGAAGTGGGCGACTTTATTCTGGTCAACAAGTTCGCCTACGGCATTCGTTTGCCTGTGCTGGACACCAAGGTGATAGAGGTCGGTGACCCGCAACGCGGCGATGTGATGGTGTTTCGCTACCCGAGCGAGCCCAATATCAACTACATCAAGCGTGTGGTTGGCCTGGCTGGCGATCATGTGGCCTACAGCACCGATAAACGCTTGTTTATCAACGGCAAGCCAGTGGCCGAGCAATTGATCGGTGAGGAGCCGGGCAGTCTCGGCAGCGCCGTGCTTTATAAGGAAAAGCTGGGCGAGGCCGAGCACCTGATCCGCAAGGAAATGCAGCGCTATCGCGTTGAGCCGGGGCGCGAGTGGGTCGTGCCGCAAGGGCATTACTTTATGATGGGTGACAACCGCGACAACTCCAACGACAGCCGTTACTGGAATGATCCGGCTATTCCCAAACCGCTCTGGGGCATGGTGCCGGATCGGAATATTGTCGGCAAAGCCTTCGCGGTATGGATGAGCTGGCCCGATCCCAAGTTGCGCAATCTACCCAATTTCTCCCGCATTGGCCTGATTCACTAAGGCGCTGCTAATTCTGCGACGCTGTTCAATACGGCGTCGCAGGCTATAAATACTCTTGTCTCCAGCCTTCAGGCTCTTCAATAACTTTAACTTGGGGTCAACTATGAAACTTGCGCGTTCGCAAAAGGGTATGTCGATTCTCGGTGTGCTTGTGGTGCTGGCCTTGGTGGCCTTTTTCGCCAGTGCGGCATTTAAGGTGTTGCCGCATTATTTCGACTATATGTCGCTGGAAAAAACCATCATGTCGGTGGAAACCGACAGGGCCAAGCAAATTGCTACGGTGGGCGACTTCTACAGCCATGTCAGCTCAGGTATGCAGGTGAACAGTATTCGCGATCTGGACATTAAGGAAGCCTTGAAGGTGAAGATCGAGAACAACGAATTTCGCGCGCACCTGAAGTACGAAAAGCGTGAACCGCTGATTGAGAATATCGACCTGGTGGTGCGTTTCGATAAAGAATTCCGTGTGCGCATGCCGTGAGTGATTCCTTGGCTCGACTCGAGCGTCAGCTCGGTTACAAGTTTAAAGACCAGGATCTGATGGTCCTGGCCCTGACCCACCGCAGTTTTGCCGGGCGCAACAATGAGCGTCTGGAGTTTCTGGGGGATGCCATCCTCAATTTCGTCGCCGGGGAGGCGCTGTTCCAGCGCTTCCCGCTGGCCCGCGAAGGCCAGCTGTCACGCCTGCGTGCGCGTCTGGTCAAAGGTGAAACCCTGGCCGTGCTGGCCCGCGGCTTCGATCTCGGTGAATACCTGCGCCTGGGGTCGGGTGAGTTGAAAAGCGGTGGTTTTCGCCGCGAGTCCATCCTCGCCGATGCCCTCGAAGCGCTGATCGGTGCCATCTACTTGGATACCGGCATGGACGCCGCGCGTGAGCGGGTACTGGCGTGGCTGACCACTGAGCTGGACAGTTTGACCCTGGTCGACACCAACAAGGACCCGAAGACCCGCTTGCAGGAGTTTCTGCAATCGCGCGCCTGTGAGCTGCCGCGTTATGACGTGGTGGATATCCAGGGCGAGCCGCATTGCCGGACATTCGTGGTCGAGTGCCTGGTCACCTTATTGAATGATAAAACCCTGGGGCAGGGTGCCAGCCGTCGTATCGCCGAACAGGTCGCGGCGGCCGCAGCTTTAATTGCCTTGGGTGTGGAGAATGGTAATGACTGATTCACCTGTTACACGCTGTGGCTATGTCGCCATTGTTGGCCGGCCCAACGTGGGCAAGTCGACGCTGCTCAACCATATCCTCGGGCAAAAACTGGCGATCACCTCGCGCAAACCGCAGACCACTCGGCACAATATGCTCGGGATCAAGACCGAAGGTGCGGTACAGGCGATCTATGTGGACACCCCCGGCCTGCACAAGAACAACGAGAAAGCTCTTAATCGCTATATGAACAAGAACGCCTCGTCGGCGCTGAAAGACGTCGACGTGGTGATCTTCGTGGTGGATCGCACCCGCTGGACCGACGAAGACCAGATGGTCCTCGAGCGAGTGCAGTACGTGCAGGGCCCGGTGATTCTGGCGATCAACAAGACCGACCGCATCGAAGACAAGGCCGAGCTGATGCCGCACCTGGAGTGGCTGGCCACCCAGTTGCCGAATGCGGAAATAGTGCCGGTCTCCGCCCAGCATGGGCACAACCTCGGTACCCTGGAAAAACTGGTGGGTGAGCGTTTGCCCGAGGGCGTGCACTTCTTCCCGGAAGACCAGGTCACCGACCGCTCCAGTCGCTTCTTTGCCGCCGAGCTGGTGCGCGAGAAGATCATGCGCCAGCTGGGTGCCGAGTTGCCCTACCAGATCACCGTGGAAATCGAGGAGTTCAAGCGTGACGGGCGCATCCTGCATATCCATGCGCTGATTCTGGTCGAGCGCGACGGGCAGAAGAAAATCATCATTGGCGACAAGGGCGAGCGGATCAAGCGCATTGGCCAGGAAGCACGCAAGGACATGGAGGTGATGTTCGACTCCAAGGTCATGCTCAACCTCTGGGTCAAGGTCAAAGGCGGCTGGTCGGACGACGAGCGCGCCCTGCGTTCGCTGGGTTACGACGATATCTGAGTCGCGCATGGGCGCTATCCGGCGCCCAGCTCTTTGAGTAAAACCCGCCATGCTTGCGCTTAGCCAGCCAGCCTATGTTCTGCACAGCCGTGCTTACCGTGAAAGCAGCGCGTTGGTGGACTTTCTCACCCCGCAAGGCCGCTTGCGCGCGGTGCTGCGCGGGGCGCGGGGCAAGGCGGGGACCCTGGCGCGGCCCTTCGTGCCGCTTGAAGTGGAGTTTCGCGGGCGTGGTGAGCTGAAGAATGTCGGCCGCCTGGAGGCCGCCGGCATCCCCAATCTGCTTAGCGGCGAGGCGCTATTCAGTGGCCTCTATCTGAATGAGCTGTTGATCCGCCTGCTGCCGGCCGAAGACCCGCATCCGGCAACGTTCGAACACTACGCCATGACTGTGCTGGCGCTGGCCCAGGGCCGGGCGCTGGAGCCTTTGTTGCGCGCTTTTGAATGGCGTTTGCTCGATGAGCTGGGCTATGGTTTCGCCCTGGATCATGATCGCCACGGCCAGCCTATTGCGGCCGAAGGGCTGTATCGATTGCAAGCCGATGCCGGCCTGGAGGCGGTCGGGCAATTGCAGCCCGGCGTGTTTCAAGGGGCCGAGTTACTCGCCATGGCCGAAGCCGATTGGACTGCAGCCGGGGCGCTGGCAGCGGCCAAGCGCCTGATGCGCCAAGCTCTGGCCCCCCATCTAGGCGGTCGACCCCTGGTCAGCCGCGAACTCTTTATGACGCTCAAGGAGCCGAACCGTGACTGATGCCAACCGAATTCTGCTGGGTGTGAATATCGACCATGTGGCGACCCTGCGCCAGGCCCGTGGTACCCGTTATCCAGACCCGGTCAAGGCCGCGCTGGACGCCGAAGAAGCCGGCGCCGATGGCATTACCGTGCACCTGCGTGAAGACCGCCGGCATATCCAGGAGCGCGACGTGCGCCTGCTCAAGGCGGTGCTGCAAACGCGGATGAACTTCGAGATGGGCGTGACCGAAGAGATGCTCGCCTTCGCCGAAAGCATCCGTCCCGAGCATGTCTGCCTGGTACCGGAAACCCGCCAGGAGTTGACCACCGAAGGCGGCCTGGACGTGGCCGGGCAAGAGGCGCGGATTGGCGCGGCGGTGCAGCGCTTGAGCAAGATAGGTTGCGAAGTCTCGTTGTTTATCGATCCGGACGAGCGACAGATCGCGGCCTCCAAGCGCGTCGGTGCGCCGGCCATCGAGTTGCATACCGGGCGTTATGCCGACGCCCATACGCCTGAGGAGGCGGCCCGCGAACTGGCGCGAATTCGTGATGGCGTAGCCTGCGGTTTGGCCCATGGCCTGATCGTCAATGCCGGCCATGGCCTGCACTACCACAACGTCGAGCCGGTGGCGGCTATCGCCGGGATCAACGAGCTGAATATCGGCCACGCCCTGGTGGCCCACGCGCTGTTTGTCGGCTTTAAGCAGGCGGTGGTGGAGATGAAGCAGCTGATAGTGGCGGCGGCCAATCGCGGGTAGGTTGGTGCGTAGGTTGGTGCTGAGCGCAGCGAAGCCCAACGAGCAGACGCCGATACCCTGTTGGGCTTCCTCGCTTCGCTCTTCAGCCCAACCTACGGTTACGGCTTGCGCGCCACCAGCACGGCGCGACTGGGCGCCGGCAGGCCTTCCACCGTGCGGCTATGGTCGGCCGGGTCGAGGAACTCCGGCAGCGACTGGAAGCGCATCCAGTCGGTCGAGCGCTGCTCTTGCACCGAAGTGCTGCTGACATCCACGCAGCGGATATCGACGAAACCGGCGCGGCGCAACCACAGCTCCAGCGCCGCTACCGAGGGCAGGAACCAGACGTTGCGCATCTGCGCGTAGCGGTCTTCCGGTATCAGCACCTGCTGCGCATCGCCTTCCACCACCAGGGTTTCCAGAACCAGCTCGCCGTCCTTGACCAGGCAATCCTTCAGGTCCAGCAAATGATCGATGGGGGAGCGGCGGTGGTACAGCACGCCCATCGAAAACACCGTGTCGAAGCCTTGCAACTTGGCCGGCAATTCTTCGAAGGCCAGGGGCAGATGCCAGGCGGGCAGCTCGGGCAGGTAATTCTTGAGCGCCAGGAACTGGCAGAGGAACAGCCAGTTGGGGTCGATGCCGACCACGCTGGCGGCGCCGGCGCCGAGCATGCGCCACATGTAGTAGCCGTTGCCGCAGCCGACATCCAGTATGCGTTTGCCCGTCAGCTCCAGGTGTGGGGCGACGCGCTGCCATTTCCAGTCCGAACGCCATTCGGTGTCGATATGCACGCCGAATAGATCAAAGGGACCTTTGCGCCAGGGGCTCAGGCCTTGCAGCGCGCTTTTCAGCGCCGCTCGAGTGGGCTCGTCGCAAGGGCCGGAAAAGCTAAAGGTCTTCAGCAGCTCCAGCTGCTCGACGTTGAGCGTCGGCAATGCTTGTACCGCGCCATACCAGCGCTGCAGATCGCCATGACCTATGGCCAGCTTGGCGTCGATCTGCCCGGGCAGGTCGGCCGACCAGTCTTGCAGTGGCGTACCGGCAAGCGCCGCTTGCAGGGCGTCGAGGTCGAGGCGGTTGATCATGGCAGGGCAATCAGGGAGGCGAAGTTAAGGCACTGGAACCAGGGCACGACTTTGCTGAAACCGGCGGCCAGCAAGCGCTCGCGGTGCTGCTCCAGGCTGTCCGGCAGCATGACCTTTTCGATGGCGCTACGCTTCTGCGCGATTTCCAGTTCGCTGTAGCCATTGGCGCGTTTGAAGGCGATATGCAAGTTCGTGAGCAGCTCGTGCTGCTGGCTGTCTTCGAAACGCAGCTTTTCCGACAGAATCAGCGCGCCGCCGGGCAGCAGGGCCTGGCGAATGCGCGTGAGCAAGGCCAGGCGTTGTTCTGGCTGGATAAATTGCAGGGTGAAGTTCAGCGCCACCAGAGAAGTCGGTTGAAATTCCAGGCTCAGAATATCCGCTTCGAGTACCTCGACTGGCAGCAGTTCCTGAAACATCGAGTCCTGGGCATGCAGGTATTCGCGGCAGCGCTCGACCATGGCGCTGGAGTTGTCCACGGCGATTACCCGGCAGTCTTCGATCTGCACATGGCGGCGCAGGGCTTGGGTCACGGCGCCGAGGGAGCTGCCCAGGTCATACAGCAGGCTGTGCGGCTGGGCGAATTGGCTGGCCAGCACGCCGATGTTCTCGACTATGGTCGGGTAGCCGGGTACCGAGCGCTTGATCATGTCCGGGAACACCCGCACCACGTCCTCGTTGAAGGCGAAGTCCGGCACCTGGGCCAGGGGCTGGGCGAAGAGGCGATCGGGCTGTTTGGTCACGGTGGCTGCGCATAAGTCGAGAAAGGCCGGCATTTTAGCCAAGTGCGGCGCTAAGCCAAACCATCATTACTTCATTTGGTCGAAAATGAACTCGCCAGCCCCCTGCAGCGGACCCAGCGGATTGCGCTTGACTTCGTAGCGGCGAATATTCGGTTCGCCATTGCTCAGCTTGTGCACCAGCATGTCATCCACCAGGATGAACACCGCGCGGAAAGCCCAGCCCTGCAGTTCGCGTTTCTTGCGGAAGTTGAACGCGTCGGCCCAGAAGTTGCCCACCCGTTTGGTGTCGGTCTTGTTGAATTCGAAGGCGTAACCCACACAGCGGTCCTTGGCTTCCAGGCAGCGCAGCAGGCCATCGGGCAGGTAGTCGAGGGGCACATTCGCCTGCACGAACATCAGGCGGATGTCGATAAAGGAGAGCATCCTGCCGTTGCCCTGGGTCAGCGGATCGAAGCCCAGGGCGAAGAGTTCGGAGCGAGTGGTTTTTCCCGGTATGGCCTGGGAGTAGCGTATTTCTGAGTCCAGGTAGTCACCGAAAGGGGAGCGCGCTTCTGCGTGTTCGCTGGGTAACAGGCTGCTGCAACCCGATAGCCATGTCAGCATGAGGAGCAGGCTAACTACATACCTCTTGTCCATCATGATGTTTTCTCTGAGTTGTTCCTGTCTATTTCTATAGCTGATTTATTGTTGCTCTGCTGGTTAAAGCTGTCACCGATTAAGGCTTTTTCGGCGCCGGAAAGTCGAGGCGGCGATGCCCCATTGACCCAACCAGTAGCTGAGGATAATGGCGTAAGGCGCAGCCTCGAATGGCGCGACAAAACGGTGGATACCGATCAGGCTATCGGACAGTACGAACAGTCCCGCACCGCCGGCTCACTCGACCCTTATGCCGCAGTCGAAACGCCGTGCCGGCACCACGCCCACTTCCCAGGGCCGCTCATAGGTCAGCAGCAGGCGTCCTTCACCGGCTTGCTTGGCCTGGAAGCGCCAGGTCGAGCGCCCGGCGCTGCCAACCAGGCCGGCGTCTTCCGGGTTGCTGTACACCTCCGGGCCAAGGCTTTGCAGGACATTGGCGGCAGCGTCGCGGACCAGCCAGCGAAAGCCCGTGGTGGGGTTGCTCGGCATCGTCAGGATCAGTTGCTGGCCCCTGTGCAGGGTCATCGGGCATTTGCTCTGCTGGTTCTGTTGCAGGGCCACGCTGGTCGGCTTTTGCGCGCAGGCACTCAACAAGGCAAGGCTGAGCAGCAGCGGCAAACGGAGGGCAGTCATGGTCAACTCCTGTCTGTGGGCGGTGGTTGCCAGCATAGCCGCTTTGCGGGTGCCGCTGTCGGCTCGGCCTGGGGTGGCCGGCTACACTGCTTGCAGAAAAAGGGCAGTCGCAGAAGTCGTTCAGGCTTAACAGACGCGAGCCCGAAAGGCTGCTGGCAACGAGGAGATGCTTATGCGTCTGCGCTTACTGCTGTCCACCGTCTTGCTGTGTGGGCAGTCCCTGTCGCTGTTTGCCGAGCCCGCCGTCGAGCCGGATGTGTTCTGGCTGGTGAGCGACTTTAAGCCCTTTATGATTTTGCACGGGCCACAGACCGGCGAGGGCTATCTGGACAGATCCCAGTTGCTGCTTCAGCAACTGTTGCCCGGTTACCAGCATCGTTCAGTACAGGGCAATGCCAGTCGCCGCGAGCAGATCATGCAGGCGGGTTTGCATGGCAAGCACCAGGTCTGTTCGGCGACCCTGTTCCAGACCCCCAAGCGCGAGGGTTTTGCCGTATTCAGTCGGCCTTATCTGCGAGTGCTGCCCAGCGGCATCATTACCCTGCAACGGTTGGTGCCGCGTTTTGCACCTTACCGCGATGGCGCCGGCGATCTGCAGTTGGCGCGGATTATCGCGGATCGGGCATTGCGCATGGGGGTAACCCGCAGCCGGGTCTACGGCGGCGCGGTCGATAAGTTACTGGAGCCGCTGGCCGCGACCGAGTCGGATCCGAGCGTGGTCTGGCGCGCCGGCGAGGATAACAGCGAGGGCTTGTACGGCATGCTGCAGCGAGGTCGTATCGATTTCACCCTGGGCTTTGCGGTGGAGGAGCTGTACTTGCAGAGGCAGCAGGCTGGCCAGGAGCCCACGGTATTTCTGCCCGTGGCGGAAAATACCGGGTTGTTGGAAGCGCGCTTCAGTTGCGCGCGTACCCCCTGGGGGGAACGCACCGTGGCTCAGGTGGATGCTTTGCTGGCTGACCCAGCATTGCGCGCCCGCTTTCAGACCTTCTATGAACAGTGGCTTAACCCCGAGAGCCTGCGGCTCTATCGCGCCAAGCTCGCGGCCAGTCGGCGGCCCTAAGTCCTTGGCGAGTCCGTTCCAGATACAGCGTTCGAGCGCCGGTTTCGGCCGCCGCGTGATAGCGCGTCGCGCCGCCCTGTCAGCTTAATGTGGCCAGCCTGGCAGGGGGCTGCTTAGAACCTGTTTACGATCTCGCGAGCTAGAGCCAGACAAGGCAAAAACAGCCGAGGAAGCGGAGTTTACGAGCTGTAAATGAGCATTTCGAGGCTGTTTTTAACGCCGGATGGCCGACGCGCAGCAGATCGTAGGCAGGTTCTTAGGCCAGGCTGGCGCGCAAAGCCTGCAGGCGCTCGTCGATGATCGGGGTGAGCAGGGCGAAGCAATCCATGGGGGCCAGGCGGATATGCGCCGCGCCTATCAGTTCACGGTCCAGGCGCTCGATCACCGCACGGACCCGTTGTTCACAGCTGGGTCCGGCCAGGCGCTGGCACAGGTAGCGCATCTGAATCTGCAGCTCCAAGGGGCAGCGCGGGTGATTGGCCGCGCGCACCGCAAACGCCCGCAGTCGGCCCAGATCCTCGAGGCTGCGACAGGCCTCGCTAAGCCCGGCGCTGACCTGGGCGTGCTGCTCACCCAGGCGCAGTTCCAGCAGCTGGATGGCCTCCAGCAGATGCTCGATCAGGTGGCAGTGGCCGTTGAAGTCCGCCGGTTGCGCGCGCAGCGCCGGCCAGGCGGCATTGAGGTCGGGCAGACGTTGCGCGGCGCTCGGCCAGCCTGGCCAGAGCCGATCCAGTTGCCGGGCGATGGCCGCGCGCTGGGTTTGGCTCTGGGCATCCTTGAGCGGGCCGAGGCCGCGGTGTTTCTGCAGGTTCTGCAGCAGTTCCAGGGCCAGTTGCAGGCTGTTGTTGGACAGCCGCTCGCGGGCGCGTTGGCGCCGCCGTCTGGCCAACAGCAGCCAGGTATGGCTGGCGAGCAGGGCGAGGGCGGCGAGCAGCGGGGTCAGCCAGATAGCCATGGGTCAGCTCCGTTGCGCGTTGGCATCGGCGTCGGTGAGCCGATTGAGGTACAGGGTCAGGCTGTGCAGCTCGTGGGATTGTTCGCGCTGGGCGTTGACCGCTTGGCCGATGCGCTGCAGCTGGTCATGCAGGGCCTGGCTGGCGCTGCCGTGTTCGTCCAGGGCCAGTTGCAGGCTGTGCAGCTCGGCCAGGCTGTGCTGGTTGTGTTGCGCGAGCTGGTGCAGGTCCTCGGCCAGGGCCTGGCTGCGGCTGGCGCCTTGGTCGAGCAAGTGGCGGTGTTCTTCGACCTCATGGCGCACGCTGTGCACCGCCTGACCGATATCGCCGACCACCCGGGTGATGTGCTGCGCGGCCTGGTCGCTGGCCAGGGATAGCTGACGCACCTCGTCGGCGACCACGGCGAAGCCACGGCCTTGCTCGCCGGCGCGGGCGGCTTCGATTGAGGCGTTGAGGGCCAGCAACTGGGTCTGTTTGGCCAGGCTCTGGATGCTCTGCAAGGAGCTTTCCACCGCCTGGGTGTGATTGAGCAGCTGGCTCACGGCGTCGGCGGTGCGTCCCAGGCTATGGCGGATATCGCTCATGGCGCTGCCCACCGATTGGGCGTCCTGGCGGCCGGCCTCACTCTTTTGGTGCGCCAGCTGAAAGGCGCTTTTGGCCTGCTGGCCGAGGTGCTGGATCCGCCCCAGGGTCTGGCCGATAGCCGCGCTGGCCTGGCCGATATTCGCCACCTGCTGGCCCTGTTCATCGCTGCGCTGTTGCGCGGTGGCCGCCATCTGCGCCAGGGCCTGGCCGGCGAACTGCACCTCGCTGCGCAGGCGCTCGGCGCTGCGACGTTCCTCGCCGCTGCTGACGATCAACCGATGCAGGTCGGGCCGGCTGTCGCCGCACAGCTGCGCCAGGCCGCGTTGCAGGCGCCGCAGCTGTTGGCGCTGGCCTTGTTGCTGCAGCAGGTAGAGCAGCAGGCCGGCCACCAGGCTGGCCAGCGCCGGCCAGAACAGGCCGCTCAGGGCCAGGGGGATGCCGGCCAGCCAACAACTGGCCACCAGACAGAAACGGCCATCGATGCCGGGCGCGGTGGTGGGGGGCAAGGTGGACTGCATTGGCTGGGTACTCCCTGGAAACAGCGGCTCTGCCAAGGGGATAGCAAGATACTGGCCAGCCACTGGTCGGCGGGGCTTACGGCGCGCGGCGCAACTGGTTAAAGTGCCGCCATATCACCCGCGGATGGCCCTTGCAATGCTCAAAGCCCGCCTGCTGCGCCTGGATGATCAGGCCCATGAACACACCCACGATCACCACCAGTTGGTGCTGTCGTTGGCTGGGCGCGCGGAGTTCGAGGTCAATGGCCGTGGCGGCGAGGTGTGCCGCATGCGCGCCTGCCTGGTGCCGGGGGATGCCGACCACCAGTTCGCCGGCATCGGCGATAACCGCATGCTGATCATCGACCTGAACGAGCAGGACACCTCCAGCGCAGACCTGCAGCTGCTCACCCACCTATTCGAAACCCCGCGTTATCCGCAGCTGGATGCCGACTTCCAGAACCTGCTGAGTTATGCCGGGGCGGAACTGGAGCGCTACGGCTCCGATCCCATGCTGGCCCGCGCCCTGGGCGGGGTGTTGCTGCGCGCGCTGCACCTGCGCCTGTTCGGCGAGCAGCAGGCGCGGGTGCTGGGCCCGCTGAATCTGGAACGCCTCGACAGCTATATAGTCGAGCACCTGGCGCGGCGTATCAGCGTGGCCGAGCTGGCCCAGGTGGCGTGCCTCAGCCCCAGTCATTTCCACGCCCAGTTCAAGGACAGCGTCGGCCTGACGCCGCACCAGTACCTGCTCAAGACCCGCCTGGACCGCGCGGCCCGCCTGCTGCGCGAAAGCGGCCTGCCGCTGATCCGCATCGCCGAAGAATGCGGCTTCTCCAGCCAGAGCGCCCTGACCACCGCCATGCGCCGCTACCTCGGCCTGACTCCCAAGCGCCTGCGCGGCGCCGACTAAGCGGCATTGCCCGAGGGTTTACCCCAGCACGCCGGCAACGATAAAGGCCTGGGCCGAAACCTGGCCGGCCAACAGCTTGCCGTGTAACAGCGCTGCGGCTATGTATCCGGCTGGTGCATGGCCGATGATCATGGGGCTCCATCCCTGAGTGGTTATGCCAGTGCTTGCAGCCTATACGCGGCGTTCGATCCTGGCCAGGCTCACCGGCTATAGGGCCGCAACTGTGCGGCGAGCCGGCTTCAGCCGATCGGCAAGGCGCCTAGGCGCCTGGACAGCGCCGAGTTCTTGGCGAGTAAGAAGGTGCGCAATAGCTGCGGGTAGTCCAGCCCGACGGCTTGTTGCACTGACGGCCGCGCGCAGAGCTGGGCGCGCCAGGTGCGTAATTTTGCGCTGTGGGTCAACAGGCCAAAGTCGGCTATGTCGTCGAATACATCGAAGTAGCGGAAGATAGGTGCAAACACCGCGTCGACCATCGAGAACCTTGCTCCCATAAAGTAAGGCCCTTTATCCAGCGCCGCCTCCACCTGCTTGAACTTGATCGCGAGTTCATCGGCCTTGGCGGCGAGGCCGGATTCCGTCTCGGCGCTGTAAAAGCCGGCAATGCTGTTGAGGACAGTCGAGCCGAACTCCATCCACGACCTATGCCGGGCCCGCTGCAAGGCATCTTGCGGGTGCAGTGGCGGCGAGCTGATCTCGTCCAGATACTCACAGATCACCGCAGACTCAAAGAGGGCCTGATCCTCCACCAGCAGTACCGGTGTCTTGCCCAGTGGGGACAGGTGCAGGAACCAGCCTGGCTTGTTGGCCAGATCGATATCTATTCGCTCGAAGGCCATGCCCTTCTCCATCAGCACTATGCAGGCGCGCTGGACATAGGGGCAGAGTGCATGGCTTACCAATCGGAATGGTGCCGGCATGAGTGGGTCCTCTACTGGCTTAAGACGAAGCGTTGGCTGCGTCGTGCGGCAAAGGCGCCGTCACCCATAAGCCACAACGCGACTGAGGCGACCGTCAGCAGCAGCGGGTATTCCCAGCCGCCACCTGGGCTGGTGTGGACCCAGCCATTAGGCAGATGCACCCAGGTCGCACCGGCCAGGATAGGCGCCAGGGCAAGCGCGACCTGGCGCGGGTAAAACCCGAGGATAAGGGCCAGACCACCCAGCAGTTCAGCGGCAAACACCGGATAGGCCAGCAATCCGGGAAAGCCAACGCTGGCAAAGAACTGCGCGGTACCCGCCAGGCTGAAGACCAAGTATTTGAGCAGGGCATGGGCGATCCACATGCTGCCCAGGCTAGTGCGCAGCAAGGTGATCCCCAGCTGAGTGGGATTGAGTGCCAATAAGTGGCGCATTGCGTTTCTCCATTGAGGGGCTGTCGAGTCCAGCCTAAGATTGCGCTGGTGCAATTTAAATAGGCTGCAGGGCAACTCATGAATGCACGAACGCAATACCAGCTCAGCGCTGCAGATCTTCACGTCGTCCTCTGCCTGAGCCGGGGCGCCACCCTCGCCGCGGCGGCCGAGCGTCTCGGCGTCGATAGCTCGACGGTCTTTCGCTCGCTCAAGCGCATTGAGCGCCATCTCGGCCAGCGCTTGTTTGAGCGCTCCCGGCTTGGTTACCTGGCAACTGAGCTGGCCTGCACCTTGGCGGAACATGCCGAGCAGATGGAGATGGCTCTGGAAGCGGCACGCTCTGCAGCGCAATTGCAGCCAGAGGAGGTGGCGGGTTCGGTACGCATCAGCACCACGGACACCATTCTGCATGGTCTGCTCGCGCCCTCGCTGAAGGCCTTGCGCGACCAGCACCCGCGCCTCAGCCTAGAGCTGCATACAGGCAATGAACTGGCGAACCTGACCCGGCGCGATGCCGATATCGCCGTTCGGGCGACCAAGCGCCCGCCACAACATCTGGTGGGCAGATGCCTTGGGCCGATACGCGTTGCGCTCTATGCCCATAAGCTCAGCGGGATAAGCAGCCTCGAGGCGCTGAGTGCGCGGGAGGTCGACTGGATAGCGCCGGATGATGCGCTTCCGGAACATCCCTCGGTGCTTTGGCGCAGAAAGCACTTCCCGAAAGTGCTGCCCGCCTACCGGGTCAACAGCATCCTGACTGTCATGGAACTGGTGGCCCTGGGGCTGGGTGTGGGCATCCTTCCAATTTTCCTGGCCCAGGGGCGAGAAGACCTCATCCCGATCAGCGACAGCCTGGATGACTGCCAGACCGATCTCTGGTTGCTGACACATAGTGAGTCCAGGCACCTGCGCCGTGTTGCCACGGTTTTCGCGCATCTATCGCAGGCAATTCTGCTGGAGTGACAAGGTTGTAGCGCAGCGCCTGGCTGACCCAGCTCCTGGCAGCGTCCCGCTCGGCGGCCCTGCTCAGGGTTTCCCGAGCAGGGCCGCACACTCCGCTATCCTGCCAGTAGCAGGGTAGTCAGCCGGAGGGCGAGCCATGAGCCACAAGTACCAGAGTCTGTTGCACTCGATTTGCCACGGGCCCTTGCCCGGCAATATCCACTGGCGTGAGGTGGAGTCCTTGCTGCATCACCTGGGGGCGACGGTCGAGCCGATTCTCGGTGCGCGCTTTCGCGTGGTGTTGCACGGGCAGGAATTTTTTCTGCATCACCCGCACCACGGCAATGTGTGCAGCAAGCAGGAAATCAAGCACCTGCGTGAATGCTTCGCCAGCCTGGGCCTGGCCCCGGCGGCCGGCGACGACTAGGCATAGGGACCTGCTTGCCCAGTTGTTGCAGCGGCTTTAGTGCAGGGTCGCGGCCAGCGCATGGATATCCGCGCGATGATCGATGATCAGGCTGAGTTCGCCGTTTTCGCCGATAAAGTCCTGCGGCGGCAGGAGTTTCTGATAGGCCGCCAGTTCCGTCAGCGGCGGTAGATCGCTAAAGGCCTGGCGTTCTTTCAGGGCGTGATAGAGCGCCAGATTGACCAGGTCGAGCAACTCGATGCGCTGCCCAGGGCTGTATTGCCAGTGGCCGGTCCCGCGTATCACCTCGATATATTCGTTATCCACCGCCCATTTCTTCAGCACTATGATGCTCAGGGGTTTGCTGTATTCGCGGCACAGCCGGTAGTACAGCTCGCTGGAGGGGATGACGGCCTCATCCTTGAACGCCGAGAGCACGGCGAGGGTACCGACCTCGCTGAGCAGGCTGGCCAGCAGGGCGTGTTCCGGGGTGATGCGGCTGAGCAGGCGCGCCAGCAGGGCGCAGGTGCTGGCCTTGAGCACCAGGCGCTGCCAAGCCTCGACAAACAGGCGCTTGTGCGCCGGGCTGTGCAGGGTGAACAGGCTCTTGATGCTGTGCACCATGGTAATGCGGTCGACCTCGCCCATGCCGAGCAGCACTATCACGTCCTGCAGGGTTTTCGGCGTCACGCTGTGGCGGTACAGCGCGCAACTGGCATGTTTCATCAGCATGGCGCTCAGCGCCGGGTCGCGGCTGACCAGGCGCACCAAGGCGCTCATGGATACCTGCGGATCGCCCAGGGCGCGGCGGATATCCAGGGTGATGGTGGGCAGGCTGGGCAGTTGTTCCTCGCCCTGCATCAACTGCGAGACCACCCGCCTATAGATCGAATACTCCGAGACTTCATCGCTCAAGATCATGCGCTCCTGCACCTGTTCAGCCAGTGTAGGCGGGCGCCTGCCAAGCGCCTGGTCGGCGATCAATGGCGCTTGGCTATAAGCACCTGACCTAGCCCGGGTCGGCGGAGCCATGGCGCTTGGCCTTGCGGATGCGCAGGGCGATGCCGCCGATCAGCAGCAGCGCCAGCGGGCCGAACAGGCTGGCGGCCAGTTGCGGCGAGAGGTCGAGGCCCAGACTGTGTGCGCCCTCGACGCCGAGCTTGAACAGGCTCAGCAGGTAGTAGCTGATGGCGATGATCGACAGGCCCTCCACCGCCTTCTGGATCTTGATCTGGGTGCTGGCGCGGCTGTTGAGGCTGCGCAGGATCTCCGAGTTCTGCTCTTCCACCTCCACCTGCACCCGGGTCTGCAGCAGCTCGCCCAGGTTGGCCACGCTCTGGCCCAGACGGGCCAGGCGCTGGTCGGTGACGGCGCAGTAGCGCACCGTGGGCTTGAAGCGCCGCTCGATAAAGATGCCGAGGCGCTGGCAGTCGCCGACATGGCTCTCGCGCAGCTCGGTGATTCGCTCGAACACCAACTGCGCATAGGCCTCGGCGGCGCTGAAGCGCTGGCGGTGAATGGCCGTGCTGCGCACTATAGTGGCCGAGAGCAGGGCGATGGCGCTGAGTAGTTGCTTGGCATTGGTGGCGGCGGGGTCGGCGTTGCGATCGGACAGGCTGGCCAGTTGCTGGTCGTACTCCTTGAGCTGGCGGTCGACCGCCTGCGCCACCGGCAGGGTCAGCGAGGCCATCATGCGGTAGGTCTCGATTTCCAGCAGGCGCCTGATCATCCGCCCCAGGCGATAGGCGTTGAGCTTGCGGTTGACCAGCAGGATGCGGTTGCGCCCCTCATGGCACAGCCTGAAGTCGCTCCACACCACGGCATCGCCGCCGCCGATCTGCGAGCCGGCCGGGTCCTTGAAGCCGTAGCGGGCGTTATGCCCCTCCCAGTGCTGTTCGGACTCCACCAGGATCTGCACGGCATTGATGATCAGCGCCCGGTGCGGCTCGATCAGCGCCTGCAGGGCGGCGGGCAGGGGCGGCCAGAACTCGCTGTTGGTCTGCTTGGGCTGCACCAGGGTCAGGGTGAAAAACTCGGCATGCCGTTCCCACTTCAGCGGGTGGCCATCCAGTTGCACCACGCCCTGGGCGCTGCCGTTGGGCGCCGGCTGGGCCGCGCCCTGGGCCAAGGCGTCGATCACCGCCGCGCTGACCCCGCCCTGGTCGAGCAGGGCGATATGGAAGACGTGCGCCGGCTCGTTGAAATACAGCGAGGGGCGGGCATGCAGTTCGTTATGCAGGGCGGTTCTGTGCGGATGCATAGCTAGGCGCCATATGACTGGAGAATTGACTGGAGGGTCCAGCAGTGACGCGGCCAACGCCCGCCATGTCACGCCGCCCATGTAACTGGCGGCGAGTCGGCGGCTTTTCAAACAAGCGTTCGCCATTAGTTCCCCGGCCTGGAGCTTTCTGCAAAAACTCCAGAGCTTTCAGCAAGAAGCTGTCATGCCTGTGCCACTAAATTCGCTTACCGCTCGCGCAGTGCGCAGGTTTTGGCCCAGTCGTTATTGGTCAGACCCGCCAGGCTGCGCTAGACCCATAACAAACAGTCTCCACAAGAGGATGGGCGTGATGTTTAAAGCCAGTCACGTCTTGCAGGACGAGTTCCTTAACCGGATCTCTGCCGCCAAGGCCGCCGATTTTTTCCCTGTCATCAGCGCCAACTACAGCGTTGACGAGGCAGCCTATCTCACCGAGCTGTTGCAGCTCGCCGACCCCGGTGAGACCGGCATCGCGACTATCCGCCGCGGTGCCCGTACCCTGATCGAAGATGTACGTAGCCGGGACAACGCCGTCGATACCCTCGACGCCCTTCTTCGTCAGTACAGCCTCGACACCCAGGAAGGGCTGATGCTCATGTGCCTGGCCGAGGCTCTGCTGCGCGTGCCGGACGCCGCCACCGCCGACGCGCTGATCCGCGACAAGCTGAGCGCCGCCGAGTGGGAACGCCACCTGGGCAAGAGCGACAGCGTGCTGGTCAACTTCGCCGCCTGGGGCCTGGTGATGACCGGCAAGGTGGTCGACCCGCAAACCACCGACGGCCGGCCGAAAAACGTCCTCGGCAAGCTGATCAAGCGCTCCGGCGAGCCGGTGATTCGCGCGGCGATGAACCAGGCCATGAAGCTGATGGGCAAGCAGTTCGTGCTTGGTCGCAACATTGCCGAGGCGCTGAAGAACGGTCGCCCGGAGCGCGAGAAGGGCTACACCTACTCCTTCGATATGCTCGGCGAGGCCGCGCTGACCCAGGGCGACGCCGAAAAATATATGGCCGACTACCGCAAGGCCATCGACACGGTCGGTGCCGAGCCGCAGGTCGGTCCCGGTCCGCGGCCGTCCATCTCGATCAAGCTGTCGGCCCTGCACCCGCGTTATGAAGTGGCGCAGCGCGAGCGCGTGCTGACCGAGCTGTTCGCCAATGTGCTGGAACTGGCCGTGCGGGCGCGCAAGCTGAATGTCGGCATCTCGGTGGACGCCGAGGAGGCCGATCGCCTCGAACTGTCCCTGGAACTCTATGAAAAGCTGATGCGCGATCCGGCCCTCAAGGGCTGGGGCGAGTTCGGCCTGGTGGTGCAGGCCTACTCCAAGCGCTGCCTGCCGGTGTTGGTGTGGCTGTGCCTGCTGGGCAAGGAGCTGGGCGAGAAGATGCCGCTGCGCCTGGTCAAGGGCGCCTACTGGGACACCGAGATCAAGCAAAGCCAGGTCCAGGGCCTGGACGGCTACCCGGTATTCACCCGCAAGGAAGGCACCGACACCTCCTACCTGGCCTGCGCGCGTTTTCTCTTGTCGGATTTCACCCGCGGGGTGATCTACCCGCAGTTCGCTAGCCACAACGCCCACACCGTCAGCTGCATCCTGGCGATAGTGGCCGAGCAGAAGCAGCCGCGCGACTTCGAGTTCCAGCGCCTGCACGGCATGGGCGATGCGCTGTACGACACAGTGCTGGAAAAGCATGGCAAGAACGTGCGCATCTACGCCCCGGTAGGGGCACATAAGGACCTGCTGCCCTACCTGGTGCGGCGTCTGCTGGAAAACGGCGCGAACTCCTCGTTCGTCCACCAGCTGGTCGACCCGAGCACGCCGATCGAGTCCCTTCTCGATCATCCGGTGACGCAGTTGCGCGCGTGCAAAAGCATCGGCAATGACAAAATCCCCCTCCCGCCTGCGCTGTTCGGCAGTGCGCGGAAAAATTCCCAAGGCCTCAATATGAACATCCAAACGTCGTGGAGTGAGCTGGAGCTCGCCTACCAGTCGCACCTCAAGCGTCAATGGCAGGTCGCACCGGTGATCAATGGCGAGAAACTCGCCGGTAGCCCGCAAGAAGTGCGCTGCCCGTTCGAACTGAGCAAAGTGGTGGGTAGCGCCCAGTTCGCCACGGCCGCCCAGGCCGCCGATGCGCTGAATGGGCTGCACGGCGCCTGGCCGCGCTGGAATGCCACCGCCATCGATGCTCGGGCGAGCATCCTGGAGCGCCTGGCCGATTTGCTGGAAGCCAACCGCGCCGAGCTGATGGCGCTGTGCACCCTGGAGGCGGGCAAGTCGCTGCAGGACGGGATCGACGAAGTGCGCGAGGCGGTGGACTTCTGCCGTTACTACGCACAGCAGGCGCGCCTGCGTCTGGGCCGCGAAGAGCTGCAAGGGCCGACCGGCGAGCGCAACGAGTTGTTCCATGAAGGCCGCGGCATCTTCGTTTGCGTCAGCCCGTGGAACTTCCCCCTGGCCATCTACCTGGGCCAGATCGCCGCCGCCCTGGTGGCCGGTAACTGCGTGCTGGCCAAGCCGGCCGAGCAGACCAGCCTGATCGCCGCCCGCGCCCTGGAACTGATGTTCCAGGCCGGTTTGCCGAAAGACGTGATCGCCTTCCTGCCGGGCGACGGCGCCACCTTGGGTGGCGTGTTCTGCCGCGATGCGCGGGTCGCCGGGGTGTGCTTTACCGGATCGACTGAGACTGCACGGATTATCAACCGCCAGTTGGCCGAGAAAGACGGTCCGATCGCCGCGCTGATCGCCGAAACCGGCGGGCAGAACGCCATGATAGTCGACTCCACCGCGCTGCCCGAGCAGGTGGTCAAGGATGCCGTGCAATCGGCCTTCACCAGTGCCGGCCAGCGTTGCTCGGCCCTGCGCGTGTTGTACGTGCAGGCCGATATCGCCGAGCGCGTGCTGGAGCTGCTCAAGGGTGCCATGGCCGAGCTGAAGGTGGGCCCGACTCATCTGCGGGTCAACGATATTGGCCCGGTAATCGACGCCGAAGCCAAAGCCGGCCTGGTGGCGCATATCGCCAAGCTTAAGGGCGAGGGCAAGCTGATCGCCGAAACCCAGCTGCCGGCCGGCCTGGACGGTCACTTCGTGGCGCCGGTGGCGTTCGAGATCGGCGGCATCAGCGAGCTTACGAAAGAAAACTTCGGCCCCATCCTGCACATAGTGCGGTTCCAGGCCAGCGAGCTGGAACAGGTGGTCGCGGCTATCAATGCCACAGGTTATGGACTGACTTTGGGTGTACATAGCCGCAACGAGGAAACCGCCCGGCGCATCGAGGAGCTGGCGCGGGTCGGCAACCTCTACGTCAACCGCAACCAGATCGGCGCGGTGGTCGGCGTGCAGCCCTTCGGTGGTTGCGGCCTGTCCGGCACCGGGCCGAAAGCCGGTGGCCCGAGTTATCTGCTGCGCTTTGCCAACGAGCGCACCACCTCGGTCAACACCACGGCGGTGGGCGGCAACGCCTCGTTGTTGTCGCTGACCGACGCGTAACGAATTCACCACGTATTGGGGTGTGTAAAACCCCGAAGCGGCAGGGCGGTTGCTCCTTATGGGGGTAGCGGCCTTGCCGGTAGCGCGCGTTCGCCAAAAGCGGGCGCGGTTTGCCAAGCAGGGCACGGGCCTATCCCCGTTGCCTGAATAAAACAACAAACCTGAGGGGAGCTCCCCAATGACAGCTAGTACTCCAATGCTTGTCACCTTCGTGGTGTACATCGCAGCCATGGTGCTGATCGGGCTATTCGCCTATATGCGCACGCAAAACCTTTCCGATTACATCCTCGGTGGTCGCAGCCTCGGTAGTTTCGTCACCGCGCTGTCCGCCGGCGCTTCCGACATGAGCGGCTGGCTGCTGATGGGCTTGCCGGGCGCGGTGTATATGTCCGGCCTGTCCGAAGGCTGGATCGCCATCGGCCTGATCGCCGGTGCCTACCTCAACTGGCTGTTCGTCGCCGGCCGTCTGCGCGTGCAGACCGAGCACAACGGCAACGCCCTGACCCTGCCGGACTACTTCACCAACCGCTTCGAAGACAGTAGCCGCGTGCTGCGCATCTTCTCCGCCCTGGTGATCCTGGTGTTCTTCACCATCTACTGCGCCTCGGGCGTGGTGGCCGGTGCGCGCCTGTTCGAAAGCACCTTCGGCCTGTCCTACGAGACCGCCCTGTGGGCCGGCGCGGCGGCGACCATCGCCTACACCTTCATCGGTGGCTTCCTCGCGGTGAGCTGGACCGACACGGTGCAGGCGACTCTGATGATCTTCGCCCTGATCCTCACCCCGATAGTGGTGATGCTGGCCAGCGGCGGCGTCGACACCACCTTCCTGGCGATCGCCGCCCAGGACGCGACCCACTTCGACATGCTCAAGGGCGCCACCTTTGTCGGCGTGATCTCGCTGATGGCCTGGGGCCTGGGCTATTTCGGCCAGCCGCATATCCTGGCGCGCTTTATGGCGGCCGATTCGGTGAAATCCATCCCGGCGGCCCGGCGCATCTCCATGACCTGGATGATCCTGTGCCTGGGCGGCGCGGTGGCCGTGGGCTTCTTCGGTATCGCCTACTTCTCGGCTAACCCGGACCTGGCCGGCGCCGTGACCGAGAACCCGGAGCGGGTGTTTATCGAACTGGCCAAGCTGCTGTTCAACCCCTGGGTTGCCGGCGTGCTGTTGTCCGCCATCCTGGCGGCGGTGATGTCCACCCTGAGCTGCCAGCTGCTGGTGTGCTCCAGCGCCCTGACCGAAGACTTCTATAAAGCCTTCCTGCGCAAGGGCGCCAGCCAGCTCGAACTGGTCTGGGTCGGTCGCGCCATGGTGCTGCTGGTGGCGGTGATCGCCATCGCCCTGGCCGCCAACCCGGAAAACCGCGTGCTGGGCCTGGTGTCCTACGCCTGGGCCGGCTTCGGCGCCGCCTTCGGCCCGGTGGTGATCCTGTCCCTGATGTGGAAGCGCATGACCCGCAACGGCGCCCTGGCCGGCATGCTGCTCGGTGCCTTGACCGTGATCCTGTGGAAGAACTTCCTCGGTCACCTGGGCCTGTACGAAATCATCCCGGGCTTTATCTTCGCCACCATCGGGATTGTGGTGTTCAGCCTGCTGGACAAGGCTCCCTCGGCCTCCATGCTCAAGCGTTTCGCCGCGGCCGAGCGCGAGTACCAGGATGCCGCCAATGGCAGCTTTCAGGATGCTCCGGCCCGTTAAGCTGCTGTGCAAGATCCGCCGCGCTTGACTGCGCGGCGTTGAACCCAGCCCAGGCTACACGGGCTGGTCAATGGCAGCTGCTGGGTCGCGCAGCTGCCAGGCGGACTGGCTCCGCTGTTGTGTGCGTGTGACCCGATAGTGCTTCGCCGGCCCCCAGCTTTGCTGTCGGGCCGGCTTTTTTATGCCTCTGTGGATCAGCGGTCATGCGCGTGGCGCAGTGGACTGCTATTCCTACCAGGCTGCTTTGCTGGAGCGCAGCAGCGGTATGGGCCCGCGTAGCGATGCGGCAGAAACAGACTCAAAGGTGTGGTCGGACTAGCGGATTTGGAAGAGTGGCGGTCCTCTCCCAGGTAATCACTGTCGACCCAGTGACCGCCATCCATCCACCCGAACAGGGGTGAAACCATGGCAACCTTTATCACGCTAGCGAACTTCACCGATCAGGGCATCCGGGCGGTCAAAGACTCACCGGATCGTTTCCAAGCGTTCAAGGCGCTGGCGGAGACGCTCGGCATCACGGTCAAAGCGGCCTACTGGACGGTCGGCAATTACGACCTGGTGCTTATAGTCGAGGGGCCGGAGGAGGCCGCCACCTCTCTGCTGTTGAAGGCCGGCTCGCTCGGCAACGTGCGGACGCAGACGCTGCGCGGGTTCTCAGAGCCGGAGATCAAGCGAATCATCGGCAATATGCCTTAGAAGCTGTTCACGATCTCGCGAGCTAGAGATAAACGGTGGCGAAAACGGCCGAGGAAGCGGAGTTTACGAGCTGTAAATGAGCATTCCGAGGTCGTTTTCAAC
>NZ_JAUYNP010000025.1 GCF_030696055.1 Pseudomonas sp. | reverse complement strand
ATGGGCCTGGGCATCCCCGTCGCCCAGCACTTCGGCCCGATGAGCGAAGTGGCCCCCGGCTGGAAACTGCGCGTACTGTTGGCCCAGGCACTGTTCTCCGATCCGGAAGTACTGCTGCTCGACGAGCCGACCAACCACCTGGATATCAACACCATCCGCTGGCTGGAAAACATCCTCACGGCGCGTAACAGCACCATGATCATCATTTCCCACGACCGTCACTTCCTCAACAGCGTCTGCACCCATATGGCCGACCTGGACTACGGCGAGCTGCGCCTGTTCCCGGGCAACTACGACGAGTACATGACCGCCGCGACCCAGTCGCGCGAGCAGCTGCTGTCGGACAATGCCAAGAAGAAGGCGCAGATTTCCGAATTGCAGTCCTTCGTCAGCCGCTTCTCGGCCAACGCCTCCAAGGCCAAGCAGGCCACCTCGCGCGCCAAGCAGATCGACAAGATCCAGCTGGCCGAGGTCAAGCCATCCAGCCGTGTCAGCCCCTTTATCCGCTTCGAGCAGACCAAGAAGCTGCACCGCCAGGCCGTCACCGTCGACAATATGTCCAAGGGCTTCGACGGCAAGACGCTGTTCAAGAACTTCAGCTTTACCGTCGAAGCCGGCGAACGCGTAGCCATCATCGGCCCCAACGGTATCGGCAAGACCACTCTGCTGCGCACCATGGTCGGCGAACTGAGCGCGGATGCCGGCTCGGTGAAGTGGACCGAAAGCGCCGAACTGGGCTACTACGCCCAGGACCACGCCGATGAGTTCGAGGACGAAAGCAACCTGTTCGACTGGATGGGCCGCTGGACCCAGGGCGGCTAGCAGCTGGTGCGCGGCAATCTCGGGCGCATGCTGTTCTCCAACGACGAGATCCTCAAGTCGGTGAAGGTCATCTCCGGTGGTGAGCAAGGCCGCATGCTGTTCGGCAAGCTGATCCTGCAGAAGCCCAACGTGCTAGTGATGGACGAACCGACCAACCACCTGGACATGGAATCCATCGAGGCGCTCAACCTGGCGCTGGAGAACTACCCGGGCACGCTGATCTTCGTCAGCCACGACCGCGAGTTCGTCGGCTCCCTGGCCACCCGCATCATCGAGCTGTCCGACAACGGCGTGACCGACTTCAGCGGCACCTACGACGACTACCTGCGCAGCCAGGGCCTGATCGTCTAAGCCACTGCCCGCCGCCACAAAAAAGCCCGCACTGAATAGCGGGCTTTTTTGTGGCACTGCTTATTTACGCAATGGCGAACAGCTCGCCGACTTGCTGCGCGGCCGCCTGCATGGCCGCGGCCCGAGGTTCTTCGCCGTAGGCCAGACCCTCGGCGCGCACCACCTGGATATCGTCGATGCCGACGAAGCCAAGGACGAACTTCAAATATTGCTCATGGGCCGCCCCACTCGGCTGGCCGGCATGCACGCCACCGGCGGTGGAGACGATCACCACCTGTTTGCCGCCGGCCAGCCCCTGCGGGCCGTTCTCGCCGTATTTGAACGTCTTGCCGGCCACTGTGATGCGGTCGATCCAGGCCTTCAGCTGA
Organism: Pseudomonas sp.; assembly: GCF_030696055.1. Classification (GTDB taxonomy): domain Bacteria; phylum Pseudomonadota; class Gammaproteobacteria; order Pseudomonadales; family Pseudomonadaceae; genus Aquipseudomonas. The sequence continues at coordinate 9,088 of NZ_JAUYNP010000025.1, read as the reverse complement.
CTCGGCAGCGCGAAGTTGTACATAGGCGCGCCTATCACTATGGCGTCGGCTGCAAGAAACTCTTCCAGGGTGCGCTGCGACAATTCGGCTTCGTGCTGCTGGGCGGCGTTGCGCAGCTCGGCCGGTGTGCCGGCGGCGACCAGGCTAAGGGCGGACAAATGACTCAGGGCATCGCTGGCCAGGTCGCGGTAGATCACCTGCACACCCGGCTCGGCGGCTTGCCAGGCGTCGACCACGGCGCTGCTGAGCTGACGGGAGGCGGATGAGTCGGCGAGGATGCTGGAATCGAGGTGCAGTAGTTTCATATCAGTCTCCAGATGAGATCACCCGGCGGCGATCAATATGAAGCTGATACTACCTATGAAAGTAATGGCCGATTAGTCAGCGCAAATGCGATAGTTCGTCCCATCTATAGGACGACAAGCTTATGTATGACCTCAACGACCTGTTCTACTTCGCCAAGGTAGTGGAAGCCGGCGGTTTCGCCGCGGCCGGCCGCACGCTGGGCATCCCCAAATCACGCCTGTCGCGGCGCATCGCCGAACTGGAAAACCGCCTGGGTGCACGCCTGCTGCAACGCACCACGCGCAAACTGGCGCTGACCGATATAGGCGAGCGCTATCTGCGCCATTGCCAAGCCATGTTGCTGGAGGCCGAACAGGCCGAGGAAACCGTCGCCAGCCTGACCAGCGAACCCCGCGGGCGCCTGCGGGTAACCACGCCGAACGGCATCGCCCAGATGCCCGAGCTGGTGGTGAGTTTTCTCGCGGCCTATCCCAAGGTGCAACTGGAAGTCGTGCAGACCAATCGCCGCGTCGACCTGCTCAATGAGGGCGTGGATGTGGCGCTGCGCGTGCGCAGCGCCGAAGACGAAGATCCGGCACTGATCAGCCGCCGTCTGCAGCCGGCGCAAGCCTATATGGTGGCGGCGCCGGAGCTGCTCCAGGGCATCAGCATCGAGTCACCTGAGGATCTGGCCAAGCTGCCGGCACTCGGCGCCTTGGAGGCGGATCGCAAGATTCATCTGCGCTTCCAGCATGAGCAGGGCCAGGTGCAGGACATCAGCCTGGAGGCTCGTCTGGCCATCGAGGACTTTGCCGTGCGCAAGCGCGCCGTACTGGCGGGCCTGGGCATCAGCATGCTGCCGCAGCCCTACTGCCACGAGGAACTGGCCGATGGCCGGCTGATCCGCCTGCTACCGCAGTGGCGGCTGCCGCCAGGCCACCTGCAGGCGGTCTACACCCACAGGCGCGGTATGCTCCCGGCCGTGCGCGCCTGGATCGAACACCTGAGCCAGGCGTTTAGCAGCTGGCAGTCGCCGGTCTAAGCGACGCCCTGTCGATCACGACTGGCCGAGGAAATCCATCTTGCCGATATTCAGGCCGTTGTGGCGGAGAATGGCGTAGGCGGTGGTCAGGTGAAAATAGAAGTTCGGCAGGACGAAATTGAGCAGGTAGTCCTGGCCGGTAAAGTGCAGTTCGGCCCCTGGAAACTTCAGGGTGATCGGCCTGCCCTCGCTACCATCGACTTGCGCTGCCGTGACGCTTTGGAGAAACGCCTGGGTCTTGCCGATGCGTGCCTGCACCTCGGCAAAACTGCTTTCGGTGTCGGCATAGCTGGGCACCTCGATGCCGGCCAGCCGCGCGGCACAGCCTTTGACGCTATCGGTGGCTATCTGTACCTGACGCACCAGTGGGTACATATCCGGCGCCAGGCGCGCGTTGAGCAGAACGCTCGGTTCGATCTTACGCTCAGCGGCATAGGCTTCGGCCTTGTACAGGATGGCCGAGAGGTTGCCGAGCATGCGCACGAAGGGCGGAATCGAGGCGTGATACATGGACAGTGACATAGGCAAATCTCCCTTGAGGCTGAGACAGGTGTCAGCACCCAGCAAGATTAGCCAGAGAATCCGCGGCCGTTGCTCGATCTTCGCTGGCGCTAAGGCAGGTAGCGCAGCCCATTGGCGAAATAACGACCGCCCAGCACCAGCCGGTCGACCCAGAACAGCTGGTGCGCCGCGACAATCGCCCAGAACGCCAATTGGTAGGAGAGCTTGCGGGTCTTGTGGCGAAAGCACTGCTGCGCCAGCAAGGCTCCGGGCCAGCCACCCAGTAGTTCAAGCAGATGCATGGCCTTTTCTGGCGTGCGCCGGCGCCCTTTAAGCGCATTGCGCTTATCGCCCCAGTACTGGCAAAAGCTGAGCACGCTGGTCAGCGCATAGGCCACTAGCCCCCAGATAAATCCTGAGTTCAGCAATAGCTGGAGACTGCCGAGCAGCGGCAAGCCGCACAGCGCCGCCAAGACCAGCAGTTTAGGGCCAAGGTTTTGCACAGGCCCGGCATAGGCCCCCAACTGCCTTGCTGTGCTTGGCTTAGGCTCTGCGGCAGCAGGCACCTTGGCTAGGCGGGACTTTTGCCGAATCGGCGGCCGATCCAGGCTTGAGGCGCCGGCCACGCGCATATGCTCGGCGCGCAGGCGTCCTTGCTGGTCCTGACTGGCGCTATACACCACTGCATCGCCTGCCACTGGCCGGCGATCGCCATGTATGGCGGAGATATGGACAAAGACCTCGGCGCCATCCTGGTGCGGCTGGATAAAGCCGAATCCCTTGTCGTCGTTCCAGCTCTTCAACAGCCCCTGCAGCTCCATCAATGGCGACTCAATGCTTTAAAGCGCGGCATTCTAAAGGCTTTAGCCGGGATAGTGACGGCGCAGGAAATCCACCAGTAGCAGATTGACCCGCTGCGCCTGCTCGTTCTGGATCCAGTGCCCGCAATCCTTTAGCACATGCTGCTCCAGGTGGGGGACGCGCTTGGGCATCTGCTTGAGGGTATAGGCCTCCAGCGTGCCGACCGGGTCCTTGTCGCCGATCAGGAACAGCGCCGGCTGCTCGATCTGCCTGTCAGCCAAAGCCTCGGTGCGCTGCCAGTTGCGTTCGAAGTTGCGGTACCAGTTCAGCGCGCCGTAAAAACCCCGGCCGTTGAACGTCTGCAGATAGTGCTCGAAGGCTTGCGCATCACACCATGCGGGCAAGGTGCCAGGGTCTTGCATACCATCGAACAGCCCGGCGCCGGCTGGCTTTTCCTGCAGAAAGAAATCCCGGGGCACGGCGGCCGAAGTATTGTGCATCATCATGCGCAAGGTGCGGGGCATATCGGCATCCATTTCCGCCTCGGCCACCCCCGGCTGCTGGAAGTGCAGGATGTAGTGAAAGCGCCCGGCATACAGCTGGCGCATGATCTCGATGGCTGGTTGCTTGGGCCTGCCGGCAAAGGGCACGGCCATCCCCACCACGGCTTTGATCCGCAGCGGCTCGAGTAGCGCCAGATGCCAGGCCACAGGCGCGCCCCAGTCATGACCGACCACGCAGGCCTCATGCTGGCCGAGCGCGTCCATGGCGGCCTGAATATCGCCGCACAGGGTGAGCAGGTCATAGGCTTGCGGCTCGCGCGGCGCACTGCTCTGGCCATAGCCGCGCATTTCCGGGATCAATACCCGATAACCGGCGGCGGCCAGAGGCGCGATCTGCTCCCGCCAGGAATGCCAGCACTCGGGGAAACCATGCAGCAACCAGAGCGGCCGCCCCGTTGCGGGGCCGGTGCTGTACAGACTCAGCTCGATGCCATTGAGCCGAAGAAGCTGGTGTTCAAGCTGATCCATATGCGCCTCCGTTAGCCGACGCCACTATGACAAAGGCGCACCCCTGGGTGCGCCTTTAATCCATCTGCCGAATACAGGCCAAGCACTCAGTGTTGTGCGGTGCTCCAGTCGATCCACTGCAACTGCCAGGTCGCCAGAATCAGCAGGCCAAAGCCGATGCGGTACCAGGCGAACGCCGCATAGCTGTGGTTGCCGATAAACTTGAGCAGCGCCCGTACCGCGATCATGGCGAAGATAAATGAGGTGACGAAGCCTATGGCGAATACCGGCAGATCATCCGGACGGAACAGCTCACGGTACTTGTAGCCGGAATACAGAGCCGCCCCCACCATAGTGGGCATCGCCAGAAAGAAGGAAAACTCGGTCGCCGCCTTGCGCGACAGGCCGAATAACAGGCCGCCGATAATGGTCGCCCCCGAGCGCGAGGTGCCGGGAATCATCGCCAGGCATTGGGCGCAGCCAACCTTCAAGGCATCCTTCCAGGTCATCTCATCGACGCTCTCGGCATGCACTTGATGCTTGCGCCGCTCCGCCCAGAGCATGATCACGCCGCCCACGACCAAGGCCGCCGCCACTGTGACCGGGTTGAACAGGTATTGATGGATCAGGTCGGCAAAGGCCACACCGAGCAACGCGGCCGGCAGAAAGGCAATCAACAGATTGGCGGTAAAGTTCTGCGCCTGGCGCTCTCTGGGTAGCCCCAGCACTATGCCGATAATCTTGTGCCGATACTCCCAGACCACGGCGAGAATGGCGCCCAGCTGGATGATGATATTGAACGCCATCGCCCGTTCGCCACCGAAGCCGATCAGGTCGGCGACTATGATCTGGTGTCCGGTACTGGAAATCGGCAGAAACTCCGTAAGCCCCTCGACTATCCCCAAAATCAATGCCTGTGCGGCAGCCCACAAATCCATCCAAACTCCCTAGAGCGCACGCCTTCGCGCGCGAACAACTAAATAAGTAATAACAGCGCTTCAGCCCCCCGGCACTCGGCAAAGGGTTCCTGAGAGCTGAGTTAATGCTGGCAAGCCACTGATCTAGCGTACCGATGCGCAAATGCTATCAGAGAAATAAACTCTATAGCCTTACCTAAATGAGTCCATTACTGAGCACTGCAACAACCAGGTTTCACTGCAACAGTCACACAGATGAAATGTTGCGATCTGCCACTATAAGGTGCCGATCAGGTCGCCTCACCCTGGCTCAATGCCTTGGCGCTGGGCGGCGTGGTCCGAGCAGCTTGAATGCTTGCCGCGCCAGCGCTACGCTGCAACAAGACGCATCCGGTCGAAGACATCATTCAACGCGTGACCAGGCCGCCTGGCCCATGACAATGCCCTGGCGGCTGAACAATCCAGCGCTGCAGGCCGGCATCTAGGGCCGCTGGCCGAACAGCTCAACAGGTTACTGGGGCAGTTTCGCGTATGAGGGCTAAATGAGCAGCATGGAACATCAGGAAGTCGACCTTAACCGCGCACAGAACCAGGATCTGGTCTGGGATCTGGATAGCATCGCCCGCCGCGAACTGGCCGAGCGATTTATCAAGCTATTCGAAAACCGTCTGTGCGTTTTCTCCGAATCGGTGCACCAGCTCTACACCAACTACAACCTGCATTTCCCTAGCGATCAGGGCCGCAAGATGGTGGTGCTGCCCAATCCTTATGCCTTCCACGATACGCTGCATGGCATCGAGTCCCAGGCGGTGCGCAAGACCGGACTCTGCGTGCTGCCCGGCGTGGTGCTGGGCAAACCCGGCCTGTTGCTGACCACCATGTTCAAGGAAGGTGGCCCGGCCCCCAAGACCATGCCGTTCAAACAGGCCTTGGCGCAGATCATCAGCAGCCAGAAAAAGGCCGGCGACGTGTTCCTGCCGATCATGATGAAGGGCGACTTGCGTGAATTTAATCAGCAAATGCCCTACATCCATCTGCATCGGTTGCAGGTCAGTCGACTCACTCGGCTGTCCAGCTTTGAGCGTGATGACATTCAGCAAACCATCACCCGCAAACTGCTCACCCTCTATCGCCAGGCGGATAGTCTTAGCTGCCAGGAAACTTGATGCCGCTCGGCTGAACCAGGCCCAATAGGCTCAGACGCATAAAAAAGCTGGCAACAGTGACCTGTTGCCAGCTTTTTTATTGGGGAGTGGAATCTCTCAGGCTGAGTGCTAAACCGCCCAAGCCCTGCTTACTGCTGACTGACCCAAAATACCGCCGTGGCGACGAAGATCAGAATCAGGACGAAAATTGCTTTGGCATCTACAGCGCTGTCGCGGCTGTCAGGTGCGCAATGTTCTGAATGCTCGGTCATGGACTACCCCCTCGTTGTTGTGTTTATGGGTGAACCGTCCTGCAGTTAAGACCAGCCAGGCGGCTTACTCAAGCCTCGAGGTTATGTTCTGCTGCGCAATTATTCTTTTAAGTTCTTTCCATATACTCAAACATCACTTTTGCGCATAACCCTGAGCTGGTATCTTCCTCCAGCTCCGCCAGGAGTGCGCGGCCGTGCGCGCTGATTTGCTGTAAAAAGCCTGATAACAGGACACTCCATGTACGTATACGACCAGTACGACCAACAAATCGTCGAGGACCGCGTCAAGCAGTTCCGCGATCAAACCCGCCGTTACCTGGCTGGCGAGCTGAGCGGCGAAGAATTCCGCCCGCTGCGCCTGCAGAATGGCCTGTATATCCAGCGCTATGCGCCCATGCTGCGCGTGGCCGTGCCTTATGGCCTGATGTCATCCGCGCAAGTGCGCATGATGGCCAAGATCGCCCGTGACTACGACAAGGGCTACGCCCATATCAGTACCCGGCAGAACGTGCAGTTCAACTGGCCGGATCTGGAAGATGTCCCCGCTATTCTCGCCGAATTGGCCACAGTGCAGATGCACGCGATCCAGACCAGCGGCAACTGCATCCGCAACACCACCACCGACCAGTTCGCTGGCGTGGCCAAGGACGAAATAGTCGATCCGCGCCTCTGGTGCGAAATCATCCGCCAGTGGTCGACCTTCCACCCCGAGTTCACTCACCTGCCGCGCAAATTCAAGATCGCGGTCAATGGCGCGGTGAGCGATCGTGCGGCCATCGAGGTGCACGATATCGGCCTGGAGGCGGTGAAGAACTCCGCGGGTGAACTGGGCTTCCGCGTTTCCGTCGGCGGCGGCCTCGGTCGCACGCCGGTGGTGGGCAGCTTTATCAATGATTTCCTGCCCTGGCAGCACCTGATCAGCTACCTCGACGCTATCCTACGCGTGTACAACCGCTATGGCCGTCGCGACAACAAGTACAAGGCGCGGATCAAGATCCTGGTCAAGGCCCTGACTCCGGAAGTCTTTGCCCAGCGTGTCGAAGCCGAGTGGGCCCATCTGAAAGATGGTCCTACCACCCTGACCGAAGCCGAAGTGGCGCGGGTGGCGGCGCACTTCGTCGATCCACCCTACCAGGCGCTGGCCGACCAGGACGCTGCCCTCGCCCAACTCGACAGCGAGCACCCGGGTTTCGCCCGTTGGCGCCAGCGCAACTGCTTCGCCCACAAGAAGCCGGGTTATGTAGCCGTGACCCTGTCGCTCAAGCCCACCGGCACCGCGCCGGGCGACGTCACCGACAAGCAGCTGGACGTCATCGCCGAGCTGGCCGACCGCTACAGCTTCGGCGAAGTGCGCAACAGCCATAATCAGAACATCATCCTCGCCGACGTCGAGCAGGCGCAGCTGTTCACCCTCTGGGGCGAGCTGCGTGAAAACGGCTTCGCCACGCCGAACGTGGGCTTGCTGACCGATATCATCTGCTGCCCGGGTGGCGACTTCTGCTCCCTGGCCAATGCCAAGTCGATTCCGGTGGCCGAAGCCATCCAGCGTCGCTTCGACGACCTGGACTACCTGTTCGATATCGGCGATATCGAGCTGAATATCTCCGGTTGCATGAACGCCTGCGGTCACCACCATGTCGGCCATATCGGCATTCTCGGTGTGGACAAGAAAGGTCAGGAGTTCTACCAGGTGTCCCTCGGCGGCAGCGCCGGCCGTGACGCCAGCCTGGCGCAGATTCTCGGTCCCTCCTTCGCCGAAGCGGACATGGCCGACGTGATCGACAAGATTATCAAGGTGTATATCGAGCAGCGTACCGAAGAAGAAAGTTTCCTCGATACCTTCCGCCGCATCGGTGTCGATCTGTTCAAGGAGCGCGTATATGCAGCGAATCATTAAGAACGGCCAGTTGCTCGATGAAACCTGGCACCTGCTGCCCAAGGACGCCACCCTCGATAGCCTGTCCAATTGTGACGACCTGATAGTGCCGCTGGCCCTCTGGGTCGAGCACTCCACCGCACTCAAGGTCCGCGATGGTGGCCTGGGCGTGTGGCTGGACGCCGGTGAGGAAATCGAGGAAATCGCCGATCAACTGGACAACTTTCAGGTCATCGCGCTGAACTTCCCCGCCTTCACCGACGGCCGTCATTGCTCCACCGCCTACCTGCTGCGCACCCGTTACGGCTACACCGGCGAAGTGCGCGCCATAGGTGACGTGCTGCGTGATCAGCTGTTTTCTTACCAGCGCGTCGGCTTCGATGCCTTCGCCTTGCGCGAAGACAAGGACCCGCTGGACGCACTGAAAGCCTTCGAGGAGCTCAGTGAGGTGTATCAGGCCTCCAGCGATCAGCCGCTGCCGCTGTTCCGCCGCCGCGCCTGATTTGGCTAAGCAATAAAAAGCCCCGCTTATCTTGAGATAGGCGGGGCTTTTTATTTACCGAGTCGAGCTAAGGCTTTTAGGCCCTGACACTGTCCCAGGCGATTTGCGCAAACAGCTCGCGGCAATCCGCCAGATCGCTACGCGCCCTGCCGGCCAGCCAGTTGCGGGAAAAATCATGGGTGGGGCCGATGATCACCGAGGCGAAACAGTCGATCGGCATACTCTTGAAGCAGCCCTGCTCACGGTAGCCCGCCAGCGCCTGGTAGATACGCGCGTAGTGCTGCTGATTGGCCTCGCGCAGCTGCTCGCCCATCTCGCTAGCCTCGACGCGACCACGGCTGTGCAGAACGAAACGCGCCCAGTCCGGGTTGGCCACCACCCAGTCGATATAGCTAGTGACCAGCAGTTTGACGCAGGCTTCGGCGCTGTCAGCCTTGGCAAAGCCCTGCTCCAGCAGCGCGGCATATTGCTCCGTGCCCGCCAGGTAGAGCGCCGCGATGATGCGCTCTTTATTGCCGAAATGGTGGTAGAGGCTACCGATACTGGCACCCGCGCGGTCGCGGATCATCTCGATGGTGGTGGCATCCACCCCCGCCTCGCTCACGCAAGCCAGCGCGGCCTGGAGAATCTCATCTTTACGGGTGCTGCGAGCCATAACGCTCCTTAGGTGCAAGCATGCCTAAACAGGGAGTTCAATCGAGCCTGACCAGCACGCGGCCGACCTGCTTGCCCGCCAG
>NZ_JAUYNP010000003.1 GCF_030696055.1 Pseudomonas sp. | reverse complement strand
GGGTGAGTTCCAGTGCCCGAGCGAGACGCATAAAAAATCCGATGCCAATACTGGCATCGGATTTTGATTTCTTGCGGCCAAAGGTCAAGTAAGAGGGCTTAACTGATCGGCATTAGGCCCGCGGGCCGCCTAAGTCATGGAGTAACAGTGTTGCGAGCTGCCGTTAACGCACGCCGGAGCTGCGCAGGGCCGCCGGGGTGTAATCGGCGCCGTTGGCCTCGAAGCCGAAGCTGTAGGCGGACTTCTCTTCGTTCTTCATGCCCAGGGCCAGGTAGCGCCCGGCGATCACGTCGTACAGCGCTTCCAGGGTATAGCCGGTCATCTTGTGGTGGTAGTAGCTCTGCGTATGCCCTTCGGCGACGCGCCACAGCTGGCCGCGACCGTCGTAGTGGTCGACCAGGGCCAGCTGCCAGCTGTCCTCGTCGAAGTACATATGGCGCTTGGCGTAGATATGCCGCTCGCCGGACTTCAGCGTGGCTTCCACTTCCCAGACCCGGTGCAGCTCGTAACGGGTCAGGTCCTGGTTGATATGCCCGGCCTTGATCACGTCGTCATATTTCAGCGCCGGCGAGTCCAGCTTGAAGCTGTTGTAGGGGATATACATCTCCTTCTTGCCCACCAGCTTCCAGTCGTAGCGATCCGGTGCGCCGGAGAACAGGTCGAAGTTATCCGAGGTGCGCATGCCATCGGACGCGGTACCCGGGCCGTCATAGGCCACCTGCGGGGCGCGCCGTACGCGGCGCTGACCGGCGTTGTAGATCCACGCCAGACGCGGTTCCTTGACCTGGTCGATGGTCTCGTGCACCAGCAGCACGTTACCGGCCAGGCGCGACGGCGCGGTCACCCGCTGCTTGAAGTAGAGCAGCACATTGCTCGCCTTGACCGGGTCGACGTCGGGCATGTCGGAGGGGAAGGCGATTTCGTCCTCGAACTTGACCAGGCTGTAGGAGCCATTGGTCTGCGGAGTCGCCTGAGTGATCCAGCGGCGCACGTTGCCACCGCGGTAGCGGGTGATATGGTTCCACACCACCTCGACCCCGCTCTTGGGGATCGGGAAGGCGTAGTAACGGCTGTCACTGAAGTTCTGCAGACCGTTGCCACCGTCGATGCTGCTGGTGTTCAGCGCGCTCTTCTTCGCCGCGGCATAGATAGCCTCGGGCACCGCGGCGCTGCGATGACTCGGGTAGACCGGGATCTTGTAGCTGTCGGGGTAACGCTTGAGCATCGCCTGTTGCCCGGCGGACAGCTTGTCCTGGTACTGCGTGGCATTGGCCGCGGTGATGGTGAACAGCGGTTGCTCGCTGGCGAAGGGGTCGGCGAGGAAGCCCTTGCTGTCGGCGTTGCCGGCATTTTCCGGCAGACCGCCGGTCCAGGCCGGGATGCTGCCGTCGGCGTTGCCGGCCATTTCCGCACCCAGCGGAGTCAGGCTGCTGCCCAGTTGCGCCGCTTCCTCCGGGGAAACGGCCGCCATTACGCTGCTGGCCAACAAGGTCAGCGCCAGCGCCCCGGTTTGCAGGATTCTTGTAGTTTTCATCATGGACGGATCCTTTGCGCTGCGTTGATCAGAAGTTCACACCAAAACTCAGGGCGACGAAGTCACGGTCGATGGCGGTGTTGTACTCGCCACCGAAGAAGTCGGTGTAACTGAGGCTGGCGTTATAGGTGTTCTGGTAATCGGCATCCAGACCCAGGCTGACGGCCTTGGACCCTTCATTGAACAGGCCATTAGGGCCGTAACCGTCGACGTCATGGGACCAGGACACGCTTGGCTTGAGGTTCACCCCGGCGATCACGTTCGGGTATTCCAGGATGCCGCGGGCACGGTAGCCCCAGGAGGTGGTGGTGACGAAGCCATCATCGTTGGTCGCGCTATAGGCACCGAAGATGGAGTCGCGGCCGTATTGCAGATCCTCACGGCGCTCCAGGCCGCCCACGTGGGCCGCACCGATTTCGCCGACCAGGGTCAGGCGGCTGGCGCCCAGTACCCGATCGAAGAAGTGGGTGAAGGTGGTCTGCACCTGGGTAATTTCCTTGCGGCGATAACCCTGGTTCTCCGCACCCGGCGTGGTCTCGATGGTGGGGGCAGCGGCGCCGCCAGTGAGCGGGTTGACCAGTGCTGTGTTGAGCGCGGTGCTGTTGATCTGGATCGGCGCATTGGGGCGATAGCTCGCCTCGCCGGCCCAGGACGTACCGGTGGGCAGCACGGTCGAGAAGCTCAGGCCATACAGCCGGATATCCTCGGGATAGCTCATAAAGTATTCGCCGTTACCCAAAGCGGTGACTGATGCCAAGGCACCGGCTGCTCCGAGGAAAGCCGGACCACCGCAACCAGGGCCAAAGACAGCGCATAACAAACCCAGCGTGGTGGTTGGGTCACCTATCGAAGCTGGATCAAATTGAGCAAAGGTGGCGGCGTCTGCGGTTTGGGTATTAAAGAAGGGGGTACGGCTGTGGTAGTTCATATAGTAGGCGCCGTACTCGGTGTTATCACCCAGCCAGCGCAAGGCCAGACCGTACTGGCCGTTATCCCGGGCATCCCGATCGCCACCGCGCTGCACCACCACACCTTCATCTTCGATCTCGAAACCAGAACCTGTGGCAGCGGCAATGGGTTGCAGCGCGCGGATGCCTGCGACTCCCGCCGGAGTGGTACTGCCGGGTACGGTCAGGTTGTTGTCGCAGCCATCGGCCACCACATCGCTGCTGGAGAAGAAGGTGCCGCAGTTATCGGCAACCGTCTGATCCCATTCGAGCTGATAGAAGGCCTCCATGGACAAGTTGTCGGTCAGACTCTGCGCGACATAGAACATATTGACCGGGATCAGACCTTCCTTGATCTCCGCGCCGGGGCGGCGGAATGCCGCGGCGTCGACCGGATTGATCGAGTTGATGCTGTTGCCGATAAAAGTGCTCTCGCCCCAGCTGACCACCTGCTTGCCGACCCGCACGCTACCCGGCAAATCGGCAATGCTGTAGTTGTGGTAGATAAAGGCATCGAGAACCTGCGCGCCGGAAGCCTGAGCGCCTTCCTTGCGGTTGTGATCGTCGATGTCCTTGAACAGGCGACTTTCATCTTTCAATTCGAAGTCATACCAGTACTTGCCGCGTACGAATACGCCGGTGTCACCGTACTTCAGTTCGAGATCATGGATACCCTTGAAGATCTTCGAGAAGGTTTCGCCCTTCTTGAAGTTCAGGCGGTTGTCGTCGCTGGTCGATGAAGCCGCAGTGCCGCCATTGATGGTGCCGATCAGATCTGGATCTGCGCCACGCGTAGACCAGCTGGCGCCAATCGACAGGGACGAGTCGAACTGCCCTTCGATTTCACCGATATTGAAGGTCACGGCCTGGACAGGCGCAACACAGCCCAGAGCGACGGCAACTGCCAGTGCGCACGGCTGGAAGCGGGCATGTCTTGTTCTTGTTCTCATGCGGCTCTCCTGGAAAGCGGGGTTTCATGTAGAGGCCACAAGCTACCCAGCAGCCTGGCAATGGATAAGCGCCCGAAAGAGGTAATTGGCCTATCCACCGAAAGAGTGAACAGCCCTCTGTTCTGGCCCATCAGGGCCCAGCCATGGGCCTAGGCAATAGGCCACCATAGCCCGGGTGAATGGGCTTACGGGCCGCAGCAGCTGGACCAGGACGCTGCCAGCAGGCGCCTTGCAGCAGGGCCTGCGCGGAAATAACACAGCGCGCGGCACCATTCGTATTGAAATCAATACGCCGTAGTGAAAACGACACGCAGCTGTCAGCCCGCGACATCAGGGCCCTGCCCTGGCACTTATGCCTCGAATCGCCATGATCCGTATCGAATTCGCTACATGTCTCGGTATACGAAAGTCAGGATAAAAACGTAAGTTATTGTTTTTATTGAATTATTTTAAAATGGCATTCTGTTTGCTATGAGCTTTCGACCCACGCTCGCCGCCCAGCGCGAGCCCCGCACATCGCCCCCGACAGAAAGGGCGAGGCAAACCCTTGAGGAGTACACATGAGCGAATTGCGTTTTACCGTCGAGCACGAATGGCTGCGTCAGGATGCCGATGGCCTGGTCACCGTGGGCATCACCGCCTACGCCCAGGAAGCCTTGGGTGACGTGGTGTTCGTGCAGCTGCCGGAAATCCAGAGCTACAGCGAGGGCGAAGAAGTCGCGGTGCTGGAATCGGTAAAAGCCGCCAGCAATATCGCCATGCCGCTGAACGGCGAGGTGGTCGAGGTCAACGGCCAGCTAGAATCCAGTCCTGAGCTGGTCAACGAAGATCCCCTGGGCCAGGGTTGGTTCTTCCGTTTCCGTCCGGCCAATGCCAGCGCGGTAGCCGACCTGCTCGATCAGGCCGCCTACGAGCGCCTGCTCAACGCCAATGCTGACGCCTGAGAGACTGTGATGACCAAGCTGACCACCCAGAACGAATTTATCGCCCGGCATATCGGCCCGCGCGACGCCGACACCGCCGCCATGCTGCAGCTGCTCGGTTTCGACTCCATCGATGCGCTGACCGATAACGTCATCCCCGACAGCATCAAGGGCAGCAGCGTACTCGGCCAGCAGCCGGGCCTGTCGGAAGCCGACGCCCTGGCCAAGATCAAGGCCATAGCCGGCAAGAACCAGCAACTGCGCACCTTTATCGGCCAGGGCTATTACGGCACCCACACGCCTAGCGCCATCCTGCGCAACCTGCTGGAAAACCCGGCCTGGTACACCGCCTACACCCCCTACCAGCCGGAGATTTCCCAGGGCCGTCTGGAATCCCTGCTGAACTTCCAGACCCTGATCAGCGACCTCACCGGTATGCAGATCGCCAACGCCTCCCTGCTGGACGAGGCCACCGCCGCCGCCGAGGCCATGACCTTCTGCAAGCGCCTGTCGAAGAACAAGGCCAGCAACAGCTTCTTCGCCTCCCAGCACTGCCACCCGCAGACCCTCGACGTGCTGCGCACCCGTGCCGAGCCCCTGGGCATCGAAGTGGTGATAGGCGACGAAAGCGCCATCACCGATGCCAGCGCCTACTTCGGCGCGCTGCTGCAGTACCCGGCGAGCAACGGCGATATCTTCGATTACCGCGCGCTGGTCGAGCGCTTCCATGCCGTGGGCGCCCTGGTGGCCGTGGCCGCCGACCTGCTGGCCCTGTGCCTGCTGACCGCGCCGGGCGAATTCGGCGCCGACGTGGCCCTGGGCAGCGCCCAGCGCTTCGGGGTGCCGCTGGGTTTCGGTGGCCCGCACGCCGCCTACTTCGCCACCCGCGATGCATTCAAGCGCGACATGCCGGGCCGCCTGGTCGGCGTCTCGGTGGACCGTTTCGGCAAGCCGGCCCTGCGCCTGGCCATGCAGACCCGCGAGCAACATATCCGCCGCGAGAAGGCCACCAGTAACATCTGTACCGCCCAGGTGCTGCTGGCCAATATCGCCAGCATGTACGCCGTGTACCACGGCCCGAAGGGCCTGACCCAGATCGCCCAGCGTGTGCACCAGTTCACCGCGATCCTGGCCAAGGGCCTGCGCGCCCTGGGTTACAGCGTCGAACAGGAATTCTTCTTCGACACCCTGACCCTGGCCACCGGCGCCAAGACCGCCGATCTGCACGGCAAGGCCCGCGCCGCCGGGATCAACCTGCGCATCGTTGACGGCGAGCGCCTGGGCCTGTCCCTGGACGAAACCAGCGACCAGGCCGCCATCGAAGCGCTGCTGGCGGTATTCGCCGAGGGCAAAGCCGTGCCGGCTTTCGCCGAGTTGGCGGCCGGCGTCAGCGCCCAGCTGCCGCAAGGCCTGCTGCGCGAGTCGGCCATCCTCAGCCACCCGGTGTTTAACCGCTATCACAGCGAAACCGAGCTGATGCGCTACCTGCGCAAGCTGGCCGACAAGGATCTGGCGCTGGATCGCAGCATGATCCCGCTGGGTTCCTGCACCATGAAGCTCAACGCCGCCAGCGAGATGATCCCGGTGACCTGGGCCGAGTTCGGCAACCTGCACCCCTTCGCCCCGGCCGAGCAGAGCCAGGGTTACACCCAGCTGACCAGCGAGCTGGAAGCCATGCTCTGCGCGGCCACCGGCTATGACGGCATCTCCCTGCAGCCGAACGCCGGCTCCCAGGGTGAATACGCCGGCCTGCTGGCGATCCGCGCTTACCACCACAGTCGCGGAGAGGAGCAGCGCGATATCTGCCTGATCCCGCAATCGGCCCACGGCACCAACCCGGCCACCGCCAGCATGGCCGGCATGCGCGTGGTGGTGACCGCCTGCGACAGCAGCGGCAACGTCGATATCGCCGACCTGCGCGCGAAAGCAGAGGAACATAAAGAGCGCCTGGCCGCGCTGATGATCACCTACCCCTCGACCCACGGCGTGTTCGAGGAAGGCATCCGCGAGATTGCCCAGATCGTCCATGACAACGGCGGCCAGGTGTATATCGACGGCGCCAATATGAACGCCATGGTCGGCCTGTGCGCCCCGGGCAAGTTCGGCGGCGACGTGTCGCACCTGAACCTGCACAAGACCTTCTGCATCCCCCACGGCGGTGGCGGCCCGGGCGTCGGCCCGATCGGCGTCAAGGCGCACCTGATCCCCTTCCTGCCCGGTCACGCCAATATGGCGCGCAAGATCGGTGCGGTCAGCGCCGCGCCGTTCGGCAGCGCCAGCATCCTGCCGATCACCTGGATGTATATCAGCATGATGGGCGGGGCAGGCCTCAAGCGCGCCTCGCAGATGGCCATTCTGGGCGCCAACTACATCGCCCGCCGTCTGGAAGAGCACTACCCGGTGCTGTATTCGGGCAGCAACGGCCTGGTGGCCCACGAGTGTATCCTGGATATCCGCCCGCTCAAGGACAGCAGCGGCATCAGCGTCGACGACGTGGCCAAGCGCCTGATCGACTTCGGCTTCCACGCCCCGACCATGTCCTTCCCTGTGGCCGGCACCCTGATGATCGAGCCGACCGAGAGCGAATCCAAGGAAGAGCTGGACCGCTTCTGCGACGCCATGATCGCCATCCGCGAAGAGATTCGCGCGGTGGAAGCAGGTCATCTGGACGCCAACGACAACCCGCTGAAGAACGCGCCGCACACCGCCCAGGAACTGGTCGGCGAGTGGACTCACGGCTACAGCCGCGAACAGGCCGTGTACCCGGTGGCCAGCCTGATCGAGGCCAAGTACTGGCCGCCGGTCGGCCGCGTCGACAACGTGTTCGGCGACCGCAACCTGATCTGCGCCTGCCCGTCCATCGAGGCCTATCAGGACGCCTAAGGCGAGAAAAACCGTAGGATGGGTTGAGCGTAGCGATACCCATCACGGCACCACGTCCCCATCAACGATGGGTTACGCGGCGCTCAAGAGCGGTGTTGTCAGCATGTTCAGTGCCAGGCGCCGCTAACCCATCCTACGATTTTGTTTACCTAAGATTTCGACTCACCCCTACCCGGGGCGGGTCAGTTGTACCCAAAAGAACAACAAGCAAGGAACCTCATCATGTTTAGCCCGCACGACCCGCGGCACGGCGATGACAACCCAAGGCGCGGGCCTGTCCCTGGTCAGGTCGCCAACCTTTGCGCCGGCTTCCCGGTCTACGCTGATTAGATACGCAGGCTTCTTTTTGCTGAACGCAGGCGCGGGCACAAGCCGCGCTGCATCAAGGCCGACTTACCGAGTCGGGATCAGAACAGGAAGCAGGAGAGCACCATGTCACTGAGCGTTTTTGACCTATTTAAAATCGGCATCGGCCCGTCCAGCTCGCACACAGTCGGCCCCATGCTCGCCGCCCTGCGCTTTGTCGAAGGCCTGCGCCGCGACGAGCTGTTGGCCGCAACCGAGTCGGTAAAGGTCGAGCTGTACGGCTCCTTAGGTGCCACCGGCAAGGGCCACGGCAGCGACAAGGCCGTGCTGCTCGGCCTGCAAGGCGAACAGCCGGACACGGTCGACACCAGCACGGTCGACGAGCGCCTGGCGCTGATCCGCGCGTCCGGCGAACTCAAGCTGCTGGGCGAGAAGAGCATCCGCTTCGTCGAGAAACAGCACCTGGCGATGATCCGCAAGCCGTTGGTATTCCACCCCAACGGCATGATCTTTCGCGCCTTCGATGCCGCTGGTTTGCAGATACGTTCGCGCGAGTACTACTCGGTGGGTGGCGGCTTCGTGGTGGACGAACAGGCCGCCGGCGCGGATCGCATAGTCGAAGACCAGACCCCGCTGGCCTACCCCTTTACCACCGGCAAACAATTGCTCGCCCATTGCGCCGAACACCAGCTGTCGATCAGCCAGCTGATGCTGGCCAACGAAGCGGCCTGGCGCCCGGAAGCCGAGACCCGTGCACGCCTGCTGAAAATCTGGCAGGTGATGCAGGACTGCGTCGAGGCTGGCTGCCGTAACGAAGGCATCATGCCTGGCGGGCTCAAGGTCAAACGCCGCGCCGCCGCCCTGCATCGCCAGCTGTGCCAGCACCCGGAAGCCGCCTTGCGCGACGCCCTCAGCGTGCTGGACTGGGTCAACCTTTACGCCCTGGCGGTGAATGAGGAAAACGCCAGCGGCGGCCGCGTGGTGACCGCACCGACCAATGGTGCGGCCGGCATAGTGCCGGCGGTGCTGCATTACTACAGCCGCTTTATCCCGGGCGCCAACGACGACGGCGTGGTGCGTTTTCTGCTCACCGCCGCCGCCATCGGCATCCTCTACAAGGAAAACGCCTCGATCTCCGGCGCCGAAGTCGGCTGCCAGGGCGAGGTCGGCGTGGCCTGTTCGATGGCCGCCGGCGCCCTGTGCGAAGTGCTGGGCGGCAGCGTCAACCAGGTGGAAAACGCCGCCGAGATCGGCATGGAACACAACCTCGGCCTGACCTGCGACCCCATAGGCGGGCTGGTCCAGGTGCCCTGCATCGAACGCAACGCCATGGGTTCGGTCAAGGCGATCAATGCCGCGCGCATGGCCCTGCGCGGCGACGGCCAGCACTTCGTGTCGCTGGATAAGGTGATACGCACCATGCGCCAGACCGGCGCCGATATGAGCAGCAAATACAAGGAAACCGCCCGCGGCGGTTTGGCGGTCAATATTATCGAATGCTGACCACGACACCCCATACAACCCTGTAGGAGCCAGCTTGCTGGCGATGCTTTTAGCTGCGGATCGCGAGCAAGCTCGCTCCTACAAAAGCAACGTTTACCGACATGGAGAACCGCATGACCAACGAAACCCTGGCGAAAACCCCGCTACATGCCCTGCACCTGGAACTTGGCGCGCGCATGGTGCCCTTCGCCGGCTATGACATGCCGGTGCAGTACCCGCTCGGCGTGATGAAGGAACACCTGCACAGCCGCGCCCAGGCCGGCCTGTTCGATGTGTCGCATATGGGCCAGATAGTGCTGCGCGGCGCCAATGCCGCCAAGGCCCTGGAAACCCTGGTGCCGGTGGACATCATCGACCTGCCGCTGGGCATGCAGCGCTACGCCATGTTCACCGACGACAACGGCGGCATCCTCGACGACCTGATGGTCGCCAACCTGGGCAACGACACGCTGTTCCTGGTGGTCAACGCCGCCTGCAAGGAGCAGGACCTGGCCCATCTGCAGAAACATATCGGCAACCAATGCACGATAGAGAATCTATTTGAAGAGCGCGCCCTGCTCGCCCTGCAAGGCCCTAAGGCCGTCGACGTGCTGGCCCGCCTGGCGCCGCAAGTGCGCGAGATGACCTTTATGCAGTTCGCCCCGGTGCGCCTGCTGGGCGTCGATTGCTACGTCAGCCGCTCCGGCTATACAGGTGAAGACGGCTTCGAAATCTCGGTGCCGGCCGCAGCCGCCGAAACCCTGGCGCGCAGCCTGCTGGCCGAGCCGGAAGTGGAAGCCATCGGCCTCGGCGCCCGCGACTCGCTGCGCCTGGAAGCCGGCCTGTGCCTGTACGGCCACGATATGAGCACGGCCACCACGCCGATCGAAGCCAGCCTGCTGTGGGCCATCTCCAAGGCGCGCCGCGCCGACGGTGCGCGTGCCGGCGGCTTCCCCGGTGCCGCACGGATCTTCGAACAACAGCAAGCGGGCGTGACCAGCAAGCGCGTCGGCCTGCTGCCGCAGGAGCGCGTGCCGGTGCGCGAGGGCGCGGAAATCGTCGATGCCGACGGCAATGTGATTGGTTCGGTGTGCAGCGGTGGCTTCGGCCCGAGCCTGGGCGCGCCGGTGGCCATGGGCTATGTGCAGAGCAGCCATGTCGCCAAGGGCACCCAGCTGTGGGCCATGGTGCGCGGCAAGCGCGTGGCGATGAAAGTGGCCAAGACCCCCTTTGTGCCGCAGCGCTACTACCGCGGCTGACGCCACCGGTAAGAACCTGTTTACGATCTGCTGCGCGTCGGCCATCCGGCGTTAAAAACAGCCTCGGCAAGCCGCTAGCGGCTAACGCGCTTTAGCGCGGCCCGAAGGGTGAGTGAAACGAGTCATGCTCATTTACAGCTCGTAAACTCCGCTTCCTCGGCGTTTTTACCAGCCGAAGGCTGTTACTAACGTAGCGCCTTGTCTGGCTCTAGCTCGCGAGATCGTAAAAGCAGGTTCTAACGGCGGACAAGCCTGGAGGCAGGTCCGCCCTACGCCCATACCGGTTGGTTGGATAGGGCACAGCCTTATCCAGCAACTGTTCCAGCTCGTTACTCGCGCAGTTGCCCCACCATGGCCGCCGCCACGCTAAGCACATCCTTGCCCAGCTGCTTGGAGCGCTCACCGTTCCAACCCGTTTGCGGGTTGGGGTGGTCGTCGTGGTCCTTGAAGGGCATTTCGATGGTAAAGGCCAGGCAGTCGAATTCCTCACCCACCGCATTGCAAGCCAGGGTGATATTGGCTTGGCCCGGCTCGTCGCGCTTATAGCCGAACTCCGTCTGGAACTCGGCGCCCATATCCACCAACAGGCGACGGAACTGGCTTTCCAGGCGTTCCAGGCGCGGGCGGTAACCCGGATTGCCTTCGCAGCCGGCGGTAAACACGTGGGGAATTTCCTCGTCGCCGTGGATATCCAGAAACAGGTCGACGCCCACCGCGCGCATCTGCTGCTGCACGAAATACACCTCGGGGCTATCCGCCTCGCTGGCCGATTGCCAGGCGCGGTTCAGGTCGCGGCCGGCGGCGTTGGTGCGCAGATGACCACGGAAGGCACCGTCCGGATTCATATTCGGCACCAGGTACAGGTCGGCCTGCGCCAGCAACGCATCCAGTTCGGCATCGCCGCGTTGCTGCAGACGCTCGATCAGCCCTTCCATAAACCACTCGGCCATATGCTCGCCGGGATGCTGCTGGGCGATCAGCCAGATATTGCGCTGGGCGTCCGGGTTGCGGCTGACGCGCAGCAACTGGATGTCACGGCCCTCGATGCTCTTGCCACAGGCGAACAACTCGGCACCGGACTTGCTCAGCGCCTGCTCGATCAACCAGGCATGGCGGGCGCGGCTATAGGGCTCGAAGTAGGCAAACCACACCTGCGCCTCGCTCGGCTCTATCGCGAAATCGAGCGCGTCGTTTTCAAAGCGGCTGGGCACGCGAAACCAGTTGACCTGGTCGTAGGACGCCACGGCCTGATAACCGCTCCAGGCATTGGCGTAGGACGACTGGCCGGCATTGGTCAGGCTAAAGCCATAACGCTGGCCTGGGTTCAAGCCCTCGACCTTGAAGTGGAACCACTGGAAATGCGGGCTGTTGAGATCGCGGCGCATGGCCAGCAGCACCCGCTGCGGGTTGCTGGCATCGAGAACCTCGATATTGCCGCTGTCGAAATTGGCACTGATGTTCATGAACACCTCGAAGGCCGGAGGGTGCACTGCACCTATGCCGCAAGAATCGCAGCTCTTGCCCCACAGATGAAACGCCAGAGGCGACAAACAGATATGCATTCTGTCAGGCACCAATTCGCACCCGACATTTGCAAACAAAAGCCCCGCAGGCATCGGCCCCGGGGCTTTATAGCGAACGAACCGCAACTCAGGCGGCGAAACCGCCATCGATGGTCAGGCTGGCACCAGTGATATACCCCGCCTCGGGGCCGGCCAGGTAGGCGACGAACGCGGCGATTTCCTCGGCCCGGCCGTAGCGATTGATCGCCATCAGGCCCTTTATCATCTCGGCGAAATCGCCGCTATCGGGGTTCATATCGGTATCCACCGGACCAGGCTGCACATTGTTCACCGTAATGCCGCGCGGACCGAGATCACGGGCCATGCCACGGGTCAGGCCGACTATGGCCGACTTGCTCATGGCATACACACTGCCGCCGGCAAATGGCATGCGTTCGGCGTTGGTGCTGCCGATGGTGATGATGCGGCCGCCGTCACGCATATGCCGCGCGGCTTCCTGGCTGGCAACGAACACACTGCGTACGTTGACCGCCAGGGTGCGGTCGAAGTCATCCAGGCTGAATTCTTCGATCGGCGCTATCGCCAGCACTCCGGCGTTGTTCACCAGGATATCGATGCGCCCGAAGTGCTCGACGGTCTGCCTGACCGCGCCACGCACCGCCTCGGCATCGGCGCTGTCGGCCTTGATGGCCAGGGCGCGGCCGCCGCCGGCTTCGATGCTGTGCACCACTGCAGCGGCCTTGTCTGGCGAACTGACGTAGGTGATGGCGACGGCGGCGCCTTCAGCGGCCAGACGCTGGGCGATGGCCGCGCCAATGCCGCGGGAACCGCCTTGGATCAGGGCGACTTGGTCATTCAGGTTGCTGCTGTTGCGGGTAATGGTCGACATGCTGGTGGCTCCGAATAAGCGGGCGACTGGCCCGGGGTGAGTTGAGTATCCACCGCAGACTACATACCGATAAGCCGGCAATCGCTATATTCAGTCGATCCAAATTGTTTAGAGCACAGCCATGGAAACCTTAAACAGCCTGGAATCTTTCGTCCGCAGCGCCGAGGCCGGCAGCTTTGCCGAAGCCGCCCGGCGCCTGGGCCTGACCCCTGCCGCGGTGGGCAAGAACGTGGCCAAGCTGGAAGCCAGCCTGGGGGTACGTCTGTTCCAGCGTAGCACTCGCAGCCTGACCCTGACCGAAGCCGGCGAACGCTTTCTGCTGGAGGTACGCGGCGGCCTAAGCAGCATCCAGCGCGCGGTGGCCAACCTGGCCAGCGCCGCCGGGCAGCCGGCCGGCACGCTCAAGGTGAGCATGGGGGTGACCTTCGGCCGCGATTACGTGCTGCCGATGCTCGGCGACTTTCTGCAGCGCTATCCGGCGATAACCCCCGACTGGCATTTCGATAACAGCCCGGTCGACCTGATCGGCCAGGGCTTCGACGCCGCCATCAGTGGCGCTATGGAGCTGTCGCCCGGGGTGGTTGCGCGCAAACTGGCGCCGGCGCACCGTATTCTGGTGGCATCCCCCAGCTACCTGAACGCCCAGCCGCGCCCTGCCGAGCCCTGCGAACTGGCGCAGCACGCCGGTATTCTGATCCGCTCGCCGCAGACCGGGCGCATTCGCCCCTGGACCCTGCGCAACCGCAGCAACGACGAGGCGGCCATCGAGCTGCCGGTGCGCATGACCCTGAGCGACCCGGACGCCGCCTGTCGCGCTGCCGAGATGGGCCTGGGCATCGCCCTGGTCAGCCTGCCGCATGCCCTGCCCTATCTTGATAAAGGCAGCCTGCTTCGCGTGTTGCCGAACTGGTATGTAGATGCCGGGCATGTCTCGGTATATTTCTCCGGGCACACCTTGCTGCCGGCGAAGACCCGCGCCTTTGTCGACTGCCTGGCCGAGTATTTTTATGCACAAAAACTGACTGAACGCTTTTCCGCAGCCTAAGCCAGAACATCCCGGGACCAGCCTATATAAAAAACGCCGAGAACTGAGCCGCGCCGGTTGAAATACGCTAAGTTAATGCACGGCTATTTCACACCGCACTGCTTACCAACTCCTCGGCATAACTCATCGTAACTAAGGGAATACCTCGTGCCGCTCTGTCGTTCGCTGTTGCTACTTGATCTCTTACTGCTGCGCGTAATTCGGCAGCCGCGCCCTGCACATTGTTAGCGAAGAGTTTCCGCCTTTCAGTTATTCATCCGGCAGCGATGCCGCTGGCCGCCATGCCTGCAATGATGGCCGCGGCATATACCGCCCTGCTTTGCCAATACCGTATCGGAACCCCGCGTGCCTTGCTGCTGACGGAGGAGTCTACAGCGAGCAACAATTCGCGGCGTTCAACGCGGGCCGGGCAAGCTGGATAAGAAGTGCTCAGGTAGCCGCTATTCTGCAGCGTTATGGACTGCAACCAGATTATTAGATGGGCTGGACATTTAATTCGACTTCGCCATAATTGCCCCGCGCAATTAACCAGAAGCCACTTTACAAACCGTTACATGCGACTCAAGTAACTGTTTTTAACGGCAAATAGTCACTCGGCACAAGCGCCTGCACTATTTGTACAGCCACCTAATGCGCAAGCAACACACCAATTGGCACCCGTGCGCATCCAGGCAACCGGCCTGGCGCCGGCCAATATTCTTTTCAGGACCATGGGCTATCACGTGACGAAAGACGAACTGCGCGCCGAACTCGAGCGCCAGGCGCAGCGTTACAAGGATGTATACGGCGGAGAAGTTATTACCTACGCCGCTCAACCGGACCCCGAGCGCAAACCCTGGCGCAAGAAAGCCAACCTTCTCGACCAAGCGTTTGAGAAAGAACTGGAAAAGATAGAGAAAGACCTTAAAAGCCGAACCGATGAAGCTTCCGGCTAACAGGTCGCCACGCCATGCCCAAGAGCATGGCCATGGCGCAGCGGCTAGAGCCTGTCTACGATCTCGCGAGCTAGAGCCAGACAAGGCGCTACGTCAGTAACAGCCTTCGGCTGGTCAAAACAGCCGAGGAAGCGCAGTTTACTAGCTGTAAATGAGCATGACTCGTTTCACTCACCCTTCGGGCCGCGCTAAAGCGCGTTAGCCGCTAGCGGCTTGCCGAGGCTGTTTTTAACGCCGGATGGCCGACGCGCAGCAGATCGTAAACAGGTTCTTAACGCCTCTTGCCGCCCAATAAAGACCCGAGCAAACCGCGCACCAGTTGCCGACCTATCTGGTTGGCCGCTTGGCGCATGGCCGATTTCACCACCTGGCCGGCCAGGCCGCCGAGCAACTCGCCCGCCACGCTGCCGATATCCGCAGCCGCCTTGCCGGCGACCATCGGCTTGCCCTGTTCCGGCTTCTCGCTCGCGGCCTGCTGCGCACGGGCGGTCAGCAGTTCGTAGGCCGACTCGCGGTCTATCGGCTTGTCGTAGCGCCCGGCCAAAGGCGACTGGCGGATCAAGACTGCCCGCTCGTCCTCGCTCAACGGACCGATGCGCGACTGCGGCGGCGCAATGGCCAGGCGCTGCACCATGGCCGGCGTGCCCTGGTCCTCCAGGGTGCCCACCAGGGCTTCGCCTATGCCCAGCTCGGTCAACACCCTCAGGCTGTCGATGCTCGGGTTGGGACGGAAACCATCGGCCACCGCGCGCAGGGCTTTCTGCTCCTTGGCGGTAAAGGCGCGCAGAGCATGCTGGATGCGCAAACCGAGTTGTGCCAACACCGCATCCGGCAAGTCGCCGGGCGACTGGGTGACGAAATACACCCCTACGCCTTTCGAGCGGATCAGCCGCACCACCTGTTCCAGACGTTCCTGCAGCGCCTTCGGGGTACCGTTGAACAGCAGGTGCGCCTCATCGAAGAACAGCGCCAGGATCGGCTTGTCGGCATCGCCGCGCTCGGGCAGCTGTTCGAACAGCTCGGCCAGCAGCCAGAGCAGGAAGGTCGCATAGACCTTCGGTGCCTCATGCACCAGGCGGCTGGCGTCGAGCAGATGGATACGCCCGCGGCCGTCGCGGTCGGGATGCAGGATGTCTTCCAGCTGCAACGCCGGCTCACCGAACAGCGCCTCGGCGCCCTGCTGTTCGAGCCCCGCGAGTTTGCGCAGCAGCGCCTGCGAGGAGGTCGAGGTAAACAGCGCGCTGTCTTCGCCCAACACCTCGGGATGGTCTTTCAGATGGCCCAGCAAGGCCTTGAGGTCTTTCAAGTCGAGCAGCAGCAGGCCTTCGCGATCCGCCACCTTGAACGCGGCATACAGCGCGGCTTGCTGGCTGTCGGTCAGCTCCAGCAGGGCGCCGAGCAGCAAGGGGCCCATCTCGCTCAGGGTGGTACGCAGCGGATGGCCGCTGTGGCCGTGAACATCCCACAGCGTGACCGGATAGGCCGCGGGCTGATGCTGGAGCCAGGGCATGCTGGCAATGCGCTCGGCCACCTTGCCCTGGGGCGTGCCGACCGCGCCCAGGCCGCAGAGGTCGCCCTTCACATCCGCGGCGAAGACCGCCACCCCGGCATCGCTGAAGCTCTCGATCAGGCGCTGCAGGGTCACCGTCTTGCCGGTGCCCGTGGCACCCGCGATCAGCCCATGGCGGTTGGCCAGGCGCAACAGCTGGCCTACGGGTTGGCCGTCAGGGTCGGCGCCCAGCACGAACTGGTTTGCTGCAAGCATCTTGATGTCCCCTGAACTAGGCTCTGTTGACGTAAGGTTACGGGCCGCGTTGCCGCGTCAAACCCCGCCAGGCTAGGCGCGGGACGCAGGTAATGGTGCGCCCTTGCCAAGTCCCGCAACACCGCATGGCGGGGTTTGCCGCGCAACCCGAAGGGACGGGGCCCGCTTGGCGCAGGACTGCGTTACTCGTCACTCATTTGGAACAACCAAACTTCGCTCCTCGTGCCTTGCCCTGCGCCAAGCGGGCATCCGTCGCGGCCGACAACCTTACGCCAACAGAGCCTAAAGCTTTGCCCCCGCGATGCCGACATACTCAGCAACGCCGCCCCGGCGGCGCCATCTGTGCCGTGCACCAGCCCCAAGACTGGTTCCAGACCTCACCGGACGCAAGAAGCCCATGACCAATAATCTGAAGTTCAGCCACAAGATCCTGCTCGCAGCATCCCTGGTGGTACTTTCCGCTTTCGCGCTATTCACCCTGTATAACGACTACCTGCAACGCAATGCAATACGCGCCAACCTGGAAAGCTACCTGCAGGAAATGGGCAACGTTACCGCCAGCAATATTCAGAGTTGGCTTTCCGGACGCACCCTGCTGGTGGAAAGCGCGGCCCAGTCGATCGCCCGGGCCCCGGCTGCCGATCAGGTCGCCGGCCTGCTGGAACAAAAGGCGCTGACCGCAAGCTTCGGCTACAGCTACCTGGGCAGCACGGACGGCTCCTTTATCATGCGCCCGGAAGATGAAATGCCGGCCGACTACGACCCTCGCGAGCGTCCCTGGTACAAGGACGCCATGACGGCCGGCGGTACCACCCTGACCGAGCCCTATGTGGATGCCGCCACCAGCGAACTGATCATCACCATCGCCACACCGGCCAAGCCCGCTGGCGTGGTGGGCGGCGACCTGAGCCTCAATACCCTGGTCGACATCATCAACTCCCTGGACTTCAACGGCATGGGCTATGCCTTCCTGGTCAGCGCCGACGGCAAGATTCTGGTGCACCCGGACAAGCAGCTGGTGATGAAAAACCTCAGCGACGTCTTCCCCAGCAATACCCCGCGCATCGGCAGCGAACTCAGCGAGGCCGAAGCCGACGGCCAGACCCGCATCCTCACCTTCGCCCAGGTCAAAGGCCTGCCTTCGGTCAATTGGTATGTCGGCCTGTCCATCGACAAGGACAAGGCCTACGCGATGCTCAGCGAGTTCCGCGCCTCCGCCATAGTCGCGACCCTGATTGCCGTGGTGCTGATCATCCTGCTGCTGAGCATGCTGATCCGCGTGTTGCTACAGCCGCTGACCGTGATGGGCAAGGCCATGGAGGACATCGCCCAGGGTGAAGGCGACCTGACCAAGCGCCTGCATATTCAATCCAACGATGAGTTCGGCCGCCTGGCCACCGCCTTCAACCGCTTTGTCGAACGCATCCATGCCTCGATCCGCGAAGTCTCTTCGGCCACCAGCCAGGTCAACGAAGTGGCCAAACTGGTGCTGGGCGCCTCCAACTCCTCCATGCTCAACTCCGACGAGCAGGCCAGCCGCACCAACAGCGTCGCCGCCGCCATCAATCAACTGGGGGCCGCCGCCCAGGAGATCGCGCGCAACGCCGCCGATGCCTCGACCCAGGCCTCGGATGCCCGCGAGCAAGCCGAGGACGGCCGCCAGGTGGTGGAGAAAACCATCCGCGCGATGAACGAGCTGTCCGGCAAGATCAGCGCCTCCTGCAGCCATATCGAGACCCTCAACAGCAAGACGGTGAACATCGGGCAGATCCTCGAAGTGATCAAGAGCATCTCCCAGCAGACCAACCTGCTGGCGCTCAACGCCGCCATCGAAGCGGCGCGCGCCGGCGAGGCCGGGCGCGGTTTCGCCGTGGTCGCCGACGAGGTGCGCAACCTGGCCCACCGTACCCAGGAGTCGGCGCAGGAAATCGAGAAGATGATCGAAGAGCTGCAGGTCGGCTCGCGCGAATCGGTCACCACCATGACCGAGAGCCAGCGCTACAGCGAAGAAAGCGTGGAGATCGCCAACCAGGCCGGCGAGCGCCTGAGCAGCGTGACCCAGCGCATCGGCGAGATCGACGGCATGAACCAATCGGTGGCCACCGCCACCGAGGAGCAGACCTCGGTGATCGAATCGCTCAACGTCGACATCAACGAGATCAACACCCTCAACCAGGAAGGCGTGGAAAACCTCAACGCCACCCTGCGCGCCTGCGACGATCTGCAACAGCAGGCGTCCAGGCTCAAGCAGCTGGTCGACAGCTTCCGCATTTAACCGGCCATAAAGCAAACGGGGCACTTAATAGTGCCCCGTTGTTATTTGTGCTTGCTGGTTATCTGCTGCGCCTGCTGCAACTGCTGCCACAACTCGGCGGCTTCGGCGAACTCGGCGCCATCCTCAGGGCTCAAGGCCTGGAGGTCGTAACGCTGGGTACAGCCCTCGCCCAGCACAGGCGGCGCCTTGGCGGTGGCTCGCTCAAGCGGATCATTCATCACTCACCCCGCTGCCTATGCAGGCAGGCCAATCACGCCAGTATTTATCCTGCCGACCAAGTGTCCTGTCATGCATTAAAGCGATCCAGGATCTGCCACTCAGTCAAACACCACGGTCTTGTTGTTGTGCACCAATACCCGGTCTTCCAAGTGATAGCGCAGACCACGGGACAGCACCATCTTTTCCACGTCCTTGCCCAGGCGCACCATCTCCTCGATGCTGTCGCGGTGGCTGACGCGCACCACGTCCTGTTCGATGATCGGCCCGGCATCCAGCTCCTCGGTGACATAGTGCGAAGTGGCGCCGATCAGTTTGACCCCGCGCAGCGATGCCTGATGGTAGGGTTTGGCCCCGACGAACGAGGGCAAGAAACTGTGATGGATATTGATCACCCGCTGGGAGAACTCCGCACAGAGTTGCGCCGGCAGAATCTGCATATAACGGGCTAGGACGATAACGTCGGCCGCATGGGACTTGACCAGGCGCGCCACTTCATCGAACGCCGACTGTTTGTCCTGGGCATCGACGGGCACATGGCAGTAGGGAATGTTGTGCCACTCGACCATGCTGCGCAGGTCGTCATGGTTGGAGATGACGCAGGGAATAGCGCAATCCAGTTCATCGCTGTGCCAGCGGTGCAGCAAGTCGGCCAGACAGTGGGACTCGCGACTGGCCATCAACACCACGCGCTTCTTCACTGCCGAGTCGGTCACCCGCCACTCCATGGAAAACTCACGGGCAATAGGTGCAAAGGCCTGACGAAAACCGTCCAGATCGAACGGCAGCGAATCGGCACGAATCTCATGGCGCATAAAGAACCAGCCACTCTGATTATCCGAGTGATGACTGGCTTCGGTAATCCAACCGTTATAGGTGGCCAGAAAGTTACTGACCTTGGCCACGATACCGACCCTATCCGGGCAAGCAATGACCAGTCGAAAAGTGCGCATGAAACACTCCGCAGATTGCATAAAGTCGGCCATTCTAGCCACAGAGCCAGAAAACTGCAGTATTCCTGCAAGCGCGGCAAGCCGGCCCGCGACCACCCACGGTGCTTTATTCGCAGTGTCCACTGCGGTACGTAGCCGCTTCTATTTAAACCAGCGCACGCCGGATAACCGCGAAAATACGGCCGGCGCTGTATTGATCCGCAACCACCGAGAATTAAAGATCGCGCCAATGCACTTATTCTATGAATTCAGGCCTAATACAAACTCTGGAAAAATTCGACAAAGCGGTTTACTTGTGAAAAGTGCCTGACTATTATTGATAGCACTTAGCCAACCTTTCCTGAATACAAGGTAAGTCACATGTCGCTGATCAACGAATACCGCGCTACCGAAGAAGCCATCAAAGAACTGCAAGAGCGCCTGAAAAACCTGTCGCAAGATGACAAGCTGAAAAAAGAGCTGGAATTCGAAGGCAAACTGCGCAGCCTGATGGGCGAATACCAAAAGTCCCTGCGCGACATCATTGCCATGCTCGACCCAGAAGCCAAAGGCAGCAAAGCCTCTCGCGCCGCCAAGCCAGCTGGCAGCAAGCGCGCCCGTAAAGTTAAGCAGTATAAAAACCCGAATACCGGCGAAGTTATCGAAACCAAAGGCGGCAACCACAAGACCTTGAAAGAGTGGAAAGCCAAGTGGGGCGGTGACGTAGTAGAAGGCTGGGCAACCCTGCTGGGCTAAGCGCTGTAGCTCCGGGGTACAACCCAGATAAAAAAACGCCAGCATTGCTGGCGTTTTTTTATGCCCGCGCCAGGCCACTCACACGTGCCAGGCACGGCGCCAGCCCGCTGAATTACAAGGCATAACGCTGACGCAACTGCTCGGCATAGTCGCGCCATTCGGCCAGCAGCGCCTGCTGCTCTGCCGGCACCGTAGCGAATATATCGGTTAAGGCCTGGGTAAAACCCGCCAGCGTATTAGGCGCCCCATATTCAGGCTGACTAAGCCGCTGCTGACAGAACGCCCACCAGCGCTGTTGTTCTGCCCCACTCAAACCCCCGGGAAAGTTGCGCGCCCGATAACGAAACAACAATTCCGGCAAGCGCGCATCGTCAAACGGCCAGACATCCTGCGCCAGGCGCTGTGGTTCGGCGCGACGCACTTGCTCGCATAAACGCCGATCGCGATCGCCAATAAACCCCTCGTACAACTGTTGTTCCGGATCCTGATTCGGCGCGAATTGTTCCTCGCCATACACCAGGGCAAGTTTGTCCTGCCACTGCGCCTGGCCAGCACGCAATTGCTCCGCCCGCGCCTGATAGCTGGGCATATCCAGTTGCAGGCGTTGCATATCGGCGTCGCGCAATACCGACAGCGGCGCCAATACCGGGCAGCGATTGATATGCAACAACTTCAGCGGCACCGGCAACTCACCCTCGGCCAATTGCTCACGCCGGGTATATAAACGCTGCCGCAGGGTTTCGCCACTCTCAGTAAGCAGCGGCGCAATATCGGCATGCAAGTCGCAGACGATCAGCGCATTGCGATTACGCGGATGCCAAGCCAGGGGCAATACCAGCGCCAGATAATGCCGCGCCCCGGCAAAACGTCCGGATATATGCACCAGCGGTTGCAGCAAACGTACTTGGTCCAGCACCCGCTGTTTACTGCGCAATTGATAGAGGTAGTCGTAGAGTTTGGGCTGTTTGCTGCGCAGCAAGCGCGCCAGGGCGATAGTGGCGCGCACATCGGACAAGGCATCGTGGGCCTGGCCATGTTCGATGCCATTGGCGGCGGTCAGGCGCTCCAACTTGAGCGTCACCCGCCCCTCTTCTTCCGGCCAGACAATCCCCTCGGGACGCAAGGCATAGGCGGTGCGCACCAGGTCGATCAAATCCCAGCGACTATTACCGCCTTGCCACTCCCGGGCATAGGGATCGAAGAAGTTGCGATACAGGCTGTAGCGCGTCACCTCATCGTCGAAACGCAGGCTGTTATAGCCCACGCCGCAGGTGCCCGGCTGTGACAGTTCGGCATGCACGCGCGCCATAAACTCGGCCTCGTCCAGCCCTTGCTGCGCCAATTTGCTCGGCGTGATACCGGTTATCAGGCAAGCGGCCGGATGCGGCAAGATGTCGTCGCTGGGTTGGCAATAGATATTCAGCGGCTCGCCGATTTCATTGAGCTGTTCGTCCGTGCGAATCCCGGCCACCTGCAGGGGGCGATCGCGGCGCGGGTCGATGCCGGTGGTTTCGTAGTCGTACCAAAAAAGGCTGGAGGTCACAGTGGCGTCCTGATGCTAAGGCGCCCGCAGTTTAGGCTCTGTTGGCCTTAGGTTGCGAGCCGCGTTGCTGCGTCAAACCCCGCCAGGCTAGGCGCGGGACGCAGGCAATGGTGTTCCCTTACCAAATCCCGCAACACCGCATGGCGGGGTTTGCCGCGCAACCCGAAGGGACGGGGTCCGCTTGGTGCAGGACTGCGTTTCTCGTCGCTCATTTGGAACAACCAAACTTCGCTCCTCGTGCCTTGCCCTGCGCCAAGCGGGCATCCGTCGCGGCCGACAACCTTAGGTCAACAGAGCCTTACCCCTGCCGATGGCCAGCACTCGACAGCACAGCCTGAGCCCGCACAGGCCAAACTGGGTGGCCGCGCCTTGTAGAGGGTTACGCCGGCGACTAGAGTGATGCACTTGAATCACCACTCTCGCACAAGGACGCCCCATGAGTGACATAAGCCCAAGCAATCCCTACGCGGCCCCCGCCAGCGCATTGCAAGAAACCCCGCGCGCCAACCAGGTGCCCAGCATCGAAGAGGCCTTGAGCCGCGGCTACGACTTCACCATCGCTGAGCTGCTTAACGAAGCCTGGCAGCGCACCAAGGGCACCAAAGGCATCATCATCGGCGGTTTTCTAGTCTTCTATGCCGTGCTGCTGGCGGCATCCTTCGTGATTAGTGGTTTCTTCGGCCTTCTGGGCGTTATCAGCGACAGCCCAATGCTGGCCGTGGTCGTCGAAATGGTCGTGGGCATTCTGGCCTCGGCCCTGGCTTATCCCTTTATGGCTGGGATCAATATGGTCGGC
>NZ_JAUYNP010000330.1 GCF_030696055.1 Pseudomonas sp. | reverse complement strand
GACCCGCACCTGAAGTGGAAGCTGCGGCGCAAGCTCAAGCAGATCCACGAGCAGTTCAATATCACCATGGTCTACGTCACCCACGATCAGCTGGAGGCTTCCACCTTCGCCGACAAGATCGCGGTGATGTACGGCGGCCAGATCGTCCAGTTCGGCACCCCGCGCGAGCTGTTCGAGCGGCCCAGCCACACCTTCGTCGGCTATTTTATCGGCAGCCCAGGGATGAACCTGATCGAGGTCACGGCTTGCGAAGGCGGGGTGCGTTTCGCCGATACCCTGCTGCCGCTGTCGCCGGCCTTGAATCAACGCATCGCCGAACTGGGCGGGAAAAGCCTGAAAGTCGGCATCCGCCCGGAGTTCGTGCATGTCTGGGAAGGCCCGAATGAGGACGCCCTGTGCGGCGAGGTGGTGCACCTCGAGGATCTGGGCACCTATAAGATTCTCACCCTCAAGCTGGATGGCCAGCTGCTCAAGGTGCGCCTGCAGGAAGACCAGCCGGTGCCGCAGCAGCAGGTCTATCTGAGTTTCCCGGCGCAGTGGCTGATGCTCTACGCCGATGACTATCTGGTGGAAAGCCAGGAGGTGCTGTCATGAAGGTGCAGAACAACAAGGCCTGGTGGCTGGTGCTGCCGGTGTTTCTGCTGGTGGCCTTCAGCGCCATTGTGCCGATGATGACGGTGGTCAATTACTCGGTGCAGGACATTTTCGATCATTCGACGCGCTACTTCGTCGGAGTCGATTGGTACAAGCAGGTGCTGCAGGACACCCGTCTGCATGACTCGCTGCTGCGGCAATTTATCTACTCCGCCTGCGTGCTGCTGATCGAGATTCCCCTAGGCATAGGCATCGCCCTGTGCATGCCGACCAAGGGCCGCTGGTCTTCGCTGGTGCTGATAGTGCTGGCCATTCCGCTGCTGATCCCGTGGAACGTGGTGGGCACTATCTGGCAGATCTTCGGCCGCGCCGATATCGGCCTGCTGGGCTGGAGCCTGAACGAGTTGGGCATCGCCTACAACTATGCCTCCAACACCCGGGATGCCTGGGTGACTGTGCTGATCATGGACGTCTGGCACTGGACCTCGCTGGTGGCGCTGCTGTGCTATTCCGGGCTGCGGGCGATTCCCGATGTGTATTACCAGGCCGCGCGTATCGACCGCGCCTCGGCCTGGGCGGTGTTCCGGCATATCCAGTTGCCCAAGCTGAAGAGCGTGCTGCTGATCGCGGTGATGCTGCGTTTTATGGACAGCTTCATGATCTACACCGAGCCCTTCGTGCTCACCGGTGGCGGGCCGGGCAATGCCACCACCTTCCTTAGCCAGACCTTGACCCAGATGGCCATCGGCCAGTTTGACCTGGGCCCGGCGGCGGCGTTCTCCCTGGTGTATTTCCTGATCATTCTGCTGGTGTCCTGGCTGTTCTATACCGCCATGACTCACGCCGATAAGACCCGCTGAGGCCGACCATGACCCTACGAAAACAAGTGGTGCTGGGGCTCTATATCCTGTTCCTGCTGGTGCCGATCTACTGGCTGCTGAACATGTCGTTCAAGAGCAATACCGAGATACTCGGCGGCCTGACCCTGTGGCCCAACGACTTCACCCTGGGCAACTATAAGGTCATCTTCACCGACCCCAGCTGGTACGAGGGCTACCTCAACTCGCTGTACTACGTGTGCCTGAACACCTTGATCGCCCTGACGGTGGCGCTGCCGGCGGCCTATGCGTTTTCGCGCTACCGTTTTCTCGGCGACAAGCACCTGTTCTTCTGGCTGCTGACCAACCGCATGGCGCCGCCGGCGGTGTTTTTGCTGCCGTTCTTCCAGCTGTATTCCTCGATCGGCCTGTTCGACACCCATATCGCCGTGGCCCTGGCCCATTGCCTGTTCAACGTGCCGCTGGCGGTGTGGATTCTCGAGGGCTTTATGTCCGGGGTGCCGAAGGAGATCGATGAAACCGCCTATATCGATGGTTACAACTTCCCGAAATTCTTCGTGAAGATCTTTATCCCACTGATCGGCTCGGGCATCGGCGTCACGGCGTTCTTCTGCTTTATGTTCTCCTGGGTCGAGTTGCTGCTGGCGCGCACCCTGACCTCGGTGAACGCCAAGCCGATCGCCGCGGTGATGACCCGCACCGTATCGGCATCCGGTATCGACTGGGGCGTGCTGGCGGCTGCCGGGGTGCTGACCATCCTGCCGGGCATGCTGGTGATCTGGTTCGTGCGTAACCATGTGGCCAAGGGCTTCGCCCTGGGCCGGGTATAGGAGCAACGACTATGGATTGGATGGCTTGGACTCTACCGACCGCGCTGTTCTTCGGTTTTATCGGCTCGCTGCTGGTGGGCATGACCGTCTGGGAACTGCGCTCGCCGTGCATCGAGCGCAAAGGCTTGTTGCCGATCAGTACCACCCGGGGTGATCGGTTGTTTATCGGTCTGCTTGGAAGTGCCTACCTGCACCTGCTGGTGGTGGGCACGACCGATTGGAGTGTCTGGATAGCCTCGGTGCTGTCCCTGTTCTGGCTGTTTGCAGTGATGCGTTGGGGCTAAGCCGGGCTGCCCTGGGTTGTGCCTGCAAGCTGGGCGCGACCCATACCCGCTTACCTCGCCCAAAACCCTGAGATGGAGGTCTCTATGTTCGACAATAACAACAAAACGCGACATAGCATGGCGCTGGCTGCCTTGCTGACGTTGTCCGGCTTAAGCGGCGCAGCCTGGGCGGATGCCTATGAGGAGGCGGCGAAGAAATGGATAGGTTCGGAGTTCACCCCCTCGACCCTGACCGCCGAGCAGCAGCTGGAAGAGCTGAAGTGGTTTATCAAGGCGGCCGAGCCGTTTCGCGGCATGAGCATCAGCGTCGCCTCGGAGACCATCGCCACCCACGAGTACGAGTCCAAGGTGCTGGCCAAGGCCTTCAGCGAAATCACCGGGATCCAGCTCAAGCACGACCTGATGCAGGAAGGCGATGTGGTGGAAAAACTGCAGACCCAGATGCAGTCGGACAAGAACATCTACGACGGTTATATCAACGACTCCGACCTGATCGGCACCCACTTCCGCTACGGCAAGGCGGTGGCGCTGACCGATATGATGGCCGGCGACGGCAAGGACTTCACCTCGCCGACCCTGGACCTGCCGGATTTTATCGGCCTGTCCTTCACCACGGCGCCAGACGGCAAGCTGTATCAGCTGCCCGACCAGCAGTTCGCCAACCTCTATTGGTTCCGCGCCGACTGGTTCGAGCGCCCGGAGCTGAAGGCCAAATTCAAAGAAATCTACGGCTACGAGCTGGGTGTGCCGGTCAACTGGTCCGCCTATGAAGACATCGC
>NZ_JAUYNP010000329.1 GCF_030696055.1 Pseudomonas sp. | reverse complement strand
CCACGGTGCCGATGGCCGCGCCGATTTTCATGGCGTGATGGAAGGAAGCGACTTTGGGTGAGTGACAGCGGGGGCAGTGCAATGACATGGGGAGAACCTTCTTGGTGGTGATGTCATTGCAGTTATGTAGGGCTGAGATTTTTTTGAATCGAATGATGGCGATCAGATCGTGACTAGGGACGGGGCGAGGGGCAGCAATCGCCCCAAAGCTGTCTGTGGTGAATGGCCAAAACCGGCCTAAGGGGACATTCGCGAGGTGTTTCAGCTATTCAGCGGCTAACGCGATAGACCCTACGTCATCCGCAAACAATCCCAAGATGAAATCGCGTACATAGACAATACGTGGATTGCGCATTGAGGTCTTGTTCCAGGCCAGATACAGATTGTTAGCGGGGACGTCTTGGAGTGGAGTCAATAGGTGCGCATCACTGAGCCATCTCGAGGGTTAGCATGTGGCACACTGCTGGCGGAGCTGGTTGGGACAATAATGAAGTAAGGGATGTCGGTATGATCAGAAGGTTCCGGCTGGAGCAGAAGTCTCACTACGAGAGGCTAGTGATTGCTCAGCGCTTGTCGGACATGCTTGAGAAGTTCCTTGATGGGAGGCGCGCTCCACTCGCGATCGGCGCCGAACAGGGCGGTATCGAGGAGTGGGATGACGTCGTGATCCAGCATTCCCCTAACTCCCTTGAGCATCTGCAAGTCAAACGCCAAGCCAGTGATTTCTGCACCAAAGATCCCGACAAGGCAAAGTACTTGGCCAAGCGTGCAAAGAGTGGATCTGCCACTGCTACGCTGCAGCCCGTAGCTGGCCCCAACCCTCCCCCTTTGAATGCACCTCTCAAGCCCAAGAAACCACCACAAGTAGAATCTGTCCTGGATTCAGCGTTCGCTAGCCTCGCGAAGCATGCCAGACAGGGCACATTCGACGCCCTACCCGACCGTCAATTCAAATTGACCCTCGTGGGTGCTAGCCTGAAGGTCAAGGCCGAACTCACCGTCGACCATGTGGATGCTTTATGCAAACTGTGTCGCCAGGACGGACTTGATCTGGACGAACTTGCCAATCGCAAGGACGGCCCCACAGAGCGAACCTATCTTTGGCTCACGACATGGTGTGGGTTCAAAGATTGGGCCCAGATCAGTGACACCCTGCGTCGAGTCACCATAGTCTGCGTTGGCAACGATGCGACCTTGGAGCAACGCTGCGCTGAATCTCTTGGCCGGCACTTTACCGATCCGAAAAGGGCGCTTGAACGCCTGATAACGTACATCACTGGCGAGACATCTGACGTGTCAGCTTTGGGCTGCCATGCGGTAGTCCGAGAGCTCAAGGACGAGCTTCGCCCAGATATCGAAACCTGGGCTCAGTATCTGTTAGGCGACGAAGTTCTGCCGGCCGGCAGGTCATGGTCGTTCGCAGGGACTCATGATCTTGGTGGGGTGGCTCCCCGATCTGCGCAGGGGGTTGTGGAGCACATGTGGAGTAGTCAGCCTGGAAACCGGAAGCTCAGGATATACGCCCCATACACGCCCTCCATCGGAGCAAACCTCACTCTTCCATCAGCAATACTGCGCATGGCTTTGCACCTGCCTAATGGCAGTCAAAGTCTGATGCTAGGCGAACCAACGTGGCGCAGTAGCGTCGGCCATGAAGTCGGGCACACGCTCGGTTGCACAGAGAGCGACCTGAAAAACCTCCCGTGGCTCGAAAACCCTGAGCGTCTTGCGTGCGCGCTGGATCATGAATTCAAGACACAAGGCGCGGCCCGAACGGAAGCTGATGCGCTCGAAAGCGCTATGGACGACCTAATGTGGCAGCGCCTCATTCAAGGCGTCTCTGAAAAGCTTACCGTGATTACAGATCCGGCCCTCGCTGACGCCATGGAAACGGTTTGGCTGGAATGGTTGGACGGATTCGCCAAGAATCCCGAGAGCCGCCGAAAATTTCTGGAACAGCTTCTGTACCCGGAAACGGAAGGGAAAAACGCGAAGCACGCGCTTCGCCTCGGCCCCCGCACCTTAGACTTGCTGGTCACCGCCGTTGAAATTCTGTTGCTGGTTGCGGTTGGGGTCGGTGGAAGCGGCAGCGACTGGGCGTCCTTCCCGGATTGTGGGCAGGTGCTGAGCATCGCGCTTAAGTACTGGTCTGGCCCCGCAGGCAGCGCTCCAGAAGTCCGTGAGCTGTCTGACGATCCTTTGATGATGGTTATCGGCCCTTCCCCTGCTCCGGTCGTAATCCTGTCAGGCGTGAGCGCTTCCCCCTCAGAGCTATTGAATATAGGGATGGCTGACGACGCCGAGGCGGCTACCAGCATGGCGGCAGAGCGCCAGCCGCACCTGCTCGTAACCCGGTCTGGGGCGTTTAATCATCTGCGTAAGGGGAGCCTGGCCTCTGTGCGACAACACTTCACTAAGCAATGGCAAGATCGACTGCTCGCCCGCAAGTCAGCCATCGAGACGAACGCGAAAGGACTCTGAAATGCTAACAATCCCGGAGATGGTTGCGGCCATCTCAAAGCGTGCCGAAGGTCGCTATGAAGTTTTCTCGTCCGATACGTTTGAACTGGCTTCGCCGTCGATCGAGATCGACTCTACTACAGTGCAGCTCAAACGAGTCAATCAGGAAGGTGCGGGCTGGCGGACTGTGTTGATCGCAGCTTTTCCCTTCGATTCGGCAAAAATCCAAGGCGCCTTTCGGTGGGCAGCGGATGTCCGTGACATGCTTGCGGAGCCGCAAACAGCCGACCTCTATATGTTCATGCTCATCGAAGGCATTGCGTCAGAAGACGCAGCTCGCCTCGAGACGGACGATCGCTTCTGCAGAAAGATAGTGGTCAGAGAGCAGGAAGACGTCGGCTCCTTTCTAGACCGTAGTTTCTTGGCGACCCTTTCGCCCTCCGGTAGCTCAGGCAACATCAGCGATCCACTGCTAGCGTCCCTGGGCTCACTGGGCTTGGCGCATTCCTGGGTGGTTCCGCATCTCGAAACGTGGCGAGAATTACTGTTGTCTGGAAAATCAGGCGGTGATATCGCTGAAGCCCTGAAGGTTTCAGCGTTTGGTGAAGAGGACTCTCAATGAAACAGCTGAAGTCCATTACGCTTTCCAACATCCGCAGGTTTGGCGCCGACACCACGATTGAGCTTAGCCGCGGTGCAACCATTCTCCTTGCCCCCAATGGCACCGGAAAGACGGCGATCTTCGAAGCCATCGAGTTCGGTCTCACCGGCAAGATCTCCCGGCTTGGCGAGAATCTTTCACCAATCATTCGAGACACTCAAACCATGGCTCGAGTGAGCCTGGATTTCGGTGATGTGCAAGCCTCTGCTCAGGTGAGCAAAATTGGTGACGTTGAAAGAACGGGCGATCTCAGCCCTCTTTTTCCAGATACAAACCCTGAGGACATTCCATTTCTGCTGAGGCTTACCCATCTGCTTGATCAGCGCGAAGGGGAATGGCTGGTAAAGGCAGATGCCAAAGTTGCAGGCTCTCAGTTGGCCAGGTTGCCGATTGGCAAAGATGGCACCCAGGTAAGCTCTGCCCTTGGCGGCATTCGTCGCGCGCTCACAGAGCAACTGAAACAAGCCAAGAGCGCTCTCGAAACACTCGAA
Source organism: Pseudomonas sp. (assembly GCF_030696055.1). Classification (GTDB taxonomy): domain Bacteria; phylum Pseudomonadota; class Gammaproteobacteria; order Pseudomonadales; family Pseudomonadaceae; genus Aquipseudomonas. Next base: position 42,858 of record NZ_JAUYNP010000329.1, on the reverse strand, counting down.
GCAGAATTTGGTGAATGGCAAAGCTTGACCCTTGAACGGGATCTGGCGGCTTCTCAGTCTCAAGGTGCACTTCGTAGCAAAGAAAACATCGCTGAATCCATTTCGGGCATCGCGCGCCAGGCGCAGAGCTTCGAGCAGTTGCCCGCCGGCCTACTGGTGCCGCCACTGGGCCAGGATGGCTTGGAAACGGTGCACGATGCGTTGGAGCAATTGGTACAAGCCAAGCTAGACCGACTTCGTGATCAGATCACGGCGCTGGCTGAGGTTGACGGGCTCATAGGCCGGTTCGTGTCTGAGCAAGCACGTTCTGAGCAGCTTGGGAACGATCTCATCACTGTTAGGCAGGAGCTTGCACAGAAGAAACAAGATCGCGCCTTAGTCGCTGCCAATCATGAGCGACTCCAGCAGGAGTTGGTCGCTGCAGAAGGTGAGCGTGATGCTATTGGTCAGCAGCTCAATCGGCACGTGAATGAGAGTCAGGCCAAAGAGGCGGTCGATCTACGCAAGCAGGTACTGGAGACCGCTGACAAAACTCTGACCAGCGCTGAGTTGGTAGCCTCCACCTTGCGTAGCGAGCATGAAGGCAACGAGCAGCTCGGCGTCCAACATGACCTCATCAATAGACAGCGCAAGGCGTTGCTACAGATAGACGCTGACCTTCTCACCGCTCATCAACTCCTGGAACGCTGGGAGCAGACACTTCAGCACGTTGCAGATGTTACGGGCTCTATCAGTGGTGAAGAAGCGCAAGAGGATGTCCTTCAAGAACAGCTTCGAACCGCAGTTTCGTCCAGGGTATCCGCTGAAGCTGAGGAGCTGGCCGCGAAGAGCCATTACGACACTTTGACCTCAGCCGCTGATTCGATAAGGCAAGCCGTTGCGTCCATCGCGGCCCACCTGCCAAGCGATCGTGGTGACTGCCCCTTATGTGGCGAAGAGCACGGAGCAGTAGGTCTTCATGAACGTGTTGCCAAGGCTTTAGAGGCAATCGACCCCAATGTTGTCGACGCCGAGCGACGCGTCAAGAAGGCAACTGATGCTTTGCGTGAGTGCACAGAGGCGATAACACACGCCGAAGCAGAATTGAGAGCATGCAAGGGTAGGGTTGTTGAACTGAAATTCCAGCAGGCGGGCCTGGCGGCGGACATCGACGGTCTAAGAACCAATGTTCTGCTCGGCGGCGATACGGTACCCCTCGCGAAAGAGTCGATCCGACGTCGCGAAGATGCAAATGCTTCAGCCAAGCTTCTGCTCGACGAGAAGCAGCGTAATCTTGCGCCCCCACTAGCCACCGATGTCTTTGATCAGACCAAAAACGCCTACGATTCGGCTGTTCGTGCATTGGATTCCGCGCGGCAGGGCCGATCAGAGGCCAGCAGCAGGCTCGAACAGGCGACGGCGGCATTGGCAGCAATCACTGCAGACGCTCCGCCAGCGCAAACGCTTGAAGAGTTGTCCTTGGAGCAAAACCAAAATGCCAATCAGATAACTGACCTGAGCGCCAAGGTGACGGCCGAGCAATTCGCCTTGGATCGGCAGCAGGTTCAACTGACCGACGTGACGAATAGGGTATCTGACCTGGAAACACAGCTATCCGATTCCCAATCTCGACTCGCTACTGTCCGAGCTTCCTGGCGCCAGCTATCGTTCCCCGGCGATCCAACTGCCGAGGTTGCGAGCAGTCGAGAGGCTCAGTTGCAGTCCTCCGTCACCGAGCTGGCTCGACACTCAGAAACGCTTCAAACTATCAAAGTCGAGATTGGTGCCTGGGGCAAATTGGAGCAGGCGCGCCTGGCTCAGGGTCTCCTAGATCGTCGGCGCGGCGAGTTGTCGGAGGATGAGTTCACCGCCAATCTTTGTCAGCGAGTAGAGAAAGAACAATCGGGCCAGAAGCGTCTGTCGCTGCTATCCGATGCGATGGACACGCTCAATCAGTACCTATCCACCGAAATCGCTAACGTTCAAAAACACGTGCTCTCCGTGGTGCCGCGATGGCAGGCGCTCTTGAAACGAGTGGTTAGAGAGCAGCGTTTTACCGGAACGAATCTGGATTTTCGCAGCCTCTATAGAAAGGAGCGTGCTGAAGTGTCGGTGCCGCTACACGGGGAATTAGTCCCGGTACCGGCGATAGCCAGTGAGGCGCAGCTGACGGATTTGCAGCTAACCTTCCTGCTGTCAATGGCGCTGGATCATCAGTGGTCTTCCTGGCGCGGCCTGCTTCTAGACGACCCAACCCAGCATCATGACCTGGTACATGCAGCGTCGGTATTCGACGTGCTTCGTGATTACATCGTCGATCATGGTTTCCAGGTCGTGATTGCAACCCATGACGCCCTTCAAGCCCGTTACTTCATGCGTAAGCTACAAAATGACGGGATCGAAGCACGCATATGGTCACTCGCCCCAACCCCTGGGGGCGTTACGGCCTCAGAAAGTCCATGGCCGGGTAGAACTGTTAGCGGTGAGTGAGTAGGAACAGCGCTGAGCGCTAGAAGCGATCTTGTCCGTTTCTTGAGATCGAGTGGTCGCCGCTAAATGAATATCCGGTTTCACTAGACCGCTACACGGCAGCGCGGCGTTTAAGTCAGCGCAGCGCCGACATGCTGGAGGCGAATGTCCGGTTTTGGTCGGATTTTTGCCTGTTGCTATCGACGAGAAGCTCTCTAATCAACGTATCGAAACGACTTTCCTGTCCCTGTTTTCCTTGATGGCTGATACCGACAGATTGCCTGTAGCTGCTTCCTGAACGTGCTCACTCCACCAAGCCATCATCGGGCGTCTGCGTTCGATATATTCCGCTCGGTTGTAAGCGCTGCGAACCTCATCCTTGTCGACGTGGGCGAGCGCTACTTCGATCAACTCAGCATCCCAGCCGTGTTCGTTGAGGATCGTGCTTGCCATTGAGCGCATGCCGTGGCTGACTAGGCGCCCTTCGAAGCCCATGCGCTTTAGTGCCATGTTGGCAGTCTGACTGTTGCAGTGGGTGCGTGGATTACGGTCTGCAGGAAATACGTACTCTCGATGCCCGCTATAGGGTTTGATCGCCTCCAAAAGCGCCAATGCTTGATCAGTGAGCGGCACGATGTGCGTGCGGCGTTTCTTCATGCGTTCAGCTGGGATCGTCCATATTCGCTTTTCGACGTCGATGTCGACCCAGCGCACGGTGGCTGCTTCTGCTGGGCGGGTCATGGTGTTGAGCTGCCATTCGATAAGGCAGCGCGTGGTCCTTTTTATGCTGGCATTGGCAATTGCCACCATGAGCTCTTTTAGCTCATCGGGAGCAAGTGCTGCCATGTTCTTCTTTTTCGGCTTTTTGAAGACGGAGCGAATCCCGGTAAGCGGGTTTGCATGAATCAGTCCTGAGTTGACCCCGTACGTCATTATCTCGTTGAGTCGCTGTGACAGCCGCTTAACGGTCTCAAGGCTGCCTTTGGTTTCGAGTGGCCGAAGCAGGTTGATGACTTGTGGTGCGCTGATGGTTGAGATCTGCGTGGTGCCCAAATCCGGAAACACGTGCAGCGTCAGCGAGCGCCAGATGTCCTCAGCATAAGCAGGCGTGACCGAGTCTTTTTTGAGCTCGTACCAAGCCGTCGCTACGTTCTGAAATGTGTGTTCGGTTTCAGCCTTCTTAGCCTGCTTCAGGGTATCTCGATGCTCTTTCGGATCAATACCAGTAGCCAGGAGCTCCCTTGCCTCAATGGTCATTTTTCGTGCTTGGGCAAGAGACAGCTCAGGGTACGTGCCAAGCCCCATGTTGATGCGCTTCTTGGTTACAGGGTGGTAGTAGTTAAAGTTCCACAGCTTAGAGCCATTGATTCTCACTCGCATCTGAAGGCCGTCACCATCAACCAGGACGTAATCCTTCTCTAAAGGCTTGGCGGCTCTGATCTTGAGTTCAGAAAGGCGAGTAGCTTGAGCGCACATTGGTATTCCACGAGATGTTTTGGTATTCCAAAAATTAGCACCTGAAGGCTTGGAATACCATCTGGAATACCAAAAGACATAGATCTTGCTGGACGCTCACGGACACTGATGGTGCTGAAAGCCCCGTATTTACTGGGTTTCAGGCACAAAAAAAGACGTCCGTGGACGTCTTTAGATGGTGTAATGGTGGAGCCGGGGGGATTTGAACCCCCGTCCGCCAGTTCTCCGCTATCGGTTCTACATGCTTAGCCGTGTCTACTGAGTTAACCCTTGGCCGCCCGACGGGCAGGGTGCTTTGGGCGAGTTGTGTAAGTTTTAGGCGCTTCGTCCACAACGTACTAGGCGACGATTCTGTTCTATATGACAATCATTTCGGGTTTACAGACATCCCCTAATGATTGCTGGAGCCGAAGCTACCAGAAGTGCGACTAGGCTGCTTACGCAGCTAGTTGGGCACCGTAATTGTCATCATTGGCAATTATAGAGTTTTGCAACAGTGGATTTACGAGTTCTGTTACCAACTCGGCATGCCCCTCAAGTTTTGCTACCGGCGTCGAATCCTAATCGGCCCCAAAACTTTTACATCTGTAGCTAAGATGCGAGTGTACGACAAAGGTTCCCCAGCGTCGACCCGGCAATGGCAAAGCGGACGTCTGGGCTCGCGGCCGGCTATGATTAGCACTTTACCAGTTAGCCTGTCTTCTGGATGAGACCTACGTATGCCGCGTGCGTTGCGTTACCCCTTGCGTCAGTGGATCTGGCGCGCCTTTGTACAGAGTGCGCTGATCCCGCTGATTCTCGTGGAGTCGGTGCTGATTGGCGTCTATCTGCTGAGCAATGCGGCGATTCGCGATGCGCAGATCGACCACCTACAGCAGAGTGCGCTTGGGGATCTTGCCGCCGCGGTGGAGCGTGAGGGGCAGGTGATCGACAGCCGCCTGCGTTCGGTCGAGGCGCAGGTACAGATCTTCCGTGATGCGGCGGTGAATGCCCTGCTCAACAAAGATTTCCAGCCCGATGCGCTGGAGCGCCAGCGCCATGCGATGACCGACAGTGGGGTGTTTTATACCCGCAGCGATGATGGCCGGGCCGCCTCCTTCTACGCCAACAGCACGCCGCCGGCGCAGCAGGATCACGCCAAGGCACTGCGCCTGGCGCAGATCGATCCGCTGATGCGTTCGATCCGGGCGGCCAACCCCTTGGTCGCGGCGTCCTACTTCAATAGTTGGGACAGCTACAACCGCATCTATCCCTTCTTTATGACGCCCGAGCAGTATCCCCATGACATGGTGATTCCGGACTTCAACTTCTATTACCTCGCCGATGCCCAGCACAACCCCGAGCGCAAGGTCGCCTGGACCGATGTCTACCTCGACCCGGCCGGTCAGGGCTGGATGTTGTCGGCGGTGGCGCCGGTTTACCGGGGCGACTTTCTCGAAGGGGTGGTCGGCCTGGACATCACGGTGGGGCAGATGCTGGCCGAGATCGGCGAGCTGGATGTGCCCTGGCAAGGCTATGCCATGCTGGTCAGCCGCGATCACAACATCATGGCGCTGCCCCGCGCGGGCGAGGAGGACTTCGGCCTGCGCGAGCTGACCGAGTATTCCTATGCCGAGGCGGTGCGCCGCGAAGTGCTCAAGCCCGAGGATTTCAGCCTGAACAAGCGCGCCGAGATGCAGCCCCTGTTGAAGGCCATGGCGACCGGCCAGGGCAAGGTGCAGGAGGTCATGCTCGGCGGGCGCAGGCAGCTGGTGGCCTGGAGCGAGATCCCACAAACCGGCTGGCGTCTGCTGCTGGTGGTGGATGAGGAGAATATCTTCAGTGAAACCAACCGTTTGGCGACGCGCTATTTGCATATCGGCTACCTGCTGATCGCCGGTCTGTTGCTGTTCTACCTGCTGTTCTTCGCCTGGATGTGGATGCGCTCGCGGCGTTTGAACGAGCAGCTGGTGCGGCCGATTGACGGCATAGTCGGGATGATGCGCCAACTGGGCCAAGGTAATTACCAGCCCAATGTACCGCCCAGCCGGATTGTCGAGCTGAGCAGCATGGCCGAGGCGGTGCTGCACACCGGTGAGCAGTTGCAGCTCAGCGAGAGCGAGCGCCGTGAGGCGCAGCGGATTCTCCAGCTGGTATTGGAAAGCACTACGGAAAGCCTCTGGGAGGTGGATGCGCCGAGCATGACCATCAAACTCAGCGCGCACTTCCTCAAACGCTTCGGCTTGAGCCACGAGCGCATGAGTTTCAGCGAGTTCAACCAGCGCGTGCACCCCAATGATCTGGAGCGCATCCGCCATCTACGCCAGCTGTTCGCCGCCAGCGGCGAGGATCAGTTCGAGGCCGAGTACCGCTATGCCGATGCCCAGGGCGAGTACGCCTGGTTGCTCAGCCGCGGCAAGGTGCTGGAGCGCGATGCCGAGGGCAATGCCCTGTGCATCGCCGGTACCCACGTCGACATCACCCGGCTCAAGCAGGTGCAGGATGATCTGCGCCGCGCCAGCCTGGATGCCCAGGCGGCCAGTCAGGCCAAGAGTCGTTTCCTCTCCAGCATGAGCCATGAACTGCGCACGCCGCTCAATGCGATTTACGGCTTTGGCCAGCTGATCGAGATGGAAACCCAAGACAAGCCGGACGCCCGCCAGGAAGCCGATTACGCCCACGAGATAGTCAACGCCAGCCGTCACCTGACCTCGCTGGTCGATGACATTCTCGATTTGTCGAGCATCGAAAGCCGCAGGCAGCAGCTCAATCTGCAGCCCGTCGAGGTCTGTGCGCTGCTGCAGGGTTGTGCCGAACTGGTGCAGCCGGAAGTGCAGCAACGCCAGCTGCAACTGCAGGTGCTGGCAGACGTCAATGCCGGCCTCTATGTCCAGGCGGATATGCGCCGGCTGCGCCAGGTGATGCTCAACCTGCTGTCCAACGCGATCAAATACAACAGCCCGCAAGGCATGATCAGCATGGGCTATGAAGTGCGCTCGGACTGCGTGCGGCTATGGGTCGAGGACAGCGGCTCGGGTTTGACCGCCGAGCAGCAGGCCAATTTGTTCCAGCCGTTCCAGCGCCTGGGTCGGGAAAATTCCAGCATCCCCGGCACCGGTATCGGCCTGGTGCTGTGCCGTGAGCTGGCCAGCCTGATGGGCGGCGAAATGGGCTTTAGCAGCGTCTCTGGCAGCGGCAGCCGCTTCTGGATCGACCTGCCAGGGGCCGCGGCGCCGTCGCTGCAGAGTGCCCCGGACGCCGCGCAGGAGACCGCGCAATCCAGGCAGTTGGCCGAGGTGCTCTGCGTAGAGGATCACCCGGCTTGCCTGAAAGTGGCCCAGGAGGCCCTGCGCGACTTTGCCGAGGTGCGCGGGGTGGGTTCGATCCAGCGCGCCATGGCCGAACTGGAGCAGTGCACGCCGTCCCTGTTGCTGCTCGACCTGGACTTGCCCGATGGCGACGGCCTGCAGGTGCTGGATGCCATGCGCCGTCATCCGCGCTTGCAGGCCGTGCCGGTGTTGGTGATCAGCGCCGCCGCCGATGAGGCGGTTTTTATCGAGGCGCGGCGCCGCGGCGCCCAGGCCTGCCTGGCCAAGCCCATCGATCTGGCGCAGGTGCGGCGCATCGCCCTGAGCTTGTTGAGGCAGGAGCTTTAACTCACAACTGTTCGGGCTATTCACTGGCTTCGAGTAATTTCAGGGCCTTGCCGAGCACCTTGAGCGATTGGCTGTGATCGCCGGCCTTATGCAGGGATTCGCCTTCGGCGCGTAGCTGGCGCACTTGCGCCAGTACGGCGGCATCGCTCGGTGGGTCGCTTTTCAGCAGGGCATCGATCTTCGCCATATCGGCTGGGCAGTGCATGGCCCAGAGCGAGGTGCTGAGCAGCGCTGTGGCAAGAAAGGCGACTAGGCGGCGCATGGTGGTGCTCCTGTAAACGGCTGGGCTTTCAGTATAGAAAGCGCCCCTGGTGCGCTGCGGCCGTTGGTCTGCTTTCTCGCCGGGGAAAGCCCCGCGGGGCTGGGGATCAGGGCTTGGCGCGGCTGACTCTGTCCACTAGATAGACCAGGCCGTGGTAATCGATGCCGCCATGTTGGCTCAGGCCGATCTCGCAGGTGCGGCTGGTGCTGATGCCTTCTGTGCAATGCTGCACCGCCGACTTCAGGCCGCGCAGGGCGTGGCCGTTGAGCTGCGGGGTGGTAAAGCCCTTGTCGCCGGCAAAGCCGCAGCAGTGAATGCCTTCGGGGATCACCACCTCGCGGGTGCAGCGGCGGACTATATCGATCAGCCCCTGGGCCTCGCCCAGATGCTGGGTGCTGCAGGTCACATGCACGGCCACCGGCTCGTCTTGCGGGGTGATCTCCAACCTGTCCAGCAGCTGCTCGCGGATAAATCTGACCGGGTCATGCAGCTTGAGCCGCTTATCCAGGCCGTCCTGCAGCAGGCGCAGGGTGCAGGGGCTGGTGTCGCAGTAGATGGGATCGAGGCCGCCGCGGCTGGCCTTGAGCAGAGCTTCGATCAGCTCCTGCTTCTTGCGTTCGGCCTGCTCGGCATAGCCCTTGGAGGCGAACGGCTGGCCGCAGCACAGGCTGTCCAGATGGTCCGGGAACACCAGCTGAAAGCCGCCTTTCTCCAGCAGCGCGCGGGTCTTGTCGAGCAGCGGCATCTGCTCGGCATCGCCGGCCGCCGGGCCCATGGCGCGGGATACGCAGGCGGCCAGATAGACCACCCGTGGCCGCGCATCATGATTGGCCGCGGGCAGTTGCAAGCGTTGCAGCGGCTGCGGCATGGCCGCTGTCCATTGCGGCACGCGGCCGTGGCTGGCCTTGCTCAGCGCCGCCGAGGTACGGCTTAGTAAAGGCGCGCCCAGCAGCCGGCGCGCGCCGTTGGCCACCTGCAGCATCATCCGCGCCCCCTGCATGGCGCGCTGGAAGTTATTCGCCAGCCAGTCGGCCGTGCGCGTGTTGCTGGCAGTGCGGGCACGCAGCTGGCGCACCAGATCGCCGGTATTGATGCCCACCGGGCAACGCTGGGCGCACAGGCCGGTGGCGGCGCAGCTGTCGATGCCCTGGTATTGGTAATCGCGCTCCAGGGCCCTGGTGTCGATACCGGCGCGTTTTTTCGCCTGGATATCGCGCCAGATCACGATGCGCTGGCGCGGGCTCAGGGTCAGCCCTTGGGAGGGGCACACCGGCTCGCAGAAGCCGCACTCGATGCACTTGTCGACTATGGCGTCGGCGGCCGGCAGCGGCTTAAGGTGTTTTAGATGGATCTGTGGATCTGCCGACAGCACCACATCCGGGTTAAGGATGCCCTGGGGATCGAGCAGACGTTTGAGCTGCCACATCAGCTGGTAGGCGTCCGCACCCCATTCCAGCTCGACGAAGGGCGCCATATTGCGCCCGGTGCCGTGCTCGGCCTTGAGCGAGCCGCCGAACTCCACCGCCACCAGCTGCGCCACCTCATCCATAAAGGCCGAGTAGCGGGCGATCTGTTCAGGCGTTTCGAAGGCCTGGGTAAACACGAAGTGCAGATTGCCTTCCAGGGCGTGGCCGAAAATGATTGCCTCAAAGTAGCCGTGCTGGTCGAACAGCGCCAGCAGGCGATTGACGCCCTCGGCCAGCTGCTCGATGGGGAAGGTCACGTCCTCGATAATCACGGTGGTGCCGGTCTGGCGCATCGCGCCGACTGCGGGGAAGGTGTCCTTGCGGATTTTCCACAGCAGGTTGTACACGGCCGGATCCTCGCTGAAATCCACCCGCTTCTCCAGGGGGAAGCCTTCGATGGACGCCCCGATCAGTCTCAGCTGCTCGTGCAGCAGGCTCTGGCTGGCCGCGCGGGACTCGATCAGCAAGGCGCAGGCGCTGCCCGACAGGCCCTTGACCCAGTCCGGCATGCCCGGCTTGTCCTGCACCGAGCGCAGGCTGCGCCGGTCCAGCAGCTCCACGGCGGACACCGGCTGGCTTTTCAGCTGGGTCACCGCGCGGCAGCAGCTGTGCACATCGGGGAACACCAGCAAGGCGCTGGCCTTGTGCGGATGGTCGGGCACCGTGTCGTAGGTCACCGCGCTGATAAAGCCCAGGGTGCCTTCGGAGCCGACCAGCAGATGGCTGAGAATATCGATGGGTTGGTCGAAATCCACCAGGGCGTTGAGCGATAGGCCTGTGGTGTTTTTTAGCCGGTATTTATGGCGGATCTTGGCGGCCAGTGCGCTATTGGCGCGGGTCTGCCGCCCCAGCTCGGCCAGCCGTTCAAGCAGCTCGGCGTGGCTGGCCTGAAAGCGCGTCACGCTCAACGGGTCTTCGGTGTCCAGCACTGTGCCGTCGGCCAGCAGCAGACGCATGCCGGCCAGGCTGTGGTAGCTGTTGTGCGCGGTGCCGCAGCACATGCCGCTGGCATTGTTGGCCACTATGCCGCCGATCTTGCAGGCGTTGAGCGAGGCCGGGTCGGGGCCGATCTTGCGCTGGAAGGGCGCCAGCACGGCGTTGGCGGCGGCACCTATGACGCCTGGCTGCAGGCGGATCTGCCGGCCCTGGTCGCGCACTTCCCGGCCATTCCAGTTATCGCCCAGCACTATCAGCACCGAGTCGCTGATGGCCTGGCCGGACAGGCTGGTGCCGGCGGCGCGAAAGGTCACCGGCACCCGGTGCGTGCCGGCCAGCTTGAGCAGTTCGACCACCTCCAGCTCCGCCTCGACGCGGATCACCAGCTTAGGAATCAGCCGGTAGAAGCTGGCGTCGGTGCCGAAGGCCAGGGTCGACAGCGGGTCGTCGAAGCGGCGCTCTTGAGGAATCAGGCGCTCTACGGCGGAGAGAAAGGCGGCAGGCAGGCTCATATGGGCTCCGGAAGGTCTGCTGTTCTGTGTCGGTAGGAGCCAGCTTGCTGGCGATCAGCGGGCTGCAAAAGCATCGCCAGCAAGCTGGCTCCTACAAAGGCGGTGCAACGGCCTGCTCAGTGGCCCAGCTCACGCACCAGCGATTCGGCGCTGATCTCGCTAATCGACTTGGCGCCGGTCAGCACCATGGCCACGCGCATCTCCTTCTCGATCAGCTCCAGCAGGTGGCTCACCCCCGCGCCGCCGGCGGCGGCCAGGGCGTAAATAAAGGCGCGGCCGAGCAGCACGCAGTCGGCGCCCAGGGCTAGCATGCGCACCACGTCCAGGCCGCTGCGCACGCCCGAGTCGGCGAGAATCGCCAGCTGGCCTTTCACCGCAGCGGCGATGGCCGGCAGGGCGCGGGCGCTGGACAGCACGCCGTCGAGCTGACGGCCGCCGTGGTTGGACACCACTATGCCGTCGGCACCGAAGCTCACGGCATCCCTGGCGTCCTGCGGGTCGAGGATGCCCTTGATGACCATGGGCCCGTCCCAGAAGTCGCGAATCCACTGCAGATCCTGCCAGGAGATCGAGGGGTCGAAGTTGTCGCCCAGCCAGCCGATATAGTCGGCCAGGCCAATGGGGTGGCCACGGTAGGCGGAGATATTGCCCAGGTCATGGGGCCTGCCCAGCAGGCCCACATCCCAGGCCCAGCGCGGGTGGGTCATGGTCTGCAGCATGCGCCGCAGCGGCGCGTTGGGGCCGCTCATGCCGGAGTGGGCATCGCGGTAACGCGCGCCGGGCACCGGCATATCCACGGTGAACACCAGGGTGGTGACGCCGGCGGCCTTGGCCCGCTCCAGGGCGTTCTTCATAAAGCCGCGGTCTTTCAGTACGTAGAGCTGGAACCACAGGGGCCGGTCGATGGCCGGCGCCACTTCCTCGATCGGGCACACCGATACGGTGGACAGGGTAAAGGGCACGCCCTTGGCTGCCGCCGCCTTGGCCGCCTGCACTTCGCCGCGCCGGGCGAACATGCCGGCCAGGCCGACCGGGGCCAGGGCCACCGGCATGGCCAGGGTTTCATTGAATAGGCGGGTTTCCAGGCTTAGCTCGGACATGTTCCTGAGTACGCGCTGGCGCAGGGCGATCTCGGCCAGGTCCGCGACGTTGCGCATAAGCGTGTGCTCGGCATAGGCGCCGCCGTCTATGTAGTGGAACAGGAACGGCGGCAGCCTGCGTTGGGCGGCGGCGCGGTAGTCGGTGGCGGCGGCAATGATCATGGCGGTTCTTACCGATGCAAGTGGTAGCGCTGGGTAGTTGCAGCCGGCTCTGGCGAGCTGGAGCGAGACCCGGCAGAAATGGTAGAGGGCGCGCAGTCGCAGCCTGAGGTCAGTGTTGTTAGTGGCGCTGCGGTTGCGGCTCGGGCGCACTCGCAGGCGGGTGGCGGCGTGCCGGGCCGCAATTCGCTGTAAATTGGTAATACCAATTTACATAATGGCCTGGCCAGAGTAAAAGTGCGGGTGCGCCGTTGTCAATTGGCCGGCGTGCCACTTGGGCCTAAGGGCCGCGCCTTGCCTGGCTTGTGGCGGCGCTATAGGCTGGCCGGGAAAGGGCCGCATGCCGGCGTTTGAGGTGGTAAAACCAGTGGAGTGCGGGTTATGGAAGTAGGTCAGGTGCGCCAGCGCCGTTTGTCGGATGACATCGTCAGTCAGCTGGAAACCATGATCCTGGAAGGCACGCTGAAGGCCGGCGAGCGGCTGCCGGCCGAGCGGGTGCTGGCCGAGCAGTTCGGCGTGTCGCGGCCCTCGTTGCGCGAGGCGATGCAGAAGCTGGCGGCCAAGGGCTTGCTGGTCAGCCGTCAGGGCGGCGGCAACTATGTGGCCGAGTCCCTCGGCTCAACCTTTAGCGACCCGCTGCTGCACCTGCTGGAAAGCAACCCGGAGGCCCAGCGCGATCTGCTGGAATTTCGCCACACCCTGGAAGGTTCCTGCGCCTTCTATGCCGCCCAGCGCGCCACCGAGCCGGATCGTCAGCGCCTGGGCGAGGCCTTCGCCGCGCTGCAGGACTGCTACAGCCGCAGCGGCAAGGTGAGCCGCGCCGAGGAGGGCGCCGCCGATGCCAATTTCCACCTGGCCATCGCCGAAGCCAGCCACAACGCCGTGCTGCTGCACACCATCCGCGGCCTGTTCGACCTGCTCAAGCGCAACGTGCTGACCAATATCGGCGGCATGTACGCCCAGCGCGACGAGACTCGCGACATGCTGATCGAGCAGCACCGCGCGCTCTACCAGGCGATTATCGAGGGCCGCGCCGAAGACGCCCGGCAACTCTCCAACCGGCATATCGACTATGTGCAGGAAGTGCTGGCCGAAGTACAGCAACAGGCGCGCCGCGAAGAGCGGGCGCAGCGCCGAGGGACGTCGCCGCGCTAACCCGCGGTCCTGCGCCAGGTAAAGGCTGAGCGGCGGCTCGCGGTCTGGCTACACCCAAGGCAGTCGCACGACTGGAACCCCGTCTGTGAACTTGGCTGCGAGTCTCGATTGCCAGGCTTAACGCTAAATTAAGTCGCAAAATATTTATCTCGGGCTTAGCCTGCGTTTTCCTTTCGCAGTGCTTTGCCTTTTCTGCGTCAGCAGCAAAACATGCCCTTAAGCGCCATACGCTCGGAGATAGCTATGCCCCCTATGGATACTGAGCAACAACTGGCGGCCCGTCTGGCCATTGTGCAAAACCCCGAGGCGCAGGACTGCACGGTCTACCGCGCCGATGACAAGGACCCGCAAGCCGAGGAAATCGATCTGGGCGACGCCAAGATCCTGTTTAGCGGCCAGTTCCAGGCCCCGGCGGATTGGGACGCGGCCGAGCGCGAGGAGTACTTCGGCGACAGCGAGCCCGAGTTGTTTCTTAACGCGCGCATCGAATGCGAAGCCAAACCGGGCTCGACAGCGTATTTCACCGTGGATGTGGGCGACTATGTGGCGACCATGCCGGGCCTGGGCGAGGTGCTGATGTATTACGTGCATGACTACCTGGAGGACGACAGCGGCTGCACCTATGTGCTGATCCGTGATGAAGAGGTGCTGGACTAAGGTATTCGGTTGCAGTCGCGGCCTGGACGCGACTGCAACCGCGATAGACCGCCTATCAGTTTTTCGTCCTGTAGTACCCAGCTATTACCCGCACAGGGCGTGGCGGTACGACACTGAAAGCTACTCAAACCACTAGAGGGAGCAGGCATATGGCGGCGAAAAAGATTCTGATGCTGGTTGGCGATTACGTGGAAGACTACGAAGTCATGGTGCCGTTTCAGGCGCTGCTGATGGTCGGTCACCATGTGCATGCGGTCTGCCCGGATAAGACCGCCGGGCAAAGTGTGCGCACCGCCATCCACGACTTCGAAGGCGAGCAGACCTACAGCGAAAAGCCCGGGCACAACTTCGCCCTGAATTTCGACTTCGCCCGGGTCAAGGCCGAAGACTACGACGCCCTGTTGATCCCCGGTGGCCGCGCCCCCGAGTACCTGCGCCTGAACGCCCAGGTGTTGGAACTGGTGCAGGCCTTCGATAAAGCCAAAAAGCCCATCGCCGCGGTGTGCCACGGCGCTCAGCTATTGGCGGCGGCGGGCGTGCTCGAAGGCCGCGAATGCAGCGCCTATCCGGCCTGCGCTCCGGAAGTGAAACTGGCCGGCGGTAGCTATATCGACATAGCCGTGGATCAGGCCCATGTGCAAGGCAATCTGGTCACCGCTCCGGCCTGGCCGGCGCACCCGAACTGGTTGGCGGCTTTTCTGCTGCTCTTGGGCACCGTGATCAGCCTCTAAGGCTTTGCTTCTAGCGGTGGGGCGGCAGTGCGCTGTTCCCCGCGTACTGGTTAGGCGTGATATATGCCCGAAGCTGTAAGCTCTGAGCCGTTCTATGCGTTGGCAGCGGCTTTAAAGGAGAGCGGCTTTAGCGCTCACGGCAGCCGTCTGGAAAGCATTCTCGATGGCACCTGGACCACTTCATCGGAGCTTATTGCCGAGCTGGGTGTAGCGGTGCTGGCCATCCGCAAAGAATGTCGGCCGCTTAACTCCGCGCAAAAGGCCTTGCTCAAGGAATGCCTGCGCCAGGTACGTAAAGCCTGGCCCGGCTTCGGCTGGTTTAGCTGGCTGCCCTTCCGCTGGTAATGCTCGGGCTTGTGGCGGGCAGCTGTGCAGTAGGTTCCACCTGTTCAGGTGCCGCGGGCCGGGGCATTCACGCGCCCTTAAACCTGTTCAATAGATGAGGGGCAATAGCATGTGCGAACTCTATGTCAAAGCCGACCCGATTCTCTATGAGTCGCGCTCGCGCTCGTTGCGCATCCGCGGCGTGGTCACCACCCTGCGGCTGGAAAACCAGTTCTGGGACATCCTGCGCGAGATCGCCGAAGTCGACGGCATGACCACCAACCAGCTGATCAGCAAGCTGTATGACGAGGTCATGGAGTACCGCGGCGAAGTGGTCAACTTCGCCTCCTTTCTGCGCGTCAGCTGCACCCGTTTCCTCAGCCAGCGGCCGAGCAATGTGCGCGAGCTGTCCTTGGCGCAGCGGGCGCAATAGCACGCGCTGCGCCCCTTGTCGGTAAGCGCTGGCGCTTAGAAGCTGTTTCGGATCTCGCGAGCTAGAGCGAGACAAGGCAAAAACAGCCGAGGAAGCGGAGTTTACTGGCTGTAAATGAGCATTCCGAGGCTGTTTTTAACGCAGTATCGCCGACGCGCAGCAGATCCGAGACAGCTTCTTAGGCGAACGCCAGCACCTCATGCAGTGGCCTGCGCACTTTTTGCGGCCAGTTGCCGGCGGCCGGGTAGCCGGTGGTGACCAGCATGACCGGCAGCTCATTGGCCGCCAGGCCGAACTCCCGCGCCACGCCTTCGGCATCGAAGCCGCTCATGGCCCCGCTGGCCAGGCCCATGCCTTGCGCCGCCAGCATCAGGGTCATGGCGGTGAGGGAGGCCGAACGCAGCGCCTCGTCGCGCTGCAGCTGCGGATTGCCCGCGTGCGATTCGCTGGCCATGGCCACCCAGCCATCAAGGGTGGCGGGCGGCAGGATGCCGGCGTCGACTGAGGGCTGCAGCCTCTGCGGCAAGGTCTCGTGGGCCGCCAGGGTGCCGCAGATGATAAAGGTCACGGGGGCATCCAGGACCTGGCGCTGCTGGTAGGCCACGGCATGCAGGCGGGCCTTGGCAGCGTCCGAACGCACCGCGATAAATTTCCAGTTCTGCAGGTTGTAGGCCGTAGGCGCACGGGTGGCCAGCTGCACCAGCTCGCGGATAAGCGGCTCGGGCAGATCGCGACCGGCCTGGTAACGGGTGGTGGAAACCCGTGATTCGATAAGCTCCTTGATGGCAGTGTTCATAGCATTCTCCGTTGCACAGGGGTTTCTAGAGTGGGTGAATCGGTTGGTTTTTTCTTGGCCGGCGCGCCTGGGGTTGAGGCCCATTGCACCGCGAGGATACTGCCCAGCACGGTGATCAGCCCCAGCAGCGCCAGGCCGGTGATGCTCTGCCCCAGCAGCGCCCAGCCCAGCAGCACGGCCACCAGCGGGCTGAGCAAACCCAGGGAGGACACCGCCACCGGCGCCAACCGGGCAATCCCGCGAAACCACAACCCATAGGCCAGCAGCGCGCCGAACAGCGACAGGTAGGCGTAACCCAGCCACTGGCTGAGGCTTAGGCTCGGTAGCGGCGGATCGACCAACCAGGCCACCGGCAGCAGCAACAGGCCGCCCACCAGTAGCTGCCAGCCGGTAAAGGCCAGCAGCGGTAGCGCCGGCTGCCAGCGCCGCGTCAGGTAGTTGCCGGCCGCCATGCAGGCGGTGCCGATAAAGGCCGCGGCTATGCCGAGCGGGTCCCAGGAGGCGCCCGGCGCTAGCAGCAGCGCGGCCATCCCGACTATCCCCAGCACGCTGGCGCCGACTGCCAGATAAGCAGGACGCTGGCGGTCCAGCGTCCACACCAGGCCCGTCATCAGCAGCGGTTGGATGGCCCCGACCACGGCAGCCAGGCCGCCGGGCAAACGGTAGGCGGCGACAAACAGCAGGGCCTGGAAGAAGCCGATATTCAGCGCCGCCAGGATCAGCAGGCGCAGCCAATCGGCGCGCTTGGGCAGATGCCGGCTGTACAGCACCAGCAACAGGCCGGCCGGCAGCGCGCGCAGCAAGGCGGCGGTAAAGGGCCGGTCCGGCGGCAACAGTTCGGTGGTGACTATATAGGTCGAGCCCCAGATGGCCGGGGCCAGCGCCGTGCTCAGGACATCCAGCCAGGAGCTGCGGGTGCTTAACTTGCCCATGTATTTATCTCGCATTCAAGATAAACTAGAGGCTAGTAGTGATTTATCTTGAGTTCAAGATAAATCTTCGAGAGGTGAGCAAATGGCAATCCAGCGCCAGGCCGATGCGGTCGACATGATTCTTCAACAGTGGCGGCGCGAGCGCCCGGATCTGGACGTCAGCCCCATGGGCACCATTGGCCGGATCAAGCGCTGCTCGGCGCTGCTGCAGCGTGAGCTGGACAAGGTCTTCAGCGCCTTTGGCCTGAGCGCCTGGGAGTTCGATGTGCTGGCCACCCTGCGCCGCTCCGGCGCGCCTCATTGCCTGGCGCCGACCGCGCTGTTCTCGGCCCTGATGATCACCTCCGGCACCATGACCCGGCAGCTGCAACAACTGGAGGCCGCCGGCTGGGTCAGTCGCACGCCCAACCCCAGTGACGCGCGCAGCCTGCTGGTGCAATTGACCCCGGCCGGGCTGGAGCTGATCGACCGCGCGGTGACCGCTCATGTCGCCAACGAAGCGCGGATTCTCGCGCCTATAGCCGCGGCACAGCTGGCGCAGCTGGATGAGCGGCTGTCGGAGCTGTTGACGGTTTTGGAACCGGCGACCGAGTGATTGCCGAGCAAAGCCAGGCCGGGCAGCGGTCTGGCGACTAGATGAGGTTGAGTGATGAACAACGAATTGCGGATCGAAGATATTCAACTGGGCGAGGGCAAGGCGGTGGTCAAAGGCGCCTTGATCACCACCCAGTACAACGGCTTTCTCGAAGACGGCAGCAAGTTCGATTCCTCCTATGATCGCGGCAAAGCCTTCCAATGCGTGATCGGCACCGGCCGGGTGATCAAGGGCTGGGACCAGGGCCTGATGGGCATGCGCGTTGGCGGCAAACGCAAACTTTTCGTCCCAGCTCATCTCGGCTATGGCGAACGCCAGTTCGGCGCCCATATCAAACCCAATTCCAATCTGATCTTCGAGATCGAGCTGCTGGAAGTGCTAACAAGGGATGATTGAAACTGACAAAGCGGGGCTTGCTGCCTCATGCCCTATGGGACTGGCGGGTTGGTTCGGCCAGAAGCAGGTAAAAAGGGGTCGTCAAATAGTGCTGGCTCGCTAATATGAATCAGCTAGAAAAATGCAGCCTGACAGGAGTCTGGAGCTATGGAGATCAACCCGGGATCTTCTCTAAGAGAAGCAGTAACTCAGTTCTATCAGCAGCATGGCTTCCCAGTTGATGGCGGTATCAACGCCGAAAGGTGGTCACCTTTCGGCTGTCGGGATTTGAAAGTGTATCTTCCCAACTTCGCATGGCGGCGCAAGGCCATTCCTTTTCATGATCTCCACCATGTGTTGACCGGTTATCCACTGCGTCCAAGCGGTGAGTTCGAGATTGCGGCTTGGGAGTTTGCAGCCGGCAGATACCCCAATCCGCTCACCACGCTTTTCTGCATTCCGTTGTTAAGCATGGGGGCATGCTTGGTACCCAAGCGCACCTTCTCAGCCTTTGTGCGCGGTAAGCACAGCAAGACGCTTTATGCCGGCTGGAGCTACGAGCAACTTCTCGATAAGAGCGTGGCGCAGATCAGGGCAGAGATACTGCCCAATGGCCCAGTTTCAGCGAAGCCCCGACACTACCTCGAATATCTGGTGCTCGTTGCCTGCTCGGCTTGCGTGATAGCCCTACCTTTTCTCGCACTCTATGTGGCCTTCTCGGAGATAGTTTGATGTCTACTCATGCCGGTGCCGCAGAAGGTGCCTTCAAGGTCAATTCTTTAATATTGGACAACGGTGCCAGCCCGCTGACTGGAATCATTGTCTGGGACACATGGCGCTCTCTGTGGAACAGCTTCATTTTCTCCACGGCGCTTATATTGGCCCCGCTGTATTTCAGCTGGGGAGCGCTCCTGGTGTTCCTGCTGCTCAGTGCTGCAACCCTCTGTGCGGGACATTCGGTGGGTTTTCATCGACGTCTTATCCACCGCAGTTTCAAATGCTCGAAAGGCCTTGAGCGTTTTCTCGTGTGGATGGGAACCATAGTCGGGATAGGCGGCCCCCTTTGGACAATCCGTACCCATGACACCCGTGACTGGTCGCAACGCCAGCCGGCTTGTCACGATTACTTGGCCCACCGCCAAGGGTTACTCAAAGATGCTTGGTATAACCTGCACTGCAAGTTTGTTCTCGATCATCCGCCTGGGTTTGATCCTGGGAAGGAGATATTGGAAGACCGGTTCTACCAGTTTCTTGAGCGAACTTGGATGCTGCAGCAATTGCCGATAGCTATCGTCCTGTACGTGATCGGCGGCGTGCCGTGGGTCATTTGGGGAATATCGGTAAGGGTGGCTGCTTGCACCACCATGCACTGGTTTATTTCATATTTCGCCCATACGCGGGGACCGCAGAGCTGGGAGGTGGATGGCGCAGGTGTGCAGGCGCATGACGTCCCCATTGCCGCGATACCTACCTTTGGTGAGAGTTGGCACAACAATCATCATGCGTTTCCCGCTTCTGCTCGTCACGGGCTGTACCCTGGGCAAATCGATCTAGGCTGGCACTTCATTCAATTGTTGCAACGACTCGGTCTGGTCTGGGAGGTCAATGTGCCGAGCACCCTGCCACCGCGGCAAGGAATAACAGCTTTGAGAGAAGGTGCGGAATACATCATGCACCGAGCCGATGAGCGTTAAGCGAGGTAGTCTGGATGGCCATTGGTGGAAAACGTTCTGCGGTTTTCCACCCTACGTTGACTTGAGTGGCGTGTAGGGTGGACAACGCTTGCTTGTCCACCAGCTTCTGCGATTGGCCAAAAGCTGTATCCCACCATACCCATCCCCCAAAACAACAAACCCGGCACTAGGCCGGGTTTGTTGTTTATGCAGCAGCGCTTACTTGATCTCGACCGCCAGGCTGTCGTGAATCTTCTTCTGCCAGATCGCCGGTCCGGTGATATGTACCGACTCGCCTTTGGTGTCGACTGCCACGGTGACGGGCATGTCTTTCACTTCGAACTCGTAGATGGCTTCCATACCCAGTTCGGCGAAGGCCACCACGCGCGACTTCTTGATCGCCTGGGCCACCAGGTAGGCGGCGCCGCCGACGGCCATCAGGTACACGGCCTTGTTGTCCTTGATCGCTTCGATGGCGATCGGACCGCGCTCGGACTTGCCGATCATGCCCAAGAGGCCGGTGCTTTCCAGGATCTGCCGGGTGAACTTGTCCATACGGGTGGCGGTGGTCGGGCCGGCAGGGCCTACCACTTCGTCACCGACCGGATCGACCGGGCCGACGTAGTAGATAAAGCGGCCTTTCAGGTCAACCGGCAGCTGCTCGCCCTTGTTCAGCATGTCGACCATGCGCTTGTGCGCGGCGTCGCGGCCGGTGAGCATCTTGCCGTTGAGCAGCACGGTCTCGCCCGGTTGCCAGCTCTGCACGTCTTCCGGGGTGATGGTATCGAGGTTGACGCGGCGCGCGCTCGGGCCGGCTTCCCAGACGATTTCCGGGTAGGCGGAAAGATCCGGCGCTTCCAGCTCGGCCGGGCCGCTGCCATCGAGCACGAAGTGGGCATGACGGGTGGCGGCGCAGTTGGGGAGCATGCACACCGGCAGCGAGGAGGCGAGGGTCTGGTAGTCCATGATCATGCCTTCGAGCACAGTGGTCAGGCCGCCCATGCCCTGGGCGCCGATGCCCAGCTGGATGACGATGGCGGACAGCTCGAGGCGCAGCACTTCGATCTTGTTCTGCGGGCCGCGGGCTTTCAGCTCATGGATGTCGATGGACTCCATCAGCACTTCCTTGGCCATCACCGCGGCTTTCTCGGCGGTGCCGCCGATGCCGATGCCGAGCATGCCCGGCGGGCACCAGCCGGCGCCCATTTCCGGGACGGTCTTGAGTACCCAGTCGACTATCGAGTCGGACGGGTTGAGCATGGCCATCTTCGATTTGTTCTCGGAGCCGCCTCCCTTGGCTGCGACGTCCACTTCCACTTTGTCGCCGGGGACTATTTGATAGTGGATCACCGCCGGGGTGTTGTCCTTGGTGTTCTTGCGGGCACCGGCCGGGTCGGCCAGGATCGAGGCGCGCAGGATGTTTTCCGGCAGGTTGTAGGCGCGACGCACGCCTTCGTTGATCATGTCGTCGACGCTCAGGGTGGCGCCATCCCAGCGCACGTCCATGCCGACGCGGACGAATACCGTGACTATGCCGGTGTCCTGGCAGATCGGCCGGTGGCCGGTGGCGCACATGCGCGAGTTGATCAGGATCTGCGCCATGGAGTCGCGCGCGGCCGGGGATTCTTCCTTGAGGTAGGCCTCATGCATGGCCTGGATAAAATCCACGGGGTGGTAGTAGGAGATAAACTGCAGGGCGTCGGCGACGCTCTGGATCAGGTCGTCTTGCTTGATCACGGTCATGCTTGGCGCTCCTTTTTGTATAGGGTAGGAGTGGGCAGGAACTTCGAGGGGCGCCGAACCATAACCCGGCGCGCTGTTACGGTAAAAAAGGCGCGGCAGTATAACGCGCAGCCGTCGGGGCGGACAGTCGCCGACGGTCGACCTGGGGCGCCGGTCGCCCTCTAGAGGGGCCCGCGACCTGGGTCCGCAAGAGGCTGGCAAGCTTGTCTCAATAGAGCCTAGGCATTCCAGCGGCGCGCGGGTAGAGTGGCGGCTAGATGCCAGTATGGGGCGCCACCCGTGAGCCTAATCAGCCAGAGGGTCACTCAGCGAACGTTACAAAGCCTGCTGCTGAAACGTTTCGGCATGGCGGTGGCGAGCTATGCCTTGAGCGCACTGCTGTGTTGGGTGGCGATGTTCAATGGGCTGTTCCATGCCTCGCCGACCAGCACCCTGTTGCTCACCCTGCTGGCCGCCGTCAGCCAGCTGGTGTTCCTCGGACTGTTCCTCTCCAAGCTGAATCTGCGCTGCGTCGACCCCAGTCTGACCGAGCCCCAGGTGCTGGTGGCCCTGGCATGGGTGACGGTGTTGCTGGCGCTGTTCGGCGAAGGGCGCGGCAGCATGCTGGTGATCTATGTGCTGGTTCTGCTGTTCGGCGTGTTCCAGTTGCCGCCCAGGGTGTTCGCCCGCTGCGCGCTGTTCGCCTTCTTCGGCTTTGCCGGGCTGAACCTCTACGAGGCCTATCACTTCCAGCTGGACAATCCCGGTGTGGCGATCTTTCAGGTCAGCGTCTTGGCTGCCGTGCTGGTCTGGTTGAGCCTGTTCGCCAGCTACGCCCAGGCCATGCGCCAACGCATGCGCCAGCGCCGTTATGCCTTGCAGGCGCACCAGGACACCTTGCGCGGCATGATGCATCAGTTGGAAGAGTTGGCCGCCACCGACGAGCTGACCGGGCTGTGCAACCGCCGGCATTTTCTGCGTCTGGCCGGCCATGAGTTGCAAGGTTTGTGCGGTGGCCGCCAGCACGGGCTGGCCTTGCTCGATCTGGATCACTTCAAACGGATCAACGATGTGCACGGGCATGCCGCCGGTGACCGTGTGCTGCAGACCTTCGCCGCGGTAGCGCGGGCCTGCCTGCGCGATGGCGATGTGATCGCCCGCTATGGCGGCGAAGAATTCGTGCTGCTGCTGCCCAACACCGAGGCCGATCAGTTCACCGCCTGCTGCGAGCGCCTGCGCGAGGCCTTCAGCCGCGCCGAGCCGCTGGGGGTGAAGGTGGAGAGCCTGAGCGTGTCCATCGGCATGACCCTGCTGAGTAAAAATGACGACCTGGACGAGGCGCTGCAGCGCGCCGACCAGGCGCTGTACCAGGCCAAGCGTGACGGGCGTAACCGTTGCGCGGCGACCTGGGAGGATGTCGATGCCTGAGCTGCGGGTCGGGGAGCAGTGTCTGCAGGTCGAGGTCGCCAGCAATCTCTTGGATGCCCTGCACGGCGGCGGGATTGCCGTGCCTTACAGCTGCCGGGCCGGCAGTTGCCATGCCTGCCTGGTGCGTTGCGTGCGCGGCGAACCGCTGGATGACCAGCCCGAAGCCCTCGACTATGCCCGGCGTGAGCAAGGCTGGCGGCTGGCCTGCCAGTGCCGGATTGTCGATGACCTGGAGGTCGAGGTGTTCGACCCGGCCCGCGATGGCCGCCCCGCACGCGTCGTCGCCAGTGCTTGGCTCAGCCCCAGCGTGTTGCGCCTGCGCCTGGCCCCGGAGCAGCCGCTGCGCTACAGCGCCGGCCAGCACCTGGTGCTGTGGACCGGCACGGGCATTGCCCGGCCCTATTCCCTGGCCAGCCTGCCGGGGGAAGACCCCTGGCTGGAGTTCCACCTGGATTGCCGCCACAGCGGCGCCTTCAGCGATGCCGCGCGCCAACTCAAAGCTGGGGATGGGTTGCGCCTCGGCGACCTGCGCAGCGGCGCCCTGCATTACGACCCGGGCTGGCAGCAGCGCCCGCTCTGGCTGCTGGCCGCCGGCACCGGTCTGGCGCCGCTGTACGGGGTGTTGCGCGAGGCGCTGCGCCAGGATCACCAAGGCCTTATCCGGGTTATTCACCTGGCTCATGAGTCCAGCGAGCATTACCTGGCGGACGACTTGCGGGCGCTGGCCCGCAGCCACGCCCAGGTGCAGCTCGAGCTGCTCACGGCGGCCGAGTTGCCAGCGGCTTTGGCCGAACTGCGCCTTGTCTCGCGGCAAACCCTGGCCTTACTCTGCGGCCACCCCAAGAGTGTCGAAGCCTTCGCGCGCCGCCTGTATCTGGCCGGTTTGCCGCGTAACCAGGTATTCGCCGATGTATTTTTGCCGCACGCTAGCTGAGCCTGGCGGGGCGGCCCTGCGAGGATAAGTGATGAGCGAGCATCTGCTGGTTGAGCGCGAACAGGGGCTGCTGTGCCTGCGCATGAACCGTCCGGACAAGAAGAATGCCCTGACCCGCGCCATGTACAGCGGCATGGCCGAGGTGCTGCGCCAGGCCGATCAAGACAGGAGCGTGCGCGCCGTACTGATCAGCGGCAGCGAGCAGTGCTTTACCAGCGGTAATGATGTGGCCGACTTTATCCAGGCGCCGCCCAGCGGGCTGGGCAGTGAAGTGTTCCAGTTTATGCTGGCGCTGTTCGAGTTCAGCAAGCCGGTGGTGGCGGCGGTCAGCGGCCCGGCGGTGGGCATCGGCACCACAATGTTGCTGCACTGCGACCTGGTTTACGTGAGCCGCACTGCGACCCTGAAGATGCCCTTCGTTAATCTTGGCCTGTGCCCCGAATACGGCTCCAGCCTGATCCTGCCACGCCTGCTCGGTCATTCGCGGGCGGCCGAGTTGCTGCTGCTCGGCGAGAGTTTCACCGGCGAGCAGGCCGCCAACTGGGGTATCGCCAATCAGGCTCTGGACGACGGCGCCGCGACCCTGGCCAAGGCCCGCGAAATGGCTTTGCGCTTCCAGCAACTGGCGCCTGCGGCGGTGGCCGACAGCAAACGCCTGATGCGTGCGCCGGGGCGCGAGGAGTTGCGCCGGGTGATAGAGGAGGAAGGCGCGCTGTTCGGCCAGCGCCTGCGTTCGCCGGAAGCCATCGAAGCGCTGACCGCCTTTATGCAGCGGCGCACGCCGGACTTCTCCAAGTTTGCCTGATGCTCCTGGCCCCGGATTGTATTCGGCTACGGATTTTCCAGGCTGTGTAGGTTGGCGCTGAGCCTGCGAAGCCCAACGAGGAGCGCGCAGCGCTCCGCTCGGCGGCCTGACTTGTGGCCCTCGAACGCCGTGTTGGGCTTCGCGCAGCTCAGCCCAACACGGCCATGTGCACGGCAACAAAAAGGCCGCTCGATTGAGCGGCCTTTTGCATGGCGCAGCAGCTGTTACACCAGCGCTTCACCCACATGCAGCAGCTTCATGGTGTTGGTGCCGCCGATGGTATGGTAGCTGTCGCCCTTGGTCAGGATCACCCAGTCGCCGGTCTGCACCACGCCGCGCTTGAGCAGTTCGTCCACCGCCGCCTGGCTGACTTCGCTCGGCTGAAGTGCCGCCGGATCGAAGGGCACGGGGTAGACGCCGCGGAACAGGGCCGCGCGGGCCTGGGTGGCGCGGTGCGGGGAGAAGGCGAAGATCGGCACCGAGGAGCGGATGCGCGACATGATCAGCGGGGTGTAGCCGCTTTCGGTCAGGGCGATGATGGCTTTGACGCCGGGGAAGTGGTTGGCGGTGTACATGGCGGCCAGGGCGATGCTTTCATCGCAGCGCTCGAACTCGGTGCCCATGCGATGGCTGGAGGTTTTGCTGGTCGGGTGCTTTTCCGCGCCCAGGCAAATCCGCGCCATGGCCTGCACCGCTTCCAGCGGGTAGGCACCGGCGGCGCTTTCCGCCGAGAGCATCACCGCATCGGTGTAGTCGAGCACGGCGTTGGCTACGTCTGAGACTTCGGCGCGGGTCGGCATGGGGTTTTGGATCATCGACTCCATCATCTGGGTCGCGGTGATCACCGCCTTGTTCTGCCGACGCGCGTGCAGAATGATCTTCTTCTGGATGCCGCAGAGTTCGGCATCGCCGATTTCCACGCCCAGATCGCCACGGGCCACCATCACCGCATCGCTGGCGCGGATCAGACCGTCCAGGGTCTCATCGTCGGCTACCGCTTCGGCGCGTTCGATCTTGGCCACCAGCCAGGCCGTGCCGCCGGCTTCGTCACGCAGCTTGCGCGCATAGTGCATGTCCGCGGCGTCGCGGGGGAAGGACACGGCCAGGTAATCCAGCTCCATCTCGGCGGCCAGCTTGATGTCGGCCTTGTCTTTCTCGGTCAGCGCCGGGGCGGTCAGGCCGCCACCGCGGCGGTTGATGCCCTTGTGATCGGACAGCGGGCCGCCAATAAGCACTTCGCAGTGCAGGGCGTCGGCAGTCGCGGTTTCCACGCGCATCACCACGCGGCCATCGTCGAGCAGCAGTTCGTCGCCGACACCGCAGTCTTTCACCAGGTCCGGGTAGTCGATGCCGACTATGTCCTGGGTGCCGGCGGTCAGCGAATGGCTGGTGGAGAAGGTGAAACGGTCGCCGACTTTCAGCTCGATGCGCTTATTGGCGAATTTGGCGATGCGGATCTTCGGCCCCTGCAGGTCGCCGAGCAGGGCGACGTGGCGGCCATGCTTGGCGGCCAGCTCGCGCACCAGCTTGGCGCGGGCTTTGTGCTCGTCGGGCGAGCCGTGGGAGAAGTTCAGGCGGGCGACATCCAGGCCCGCGATGATCAGCTGCTCGAGAACTTCGGGGGAGTTGCTGGCTGGGCCGAGGGTGGCGACGATTTTGCTGCGGCGAAAGGTCATGCACTGACTCCTGAATTGCGACTGTGCACGAGGCTACTATGCCGCAACCCTGTAGTCATTGTTCCTCTGCACTACCTATACGGCTGTCCTTCAACCCGGCGTTTGCGGGCGTTTAATCAGGCTCGGGCGGGCGCCTTATAGCGTGCCGCGATTGAGCGCCTGATCCAGATGGCGGGCGGCCTTAGCCTTCAGCTCGCTTTGCGGATACTCCGCCAACAACCGGCGCAGATAGTCGATGGCCTGGTCGCGATTGGCGTTGCGGTTATCGCTGGCCAGGTGCATCAAACCGAGCTGATACAGGGCCTTCTGCTTGATCTCGGCGGCAATGCCGCTGTCGCTAAGCGCCAGCAGATACAACTCCTCGGCCTCGCCGACGCGGTTCTTTAGCACGGCGCGGCGCGACAGCAGGGTCATATCTGGATCGAGGCTGGGCTTGTACAGATCGAACTGCTGATTGGGCTGCCAGTGGGCGAGCAGCTCGCGCGAGGTTTTGTGCAGGGGCTTATTGGCGCGTGCGCGGATCAGCGCGATGCGCGCCTCGGCGCGTGCGGCGGCGCGGCTGGCGGGGAACTGGTTAAGCACCTGGTAGAAATAGTTCAGCGCCTGGTTGTCGTCGCGCTGCTCGTTGAAGCGGTTCATATACAGCAGACCGATCTGGTACAGGGCGATGGCGCGCACCTCGCTGCTGAGTTTGGCGTCGTGGTAGCCGCTCAGGTACAGCCGCTCGGCCTGCTCGCTCTTGGCGTCGCGGATGGCCTGGGCGCTGTAGGTCAGCAGGTCGCCCTCATCCTCGATGGCGGCGAGCATGCGGTTGTTCTTCAGGGTCTTGTATTCGACCACTTCGTTGGTGGTGATCTGGGCGATAAATAGCGGGGTGGTGGGGGAGCAGGCGCTGAGCAGGCTGGCGCAGAGCAGAGGCAACAGGATACGGGCGGACGACATGACAACTCCTGGGCGTTAGGGTCTGTTTCCGTTTCATTCGCGGTCGCGCCGGAGCCTGTTTTTGCGCGAGGCAAGGCCCGAGGAGCGCGGTTTGGTTGTTCCAAATAAGCGACGAGAAACGCCGCATCGCGCAAAAACAGGCCCGGCCCTTCGGGTTGTGCGGGAAATGGCCCCCGCTGTTGTTGCAGGACTTGGCAAGGGAATAACCATTACCTGCGTCCTGCGCCTAACCGGGGGCCATTTCTCGCAGCAACGCGCCTCGCGATGAAGCGGGAACAGACCCTCGGCCATGGAGTGGCAGTCTAGCCAGGCGCACGAGGCCAGGCCAAGGGCGCTCGGCCATTACCCATCGGAGGATATGGCTGCAGATTTTTCCAGGGCAGTCGATACACTGCACATTGGAAGGAGGGCTTTATGCGAATACTTGTGCTTTTACTGCTGACGTTGAGTGTGGTCGGCTGTAACCGTTTCTCGTTCGATCACCATTTGAACAGCGCCTACCAGGCCTATGATCGCGGTGAGTGCGAGGCGGCCATGCTGTCGCTGTCCAAGGCCGAGCGAACCAGCCGCTCGCGTCGCTATATGCAGCCGGAGATCTCCCTGTTGCGCGGCCAGTGTCTGGAGCGTCAGGCGTTGTTCGTCGATGCCATGCAGACCTACCAATTTATCGTCACCACTTACCCGGCCAGCGAATATGCCTACCGCGCTCGCGCGCGTATGGACACCTTGCGTCAGCTAGGGCATGACGGCAGTTCGGCAGCGGTCAAGGTTTCCCCGGCCGTCCCTTGACCGTTGGTCGTCGAATGTCCAGGCTCTGTGGGCGGAGCATTAAGCTTGGGGTTTTAAGGGAGGGAATCCATGCGTCTGTTGTTTTGCCTGTTGTTAGTGCCAGGGTTGGCCACCGCTGAAATCTATCGCTGGACCGATGCCAGTGGTCAGGTGCACTTCGATCAACGGCCCGCTGCGTCTGGGGCCGAGCAGGTCGAGGTGAGGCCGCAGGTGGTCGAACGGGATCAGTTGACCCGGGAGCGCGAAGAGCGCACCAGTCGTTTCTACCAGGCGCGCCGCGAGGAGCAGGCCCAGGCTATGGCAGCTGCCGCACAGCAGCAGGCCGAGCGCGAAACCGAATGCCGCAAGCTGCGCAGCATGCTGGCGGACATCGCCGAAGGGCCGACCTATTACCAGCCCGCGGCGGATGGTCAGCGTAAGTATTACAGTGATGAAGAGCTCGATACCGCTCGTCGTCAGTTACGCGACCGGGTGTCCGAACGCTGTTCCTGAAATCTGGTTTAAGCGCAGTAGTCGGACCATACTCAATGGCCACTTATAGCGATTTGCCACTATGCATATGCAAGTCCAGCGCCGCATCGAACGCCATCAGTTGCCTTACTACCTGAAGGTGTTCAACCGCATCACCGACAAGCCGATGGGCTATATCGGCAATGTGTCATTGGATGGCTTGCTGTTGGTCAGCCAGTTGCCGATGCTGGTTGGTGCGCGCTTCGACATGCGCCTGAAAATCCCCGGGCTGAATGAGCAGCACTTCATCGACTTTTCCGCCACCTGCCAGTGGTGCCGTGAGGATGTCACCCCGGGCTGTTACGACTCGGGCTTCGCGCTGGTCGCGCCGCCGGCCGACTATGTGGAAATGGTCGATGCCCTGCGCCATTACTTCAGCTTCTACCCGATGGCCGCCTCAGCCTGATTCTGGCCGCCCATAAAAAATTGTCTGGAACAATTTTTAACGTCGCGCAGCGACGGCCCGAAGGGTGGCCGCCATGGATGGCAGGCCATAAAAAACCGCCCCGAGAGGCGGTTTTTTTCTTGTAGAGCCTGCGCTTAGGCGCTGACGGGCTGCTCCAAGGGTTCCAGTTGCAGCAGTGCATCCGAGCGCGCCTGCACCTCGCGATAACGCTCGGCGTCGCTGGCGAGCACCTTGCCCATGGCGGGGAATATTTCGTTCAGCTTGCTGCTCCACTGCGCAGATTTAGCCTGCTCGGGGAAGCAGCGCTGGATCAGGTCGAGCATGATCGATACCGTCACCGAAGCGCCTGGCGAGGCCCCGAGCAGGGCGGCGATGGAGCCATCGGCGGCGGCGACCAGTTCGGTACCGAACTGCAAAATGCCGCCGTGCTTGGGGTCTTTCTTGATGATCTGCACGCGCTGACCGGCCATCTCCAGGCGCCAGTCCTCGGCTTTCGCCTCAGGGTAGAAGCCGCGCAGGGTCTGCAGGCGCTGTTCTTCGGACTGCAGCACTTCCTTGACCAGGTAGCGGGTCAGGTCGAAGTTGTCGCGGGCCACCGCCAGCATCGGCCCGATATTGTTCGGCCGAACCGACAGTGGCAGGTCGAGGAAGGAGCCATGGCGCAGGAACTTGGTCGAGAAGCCGGCGTAAGGCCCGAACAACAGGGACGTCTTGCCGTCGACCATACGGGTATCCAGATGCGGTACCGACATGGGGGGCGAGCCCACTTCGGCCTGGCTGTAAACCTTGGCCTGGTGTTGTTTGACCACTTCGGGGTTGTCGCAGCGCAGCCACTGGCCACTCACCGGGAAACCGCCGAAGCCTTTGCCTTCCGGGATACCGGACATTTGCAGCAGCGGCAGGGCCGCGCCGCCGGCGCCGAGGAAGACGAACTTGCTCTGAACTTCGCGGATGCTGCCGTTCTGCAGGTTCTTGATGCTGACGCGCCAGCCCTGCGTATTGCGCTTGAGGCCGATGACCTTCTGGCTGCAGGTGACCTTGGCGTCCGCTTGTTGGCCCAGGTGGTCGAGCAGGTGTTTGGTCAGGGTGCCGAAGTTGACGTCGGTACCGGCCAGCACGCGTGTGGCGGCGATCGGCTCATGCGGGTCGCGGCCCGGCATCATCAGCGGCATCCACTTGGCCATGGTGGCGCGGTCTTCGGTGTATTCCATCTCGGCGAAGGCGTGGTGCGCGGTCAGCGCCTTGAAGCGCTTCTTCAGGTAGTCGATACCTTCCTGGCCGCGCACGAAACTCAGGTGCGGCACCGGGTTGATAAAGGACTTGGGCGAACCGAAGCGGCCTTTCTCCACCAGATAGGCCCAGAACTGCTTGGACTCTTCGAACTGGGTGTTGATGGTCACCGACTTCTTGATGTCGATCGAACCGTCGGCCGACTCAGGGGTGTAATTCAGCTCACACAGGCCGGCATGGCCGGTGCCCGCATTGTTCCACGGGTTGGAGCTTTCTATGGCTCCGGACTCCATCAGCTCGATCACTTCCAGCTTGATGCTGGGGTCGAGTTCTTTCAGCAGTACGGCCAAGGTCGCACTCATGATGCCGGCTCCGACCAGCACCACATCCATCGTTTCGTAATCGTTCTGCGCCATTACCACTTCTCCGCAAACCAGCACTCAATAGACGTTAGGTAGCCTGTGCGTGAAACACAGTCGCTCGGTAGTCGCCGAAATAATCTGGATTAAAGGAAAAATGGCCCTGGGTGCAGATGCCAGCCGCAAGATCGTTCATGTTCGCCACACTCTTGTGAAGTTCTTAAAACCTTTTTCACGCTCTTTTGGAGCAGTGAGCCTCAATAAGCACGTCTGCGAGGGGCAGCCTTTTCACCGGCGTAAAGCCACCATTGCCAGTTGCAAGGCGTTCTACGTGATGGGTGAAAGCGGCAGCCGGAAGGCAGCGCGAAGTGGGCGACTCTCTGGGGCGTGGCCGATGAATGATGCATCAGCGCTACGGCAAGGCCCGATCAGGAGGCGTCCTTATAATCGGGGCGAGATTATAAGGGCAAAGCAGGAAAATTGATCGCTTGGCGTGACTTTTCTTCTTCCGTCGGTCAGGCCGCCAGCGCCTTGCCGGTTTGCGCGTGCGCCGTGACTTGGGCGACTCGCGCGCTGGCCGGCAGCGGGTGCTGCAGCCAGCTCGGGTTTATCTGCGCCACCTCGACCCAGCCTGCACCTAGTGGCGCCTTGGCTGACTGACGTAGCGCGCGGCACAGGCCGTGGTTGTCCAGCAGGGCAAAGGAGCGCAGGGGGCGAGCTGGAGCCAGCAGGGCACGCAGTGAAAACATGGCGGATGACTCAGGGGGCGGATGACTAAAGTCTTATGCCATGGCGCCATGACAGGCCTGTGACGGGAACCCACGGCCCGCTTAAAAGTCTTACCTCAACAGCGCCCGCTAGGCAGTGCTGTCAGGCCTAGTAAGCGCTGGTTATACTGCGCGGCACTTTCGCCCCCTTTTTATTTGGAGAGATGAGCATGCTGCATCGTCTGCTGTTTGGCCTGATGGCTGTCGCCAGCCTGACTCTGGTCGGCTGCGCCCACAGCCCGCAACAACTCAGCCCGCAACCGAAGATCAATAGCCCGTTGACGGCTGTTGGTCAGGGCCAGCCTGTGGTGGTTCGCGTGGCTGACGGCCGTCCATCGCCGGTGCTGGGCACCCGGGGTGGCCTCTATCCGGAAACCAGTGCGATCAGCGTGACCGGCCAGGACATCCTGCCCAAGCTGCAGGCCCAGGCTGAAGCGGCGGTACGTTTGCTCGGCTTTACCCCGACCCCGGGTGCCTACAATGCGCCGCAGTTGACCCTGACTCTGGCGGAGCTGAAATACCAGTCGCCAAAAGAAGGGCTGTACGTGACCGAAGCCAACATCACCGCGACTTTCCGCGCCGATGTGCAGAACAGCAGCCGGCGTTACAGTGGTCGCTACGGTTCCTCGCTGAACCAGCGTTTCGGCATGGCACCGAACCAGGAAACCAACACCAAGCTGATCAGCGATGTGCTGAGCGATGCGCTGACCCGCGCGTTCAAGGACCCGACCATCGGGCAAATGCTGGCGCAGTAAATTTGTCTCCCGCCAGAATAGAAAAAGCCCGGATTATTCCGGGCTTTTTGCATCTGGGCACTGTACTGGGCCTGCCTGTCGCGGCTGCCTGACCCAGGCCGTTGGCGGGGTTTATGCCGCCTCGTGGTAGAGCTCCGGCGGGCTGAAGCCCGTCAGTTCATCTACCTCTGGCAGGGCATAGTGTTCATGCCCGCCCAAGGCGCAATACACCAGCCAGTTATGGTCTTGCACGTTGAAGGACAGCTCATCTATCACTGCCTCCACGTCGTCGAGCGAGTCGATCAGATAGTCGCGATCCTGGGGTTGAGCATGCAGCATCTTGGAGTTCCTCCGTGGAATGTTATGGCCTGTTCCCGCAAGCCATGGGGCTTGGGTCATGCTCGCGGGGACAAGTGTTCAACCATAGACCATGGATATGACAGTGTTTAGACCGCTTGGTCATATCTACTGCAATTCGTCGGAAACGAAACCTGGCAACAGCTGGCTTAGGTAGACTCCGCGGCCGTATTCACCCTGTCCGTTCCAGCAGCGCGCAGGGCCGTTATTGTCGCCGCGGCGCTCGCCGCATGCAGTCAGGGGTTGAGGTCGATAATGTCTGTGCAAGCGCTGTGGTCGCTCTTTCTGGCCTACCCTGGGCAGCTGCTCAATGGTTTGGCGCTGTTCTTCGCAATGGCCGGTGCCTGGCTGCTGCTGGCGACCCGGATGCGCGAGCAGCGCGCGGTGGCCCGTTTGCTGGCCAGCAGCGAGATGGAAGAGTTGGCCGAACCAACCTATGTGATCGATGAGCCGACTGCGCGCTTGAATCGCTTCTTCTATCGCTTCGGTTATACCTGCTTGGTTGTGGCGTTGACGGTATCCTGGGCCAGCACGCAGCTCTAAAGACGTTATCCCGAACCAATAAAAACGGCAGCCCTAGAGCTGCCGTTTTTTATGCTGCTGGCCAGCTACAGTGGCAGGCCCGCCTTGATCCGGTACTGGTTACGCACCGGATTGGCGTATTGCAGGATCAGGTAAGGCTGCTGCTCGGCCGGGCAGTTGCCCAGGCGCTTGTGCCATTCGCTTTGCGCCGCCGCCAGTTCGGCGGCGGGGAAGAGTTCGGCGGCAGCGGGCACGGCCAGCTCAGGGTCGCGCTCGCTCCACATGGCGTAGGCCAGGTAGTGCACGGGGAATAGTCGGTAACCGCTGAGAATCTGCCGATCCATCTCGGCCGCCAGCTGTTTGCTGTCTTCCAAGCCCTG
This sequence comes from Pseudomonas sp., assembly GCF_030696055.1. GTDB lineage: Bacteria > Pseudomonadota > Gammaproteobacteria > Pseudomonadales > Pseudomonadaceae > Aquipseudomonas. The sequence continues at coordinate 9,632 of NZ_JAUYNP010000329.1, read as the reverse complement.
AGCGACAGGTGCGCTGAAGTGTATATGCACGCGGCCTTTATAGCCGGTGATGCCGAGGGCGATGCTCTGGTCATCCTCGCCGGGTGCCTTGGTGTAGCTGCCGCTGCTGGCGCGGATAAACAGCTCGCGGGCCTTGGCCTGGTCGCAGGGGTCGTACTCGTAGCTGATCGATACCGGCGTCATGTGCAGAGACCCTATGACGTCGGCGAAGGGCTCGTTCTTGCGGCTCATATGAAACATCTTGAGGATCGCCGAGTCGGTGCGGTCGTCGCCGTCCTTGGCGCGGCCTTCGGCCTGGGCGATCCAGATCGACTCGCAGTCCGTGCGGATCGAGTGATTGATATAGGCCGAGAGCAACTGGTAGGCCGCCAGTTTCTCACGCCGGCCGGCGATCGAGCGGTGCACGATAAAGCTCTTGTTCAGGCGCATCAGGTCGCTGACGAAGGGCTTCTGCAGCAGGTTGTCGCCAATCGCAATGCGCGGCGTCGGCAGGCCGGCGTGATACACCGCGTAGTTGACGAAGGCCGGGTCCATGACGATGTCACGGTGGTTGGCGAGAAACAGGTAGGCATTGCCGGCCTGCAGGCGTTCGATACCGGAATAGGTCACGCCGTCCGTCGCGCGCTCTATGGTGCGGTCGACATAGGCCTCGATTTTTTCCTGCAGCGCCGCCACCGAGCGAATGTCGCGGAACTCAAGACGCAGGCGATAGGCTATAAGTGGTTTAAGCAACCAACCCAACGGGGCCGCCAGGCGTGGAAAGCGGAACTGGGTGAGGATGTCGAGAAACGCCTCGTCCGCCAGCAAGCGCGCCAGCACGGCAGGGACTTCGGTGTCGGCGTAAGGTCGGATGGCATCGAATTCGCCCATCATGCTCTCTTGTTGTGGTTGGCTGTGGGAGCGCTCCGGTGGATGGAGCCAGCTATAGACCGGCGATTATACGCCCAAGTCACACGGAGGCCGCGATGCTGGAAAGTCAGGACTACCAATGCCCCTACTGCGGCGAGCAGGTTGCAGCCGTGCTGGATCTGTCGGCGGGTGACCAGGAGTACATCGAGGATTGCCCGGTGTGCTGCCGGCCAATCATCTTTACGCTGCAAACCGATGGCCGTGACTGGACGCTGGATGTGCGCGGGGAGAATGACTGATGCAGCGAGTGTATGAGCCACAAGACCAGATGGAAGGTGAGTTGCTGCTAAGCATGTTGGCCAGCGAGGGCATCGAGGCCTACCTGACCGGGCAGCACCTGTCCGGCGCCGTGGGTGAGTTGCCGGCCTGCGGTCTGCTCGGGGTGCTGGTCGAGGATGCTCAGGCGCACCAGGCACAACGGCTGATCGCCGCGTACAATGCCGCGCAACCGCTACCCGGCGATGAGCCGGAGAGTTTTCTCGGCGAACTGCTGTGCTAGATCAACTTCTACTGGTTGATTGAAGTTGCGGGCAGCCCCCGACCGTTATCGAGTTTCCCCATGTGTGGACGTTTTGCCCTGTTCCGTTGGACGCCCGCGTTCGCGGCTATTCCCGGTTTTCCTGCTGACCAGTTGCCGCACTGGAGCATTTCGCCCAATTCCCAAGTACTGCTGCTGCGTAGCATCGCTGGCGAGCGGCAGCTGACCCGCGCGCGTTGGGGCTTGACCCCGCCCTGGCTGACCGACTTGTCGAAGACCCCGGCGCAGGCGCGGGCGGAAACCCTGGCCGAACAGCCGATGTTTCGCGAGGCGTTCCGCCTGCGCCGGGGTTTGTTGCCGGCCAACGGCTTTTACGAGTGGCGCGGTGCGGCGCGCAAGCGCCCCTACTGGCTGACCGGCGAGGGCACGCCGCTGTATTTCGCCGCGCTGTGGGAAGCCTATCCGGTTGAGGGGTGCGTCTACCTGAGCGCGGCTGTGGTGACCCAGGCCGCCGCCAGTCAGCGCCGCCCTTTGCTCCTCGATGCGGCGGGGCAGGAGGCCTGGCTGGCGGCCGATACGCCATTGGCGGAACTGCAGGCTCTGTTGGCGAGTCCGCAGCCCGCGCTGCGTGAACGGGTGCTGGCCAATCTGGTCAACGATCCCAAGCTGGATGGGCCGGAGTGCCTGACCCCGGCCTAGGTCGATGCGGCGTTAAGGCAGCGTTATGCCGCATAAATAAACAGGGCGGACTGTCTGTGGCAGTCCGCCCTTTTGTTACGCGACTAGCTAGACCTTGAACTGATTGATCAGGCGCCGTTGCTGCTCGGCCAGTTTGGTCAGCTCGGCGCTGGCCTGGCTGGCTTCATCGGCGCCGCCGGCCACCTCGTTGGCCACCTGGCCGATATTGGTGACGTTGCGGTTGATGTCTTCGGCCACCGCGCTCTGTTCCTCGGCGGCGCTGGCGATCTGGGTGTTCATGTCGTTGATCACCGACACCGCCTGGGTAATCGACTCGAGGGCATGGGCCGCCTGGTTGGCCTGCTGCACGCTGATCTCGGTCTTGTCCTGGCTGTCTTCCATGACCCTCACCACCTCACGGGTGCCGTGCTGCAACTGCTGGATCATGCTCTGGATTTCTTCGGTGGCCTGCTGAGTCTTCTGCGCCAGGTTGCGCACCTCATCGGCCACCACGGCAAAGCCGCGACCCTGTTCGCCGGCGCGCGCCGCCTCGATCGCGGCGTTGAGCGCGAGCAGGTTGGTCTGTTCGGCAATGCCGCGAATCGCCACCAGAATGGCATTGATGTTCTCGCTGTCCTTGGCCAGGGTTTGCACCACGCCGACGGCGCGGCTGATTTCCTGGGCCAGGGCGGCAATCGCATCGGCGGTCTGCTGCACCGTCTTCCGGCCCTGGTTGGCGGCCTGGTCGGCGTGATTGGCGGCTTCGGCGGCATGGGTGGCGTTGCGCGCCACGTCTTGTGCGGTGGCGGTCATTTCATGCACGGCAGTGGCGACCAGTTCGATCTCGGACAGCTGTTTCTGCACGCCCTGGTTGGTGCGAATGGCGATATCGGCGGTGTGCTCGGAGGAGTCGCTGACCTTCTGCACCGAGCTGACCACCTGGGTGATCATGCTCTGCAACTTGCCCAGAAAGGTATTGAAGCCCTTGGCGATATCCCCCAGCTCGTCGCTGCGGTCGACCTCCAGGCGGCGGGTCAGGTCGCCGTCGCCCTGGGCGATATCCTCGAGCATCACGACCATCTGCCGGAGCGGGCGGGCGATACCGTAACCGACGAACCAGATCACCAGCAGGCCGACACCGGCCACCAGCAGACCTACCAGGGTCATGCCCAGGGTATCTTCCTGGGCTTGCTCGGTGAGGCCGGCCTGGAGTTCTTTCAGGTCAGCAAACACCGCACTGGTCGGCAGCACTATGGCCAGGGTCCAGCGGGTCGAGGTGCCGGCGACCTGGAACGGCAGCAGCAACTGGAGCAGCTGGTGTTCCTCGTCGAGCTTGTTGATCGGCTGGTCGTTGCTGCTTCGCTTGAGCTGGTCCAGCAGTTCAGCATCGAGGGCTTTGCTGGCCGGTTGGCCGATCAGGCTGGCGTCCTGGGTCGCCGCAATCAGGGTGCCATTGGCGGCGATCAGGGCCAGCTCGCCGGCGCCATCGTACAGCTCGCCCTTGGCGGTGTTCAGCAGTCCCTGGATAAAGTCCAGGGCCAGGTCGTTGCCGGTGATGCCACGGAACTGGCCGTTGACCATGATCGGGGCGTTGAAGGAGGCGACCAGCACCTGCTTGCCACCGAACTCGAATGAAGCGGGGTCGATCACGCAGGGGTTGCCGGTTTCCTTGGGGCACAGGTAGTACTCGCCGGTTCGGACTCCGGTGGGTTGGACTTCCTGGCTTTCCATCTGCTCCACGGTCAGGGGCTCGAGCTTCAGCCTATCGCCGTCTCGATACCACCAGGGCATAAAGCGGCCGCTCTGGTCGTAACCATTTTCCTTCTGCCCGGCGTAGAGGTCATCGTCCTGATCGAAGGCGTTGGCCTCCCAGCCGATATAGATGTCGAGCAGTTCCGGGTTGGCCTTGAGGTAGTCGCCGACCAGTGCGGTCAATTCCTCGCGACTGAGGCTGAGGCTGGACGTGCCGTCGTTGCTAGTGCCCATTCGGCTATTCAGGGTGGCCAGGGCTTTTGCCACCCTCATGGGGTGTTCGAATTGGCGCTGCAATTGGCCTACCTGGGCTTCGGCCAGGGCCACCAGACGCTGATCTATCACGTCTTTCAGCAGGCTCTGGGTGCGTTCTTGCACCAGGGTCTGGGTGCGCGATCCGGCAAACAGGGCGTAGAGCACCAGCGCCACGACCACCGCAAGGATGCTGGCCCCCGCCATGGTGACTACGGAAAACTGGATCGACTTGAATCGCATGGGGACTCCTCAACGGTATGGTTGCGCCTGTCCCTGGCTTATCGGCAGCTTGGCGATAAAGCATTAGCACACTATGCAACTAGCAAAGAAGGCTAAGGGTCATAGTGCAAGGAGTGCTGGTTGTTTTGCTGTGAAGCTCGGCCTAGCATACGTGCCCTGTTGTGATGGAGGACTGACATGAATACCCCATTTCGCCTGACCGGTCTGGCGCTCTGCTGCCTGCTGACGGCCTGCCAGGCGGTGAATACCACCAGCGGCGGCGCAGTGGGCGTCGAGCGCAAGCAGTACATGTTCAGCATGCTCTCGACCCAAGAGGTCAATCAGATGTATGCGCAGTCCTACCAGCAGACCTTGGGCGAAGCGTCCAGCAAGGGTGTGCTGGATAACAGCAGTGCCAATGCCAAGCGCCTGCGAGTGATCGCCGGCCGCTTGATCAAGCAGGCGCCGCTGTTCCGCCCCGACTCCGCGCAGTGGCAGTGGGAGGTCAACCTGATCAAGAGTCCCGAGCTGAATGCCAACTGCGGCCCCGGCGGCAAGATCATTTTCTACACGGGCATCATCGACCAGCTGCAGCTGAGCGACGATGAGATCGCCGCGATCATGGGCCACGAAATGGCCCATGCCCTGCGCGAGCACAGCCGTGAGGCAATGTCCCGGGCTTATGGCGTGGCCTTGGCCAAGCAGGGTGCCGGTGCATTGCTCGGCCTGGGTGAGGGTGGCATGGCCCTGGCCGATGCCGTGGCGCAGTACAGCCTGACCCTGCCGAACAGTCGCGGCAATGAGAACGAGGCCGACCTGCTGGGCTTGGAGCTGGCCGCGCGCGGCGGCTACAACCCCAATGCGGCGGTCAGCCTGTGGCAGAAGATGGCCCGGGCCGGTGGCGGGGCGCCGCCGGAATTTATGAGCACCCACCCCTCGTCGAGCAGCCGGATTGCGGCTTTGCAGGCCGCCATTCCGAAAGTGCTGCCGCTATACGAGCAGGCCCGTTAAGCCGGCAGAGACGACAAAGCCCCCGAATCGGGGGCTTTCTTATTAGGGGTGGGCTGTCGCCTCGGGTTCCGTGCCTAAGGCAAGGCCTTGGCGGCGAAGGGTTGTGTGGCGAGGCCCAGTTGCGAGCGGAAGCTTTCCATATCGAATATGGTGCAGATTTCCTGAATCTCGTTGGCCGGGGTCAGGCTCCAGAAGGCCATGGCCGAAATACTGAGGATCTTGTCGCTCGGCGGGTAGCCCAGCGCCGGCTTCTGGATGGTGCCGATCAGGGTGCTCCAGGTGACCACCTTGTAGTCTTCGGCGATGCATTCCTCTATCACCACCTGCAGGTCCGGCATGGCATGGCGAACGTCCTGCACCATCTGGGCAAACGCCAGGCTGCTCAGGGGGTGGCCGACAAAGGAACTCTTATAGAGGAAGTCCTTGCTGTGCAGCTGTTCGGCCAGGGCCGTGCGGCCTTTGTTCCAAGACAGGTCGATATGCTGGCGCACCAGTTTTTTTCGATCATCCAGCGACATGTTTGTCTCCCTGGGAGTTGTCTAGGTGAGCAGGATTTAGCGCACTTTAGCAGTCGTAGGGGCACAAGCCTATTGGCCGAAACGCCGGTGAGTCGGCGTCCTTTCAAGCGCCGAGTCTAAAGGCCTGATAGCCGGCATAGAGCGCCAGGGCCAGAAAGGCGCAGGCCGCGCTGCGGCGAATCAGCGTCAGTGGCAAGCGTTCGGCGGCAAGATTGCCGGCCAGCACCACCGGCACGTTGGCCAGCAGCATGCCCAGCGTGGTGCCTATGACCACCAGGAGCAAGTAGGGATATTGCGCGGCCAGCATGACGGTGGCGACCTGGGTCTTGTCGCCCATCTCGGCGATAAAGAAGGCGATCAGGGTGGTGATAAAAGGCCCATAGCGCTTGAGACTGGAGCTTTCGTCGTCATCCAGCTGGTCCGGGATCAGGGTCCAGAGCGCTACCGCGACAAAGCTGGCGGTGAGAATCCAGCCGAGGCTGGCGGCGGAAAAGCAACCGGCCACCCAGTTGCCCAGGGCACCTGCGGCCCAGTGATTGGCCAAGGTGGCGACCACTATGCCGCCGATGATCGGCCAGGGCCGGCGAAAGCGCGCGGCCAACAGCAAGGCAAGCAATTGCGTCTTATCGCCGATTTCGGCCAAGGCGACTATCAGGGTCGGGATAAACAGGGATTCGAGCATCGGATTTCCTAAAGGGCGGGTCGACATGGCTATGACACGTACAGCCTTCCGCCCCGGGTAAGGTGTGCGTGTCATAGGTCTGGTCAAACCGCAGGCCACATTTATATGTGGGCCTTGGGTCGCACGCGCCATGCTCGGTTGAGCAAGTATGTTGACGCGTGCCGGGCGAGCTGGCGCTCGCGGGAGACTACTCCCCTAGGACGGGCGCATTCTGCCCGCTAGGGGAGCGTTGGGCAAGTCAGCGCTTCGCCGCCCGGTAGATGCGGAATCCCTTGGCTTCGGTCAGGGTCTGGCAGGGGCCGAGGTGCTGCTCGATCAATGGCGGGTATTTGAGAAAGCTGTTGGCCACCAGGCGCAGCTCGCCCTTGGCCTTCAGGTGCCTGGCGGCCTGGCGCAGCAGCTGCTCCGTGGCCTGGTAGTGGGTGTGCACGCCCTGATGGAAGGGCGGGTTGCTGAGAATGGCGCTGAGCTCGAATGGCGCGGCATCTATACCATCGCCGCAGATCACCTCAGCCTGCAAGCCGTTGGCGGCCAGGGTCAGGCGGCTGCTGGCGACGGCAAAGGCATCGACATCCAGCAGGCTCACCCGGCAGTCCGGATAGCGGCGCTTGAGCGCCGCGCCGAGAACCCCGGCGCCACAGCCGAAGTCCAGTAAGTGGCCGGTGGGCAGCTGTTCGAGGTGCTCCAGCAGCAGGGCGCTGCCGATATCCAGGCGGCCATGGCTAAAGACGCCGGGCAGGCTGACCACTGCCAGTGGTCCGTCGCTTAGCTGCAGTTGATAATGCTGCGCCAGGCTTTCCAGGTGCGGCGCCGGCGGCGCTTGCTCCACGCGTACCTGCCACAGCTGGCAATGGCGTGCGCTGTCGAGTTTGCGCGCCTGGCCGAAAGCCGCCAGTTGCTTGGCGGCGCGCTCGATGCCGGCGCGTTTTTCGCCGACCAGAAACAACTCGCGCCCGGCCAGGCGTGCCGCCAGGACGCCCAGCAGGTAATCGGTCAGTTCGCGGGATTTCGACAGGAATACCACGGCGGCACTGCAGTCGCTCTCAGGCGGGCTGACGCCGAACTGGCAGCGCCCGGCAAAGCGGGCTGCGAGCAGGGCGTGTTCGCCGGCATGCCAGCTCCAGCCCTGGGCCTCGGGAAGCTGGCCGAGCAGGTCATCGGCCGGCAAGCCGGCGAGCAGCAGTGGGCCGCTGAACAGTTCGGCTTGGCGCAGCAGTACTTCGCTTCGCGGGTCCATAAGCGTTCCTTGAAAAAAGTCGCGTAGCTTAGCCGACAACGCGCACGGGCGCGCCGTTGAAAAAGGCCTGAGCGTTCTCGCTCAGCTGGCCGACTATGCGTTGCCGCGCCTCGCGGCTGCCCCAGGCGCTGTGCGGGGTAATGATCAGGCGCGGGATATCGGCGGCGAGCAGCGGGTTGCCCGCTGTCGGCGGCTCCTGGGTCAGTACGTCGCTGGCCGCGCCGCCCAGATGGCCGCTGCGCAGGGCGTCGGCCAGGGCCTGCTCGTTGACCAGACCGCCACGGGCGGTATTGACCAGAAAGGCGCCGGGTTTCATCAGGTGCAGTTCGCGAGCGTCGATCAGGTTCAGGGTGTCGCTGTTCAGCGGGCAGTGCAGGCTCAGGGCGTCGACCTGCGGAAGCAGTTTATCCAGTGGCAGGCGGTCTGCCCGCGGCGGGCGCCCCGGCAGTTGGCCGAGCAATACGCGCATGCCGAAGGCTTCGGCCAGCTTGGCCACCGCGCTGCCGAGTTCGCCATGGCCGAGCAGGCCGAGGGTCTTGCCGTGCAACTCGACTATGGGGTGGTCGAGCAGGCAGAACTGCTGGGCTTGCTGCCAGCGGCCGGCGCGTACGTCCCGCTGATAGTCGGGCAGGCGGGTGGCCAGGGCGAGCAGCAGCATCAATGTGTGCTGGGCCACCGAGGGGGTGCCGTAGCCCTGGCAGTTGCTCACGACGACACCATGGGCGCGGGCGGCTGCCAGGTCGATGGGGTTGGTGCCGGTGGCGGCGACCAGCAGCAGTTTCAGCTCGGGGCAGGCGGCAAAGACCTCGGCGTCCAGCGGCACCTTGTTGCTGATCGCGACCTGGGCGCCTTGCAGGCGTTCGATGACCTGCGCCTGCGTGGTCTGCGGGTAGAGTTGCAGCTCGGCAAAGCACTGCTGGAGGGGTGTCAGGTCGAGGTCGCCCAGATCGAGGGAGCTGTGATCGAGAAATACCGCGCGGGGACTGTTGCTCATCAGCTGTATCTTTCCTGCGAGTCTGGGCGGGGGGTAAGCTGGCGAGCCTAGCAGAAAGATTTCCACGTCGCGGAGCCGCTTATGTACTGGACTGAGTTTTTAACTGTGGCGCTGATTCACTTGCTCGCGGTGGCCAGCCCGGGCCCGGACTTTGCGATAGTGGTGCGCGAGAGCGTGGGTTTCGGTCGGCGTGCCGGTATCTTCAGCGCGCTGGGCGTGGGCTGCGGGATCTTTATCCATGTGGCCTATTCGCTGCTCGGTATCGGCCTGATCGTTTCGCAATCGATTGTCCTGTTCAATGCCCTGAAATGGCTGGCGGCGGCCTACCTGCTGTATATCGGGATCAAGGCGCTGCGCGCCAAACCGGCGGATCCGGCCAGCGCCGAACTCGGCCTGGTGGCCGGTGCGCGTTCGCCGCGCGCGGCCTTTACCGCGGGTTTTATCACCAATGGTCTGAACCCCAAGGCCACTCTGTTCTTCCTCTCGTTGTTCACGGTGGTGATCAATCCGCACACGCCGTTGCCGGTGCAGGCGGGCTATGGCCTGTACCTGGCGCTGGCGACCGCGCTGTGGTTCTGCCTGGTGGCGCAGGTGTTCAGCCAGCAGCGGGTGCGCGCCGGTTTCGCGCGCATGGGGCACTGGTTCGATCGTCTGATGGGGGCAGTGCTGGTGGGCTTGGGCGTCAAATTGGCGTTCAGCGAATTGCGCTGAGCCAGGCGCTAAAACAACAACGCCCCGCGAATGCGGGGCGTTTTTTATGGCTATGTCCCAATTATGTGTTGCATGGTTCGCCCCATCGCTTCCTGGATGCAGTAATCCGGCTGAATACGCTGTTGGTAACGTTCAAGCATGCGCCGCCAGCCCAGATAATTCGGCAGGTAGCGGGTGGCGACACCATG
>NZ_JAUYNP010000325.1 GCF_030696055.1 Pseudomonas sp. | reverse complement strand
GGCCCCCGCTGTTGTTGCAGGACTTGGCAAGGGAATAACCATTACCTGCGTCCTGCGCCTAACCGGGGGCCATTTCTCGCGGCAACGCGGCTCGCGATGAAACGGCAACAGACCCTAGAAGCGCCGCTGGCGTGAAATCTGCATCTAGGTCCTATCCGCCGGTTTTCCGTCACCGGCCGCGGGAGAAGAATGATGCGTAGTCTGTTGTTAGTGCTGGCGTTTCTGGCGTTGAGCGGTTGTATGAAGGCCAGCGACCTGGCCGATGGCGCTATCGATCAATTGCGCGATGTCGGCGTGCTCGATCACAGCCAGACGCGCCGCGCCAGTCCGTGGCGTTTACAGGCCGATTCCTTTATCTATATCGCCCAGGGCCACTTCGTGCCGCCGGGCGACGCCCACCCACGACCGAATGTGGTGGCGGAGGAAGCCTACCAGGGCTTTATCGAGTATTTCCCCATGGTGCGCCGGGCCAAAGCTCCTCTAGGGCTGGAGGAGGCGCTGGGGCAGGCGCGTGAAGCCGGTGCCCATTACCTGCTGTATAACCGTTTCGCCTCTGCCGATGACCGTATCGGTACGGTCGAGGAGTGGGAGGATCAGGAGGCGCTGGATCGCCTGGGCACCGACCGCGGAGTGATCCAGTTGATGCTGATCGAAACCAATACCCGCTATCTGGTCGATACTGCACGCATTCGTAATCGCGGCGGCCTGCTAACGCTCTATGATGCCAAGCCGGAAGATCTGATCGGCCCGGCGCTGCAGGACTATGCGCGGCGTTTGCTGGGTTTGGGTTACTGAGGAGTAGTGATGAGTGATACAGGCAAGGCCGGTGATTTGCTGGCGCAGATTCCCAAGGGCAAAGGCTTGCCGCCGGTGCATCTATGGAATCCGGACTTCTGTGGCGATATCGACATGCGTATCGCCCGCGACGGCACCTGGTACTACCTGGGCACGCCGATTGGGCGCAAGCCGATGGTCAAATTGTTTTCCACCATTATCCGTCGCGACGGCGATGATTACTTTCTGATCACTCCGGTGGAGAAGGTCGGTATCCGGGTCGATGACGCGCCTTTCGTGGCGGTCACTTTACAGGTGGAGGGCGAGGGCGAGGCGCAAGTGCTGCGCTTTGTCACCAATGTGGACGATGAGGTGCTGGCCGGTGCCGAGCACCCGATTCGCGTCGAGTTGCATGCACAGACCGAAGAGCCGGCGCCGTATCTGCATGTGCGGGTCAATCTCGAGGCGCTGATCCACCGCAATCTGTTCTATCAGCTGGTCGAGTTGGCCGTGCCGCGCAAGATCGATGGCAAGAACTGGCTGGGGGTCTGGAGCGGCGGGGAGTTTTTCCCCATTGGACCACAGCCGGAGTAGTGCGCAGTTTGTCAGCCGTTTGCAGATAAAGAAAAGGCTCCCGAGGGAGCCTTTTTTGCGTCTTACATATTGGGGTAGTTAGGCCCGCCGGTGCCTTCGGGGGCTACCCAGGTGATGTTCTGGGCCGGGTCCTTGATGTCGCAGGTCTTGCAGTGCACGCAGTTCTGCGCGTTGATCTGGAACTTCTTCTCGCCGTCTTCCTGGGTGACGATCTCGTATACGCCGGCCGGGCAGTAGCGCTGCGCCGGTTCGTCGTACAGCGGCAGGTTCTTGCTCAGCGGAATGCTCGGGTCGGTGAGCTTCAGATGGCAGGGTTGTTCCTCTTCATGGTTGGTGTTGGAGAGAAATACCGAGCTGAGCTTGTCGAAGCTGAGTTTGCCGTCCGGTTTCGGGTAGTTGATCTTCTGCGCCTCGGCTGCCAGCTTCAAGCAGGCGTAATCCGGCTTGGTGTCGTGCAGGGTGAAGGGGATCTTGCCGCCGAAGAGGTTCTGGTCTAGCCAGTTGAGGCCGCCGCCGAACAGTGGGCCGAACTTGTGCAGCGCCGGGCCGAAATTGCGGCTGCGGAACAGTTCGTCATACAGCCAGCTGGCCTTGAAGGCGTCGACATAACCGGTCAGCTGGTCGCCGCCTTCCTTGCCGGCGAACAGCGCATCGGCCACCGCGTCAGCGGCGAGCATGCCGGATTTCATGGCGGTGTGGCTGCCCTTGATCTTGGCGAAGTTCAGGGTGCCGAGGTCGCAACCGATCAGGGCGCCGCCGTTGAACACCATCTTCGGCAGCGAATTGAGGCCGCCCTTGCAGATGGCGCGAGCGCCGTAAGCCACGCGCTTGCCGCCTTCCAGGTACTGGGCGACCACCGGGTGGTGCTTGTAGCGCTGGAACTCATCGAACGGCGACAGGTGCGGGTTGCTGTAGGCCAGGTCGACGATCAGGCCGACCACCACCTGGTTGTTCTCCAGGTGATAGAGGAAGGAGCCGCCGGTGTTCTGGTTGCCCACTACATCCAGCGGCCAGCCCGCGGTATGCAGCACCAGGCCTTGCTCGTGCTTGGCTGGGTCGATGTCCCAGATTTCCTTGATACCGATGCCGTAGTGCTGGGCGTCGGCTTCGGAGTCGAGGTTGAATTTGCTGATCAGCTGCTTGCCGATATGGCCGCGGCAGCCTTCGGCGAACAGGGTGTACTTGGCGCGCAACTCCATGCCGGGGGTGTAGTAGCCCTCTTTCGGATGGCCTTCGCGGTCAACCCCCAGGTCGCCGGTGAGGATGCCGTAGACCGAGCCTTTCTCGTCGATCAGGGCTTCCTGGGCGGCGAAACCCGGGTAGATTTCCACGCCGAGGTTTTCTGCCTGCTGGGCCAGCCAGCGGCACAGATTGCCCAGGGAGATGATGTAATTGCCTTCGTTGTGCATGGTCTTGGGCACAAAGAAGTTAGGAACCTTGATCGCGCTCTCGGCGCTCTTGAGCATGTAGATATCGTCGCGCTTGACCGGGGTGTTCAGCGGCGCGCCGAGCTCTTTCCAGTTGGGGAACAACTCGTTCAGAGCGCGTGGCTCGAATACTGCGCCGGAA
>NZ_JAUYNP010000324.1 GCF_030696055.1 Pseudomonas sp. | reverse complement strand
GGCCCCCGCTGTTGTTGCAGGACTTGGCAAGGGAATAACCATTACCTGCGTCCTGCGCCTAACCGGGGGCCATTTCTCGCGGCAACGCGGCTCGCGATGAAACGGCAACAGACCCTAGAGTGCGGATTTTGCGGCGGTACTGGCGGGCGGGCTATTCGCCGACGCTATGGGCGCGCGCGGCGCCCGGTAGGGTCACCACTTTACCCTGGCGCTGCACCGGAGCCGGGCGGCGCAGGATGCGCAGCATCTCGCTGGCCTGGGTCAGTTGCTGTTCCAACTCGCTGCAGTAGCGCCCCAGTTGCTGGCCACGCTGGCGTGCCTGTTGCGTTTCCTGGGCCAGGGCCTTGAGCCGCAGCATATGGGTTTCCAGCAGCTGTTTGTTCTCCAGGCAGTGCTGCATCAGCGGCATCAGGGCGTCGTTGGCCCACTGCTCGGCCTCCTGGCGCAGGCGCTGGTGCAGGCCTATGACTTCCTGCACCAGGGTGGCGAAGAAACGCTTGCTCAGGCTGCGCTGTTCGGTGAGCAGGGTCTTCAGGTGCAGACGGAACTGGTCGGCCTTGGCCCGCTGCTGGTCGAGCTCGCGCAGGTGCCGCTTGGTGTTGAACAGCGGCGCGTCGATGCCGTGTAGCGGGTTTTCTTCGTTGTGCCGGCGGTAGATGGCCGCGACCATCTTGTTGGCCATCTCGGCTTCCTGGGCCAGGTTGTGCAGGTCGTGCTCCACCGAGCGGAAGAAGTGCAGGATAGCCTGGTTGATGCCCAGGGTGGTCCAGCTGCCGGTGAGGTTTCTGCGCACCTTGTTCAGGTGTTCGTCCAGGCGCTCGCCGCGTGCCGCGTTGCGCAGCAGGTCGCCCTGGCGCTTGAGCAGGCGTTGGTTGGTTTTCAGGCCGAGCAGGCGGCGGTGGTGCTGGCTGTGGTCTTCCTTGGTCTTGGCGGTCAGCTCGAACAGCAGCTGGCCGTTGTCATGCTGGTGGTTGCTGAGCAGCGCTTGTTGCTCGTTGACCTTTTCCAGGCGCAGCTTGAGCACGTGCTCGCTGTTCTGCAGCAGGGCCAGCACCTGGTTGACCACGCGGTCTTCGAGCAGGCGTTCCTTCTGCGCGATGATGCGTTCGCAGAGCAGGTTCTCCAGGTTGCTCATCTGGCTGCGGGCCAGCAGTTCCGGGTCTTTGCGTACCTTGGCCAGCATCGCTTGCTTGGCCGAGAGCGGCAGCACCTCATCGACCCTGATGCCGAGCTGCCTGGCCGTGCTGCTCTGGATCTGCTGGATGGCGTTCTGCACGAAGGCCTCGCCGGCGAGATCGTCCCACAGCACGTCGATCTTGTTCAGCACGGCGAACAGGCAGGTCTGGGTGTCCTCGTCGAGCTGGCGGATATGTTGCTGCCAGACCGCCATATCGCTGGCGGTCACCCCGGTGTCGGCGGACAGCAGGAAGATGATCGCCTGGGCGTTGGGCAGCATCGACAGGGTCAGCTCCGGCTCGCTGCCGAGGGCGTTCAGGCCCGGGGTGTCGAGGATGCGCAGGCCCTGGCGCAGCAGCGGATGGTCGAGGTTGACCATGGCATGGCGCCACGCCGGTACCAGCACTTCGCCGGGTTTGTGGGTGCTTTCCAGCATGTCCGGGTGGAAACCCAGGGCGATCGCCTGCTCGACCGGCATGGGCTTGGTCTTCGCCACCTGGATAAAGGCCTGGACCATATTGTCCGGGTCGCTGAGGTCCAGGGGGATATTCACCCAGTGCCGCGGGATGCGCTTGAATTGGGCGATGCTGGCCTCGGCGATGCGCGTCTCGATGGGCAGCAAGCGGATATAGGAGCGCTCCGAACGCGGGTCGAAGAACAGTTCGGTGGGGCACATGGTGGTGCGCCCGGCCTGGGACGGCAGCATGCGCTGGCCGTATTGGGAGAAGAACAGGCTGTTGATCAGCTCGGTCTTGCCGCGGGAGAATTCGCCGACGAAGGCCAGTGTGATGTGGTCGGTGCGCAGCAGCTTCAGCGCGCGCTCGAGTTTGGCTTCCACCGTCTCGGAGTTGAGCCGGTTACTCACCAGCCAGCTGCGGTAGCGGGTGATCTCGCGCATCAGCTCGCGCTTCCAGGCGACGTAGCCATCGACCTGTTGACTGAGACGTTCCATGCTCATCCGGGCTTTCCTCTGGTAGTCACATCCTTATGGAGCTAGTCCGGGAGTGGGTTTCCCGGGACGCGGGCGCACCGCTTGCAACGCTGTCACGCCCTAGGGGCGGCTCAGCAATAAAACCTGATAATCATGGCGAACCCACGATTTTAGTGGCATGGGCTGCTTGGCATTATGCGGTTCATACGGATGGCGTCAATTGCGCGTCGTCATAGTCCCGTCTTATGGTCGGTCAAGGTGGCTCAACGGTCAGTCCGAGTTCCGCCGGAAGCCTCTGCGGTTGTCTGATCCGCACGCGCTTCTGCCGGCTCTGCTGGCCGCTTTCCAGGCTCACCTGGCTTTTGCTGACGGCGAAGGCCGCAGCCAGGAAGGCCAGCAAGTGGGCATTGGCCTTGCCCTCCACCGGCGGGGCGGTGAGGCGGATCTTCAGCCGTTCACCGTGCAGCCCGGCGAACTCATCGCGACTGGCCTTGGGCTGCAGGTGGCAGTCGAGGATCAGGTCCTGGCCGTCCCAGCGGTACCAGGCCACTTCAGATAAAGGGGCTGAGGATGGCCGGCATGCCGCTCATGACCGCGAGATTGCCGATAACGAAGCGATCCAGCAGGTTCAGCGCGATAAAGGCGAAGATCGGCGAAATATCCAGGCCGCCGAGGTTCGGGATCAGCTTGCGGAAGGGGGCCAGCAGCGGTTCGCAGATCTGGTTGACCAGCTGTGCGCCGGGGTTGTAGCTGCCCGGGGCGACCCAGGAGAGGATCACGCTGATGATCATGGCGAAGAAGAAGATCTTCAGGGTCAGGGAGGTCAGGGCAATGATCGTCCACACCATCAGTTGCAGGCCGACACTCAGCGGGTTGGCGCCGGCGATCAGGATCACCACCACCATCAGCAGCAGCTGTACCAGTATCGCCAGCACCAGCGAGGCGAGATCCAGCCCGCCGAGACCGGGAATCACCCGGCGCAGCGGCTTGAGCAGTGGCTGGGTGGCTTTCAGGATGAACTGGCTGAGCGGGTTGTAGAAGTCGGCGCGCACCAGTTGCAGGATAAAGCGCAGCAGCACGATCAGCAGGTACAGGCTGCCGAGGGTCTGGACTATATAGATGAGGGCTTCCGTGAATCCGGACATGCAGGCTCCTTAGTGATCCAGAGTGATCCAGCTGTTTATTGACCCAGTTGAACGGCGAGTTCGGCCGAGCGGTTGGCGGCGGCGTCCAGCGCCTGCTGCACCAATGCTTCGAAACCGCCGGCCTGGAAGGTTTTGATCGCCGCTTCGGTGGTGCCGTTGGGCGAGGTGACGCGGCGGCGCAGTTCGGCGGCGTCCACATCGCTCTCGGTGGCCATGCGCGCGGCGCCGAGGGCGGTGTGTGTGGTCAACTGTGCGGCGACTTCACGCGGCAGGCCGAGCCGCTCGCCGGCGACGGTCATGGCTTCCATCAGAAGGAAGAAGTAGGCCGGGCCGCTGCCGGAGACTGCGGTGACGGCATCGATCAAGGACTCCTGCTCCAGCCACAGCGCCAGGCCCACAGCGCTAAGCAGTTGTTCGGCTTGCTGGCGCTGCGTGGCGGAGACCTTGGCGTTGGCATATAGGCCGCTGACGCCCTGGCGCAGCAGCGCCGGGGTATTGGGCATGCAGCGCACTATGGCGCGCGGGCCGAGCCAGTGTTCCAGGCTGGCGCAGCCGATGCCGGCGGCAATCGAGACCACCAGCTGGTGTTCGCCCAGGTGCGGGGCCAGGTCCAGGCATACCTCTTTCATCACCTGGGGTTTCACTGCCAGCACTATCAGGTCCGCGCCTTGGCTGGCTTCGGCGTTGCTGGCGAAGGTTTCAATGGCATAGCCGGCGCTGATCTTGGCGCGTTGCTCGGCACCATGGTCGCTGGCGCGAAGGGCGCTGGCCTCGACGCCCTGGGCGCGCAAGCCGCCGATCAGGCTGGCGGCCATATTGCCGGCGCCGATAAAGGCAATGCGGGGAGTGGTCATAACGGGCTTCCTTAATAAAGTGAAGGCAAATTCAATCAGTCGTGGCTGTAATCGCGGGCGCCGAACAGGGCGGTGCCAATCCGTACCCAGGTTGCGCCTTCGGCGATGGCGGCTTCCAGGTCGTGGCTCATGCCCATGGACAGGGTATCGAGGTCCAAATTCAGGCTGTTCTGCAGCTCGCGCAAACGGGCAAAGGCGGCATGTTGCAGCGCCCGGTCGTCCGTCGGTTCGGGAATTGTCATCAATCCACGCAGCCGGATGTTGGGCAGTTGTGTAACCGCCTGTGCCAGTGCCGGCAATTCATCCGGGCTGCAGCCGGATTTACTGGGCTCAAAGCTGACATTGACCTGCAAGCAGATATTCAACGGCGGTAAATGGGGCGGCCGCTGGGCCGACAGGCGTTCGGCCACCTTCAGGCGGTCGACCGAATGCACCCAGGCAAAATGCTCCGCGATGGGCTTGGTCTTGTTCGATTGAATGGGGCCGATAAAGTGCCAAGTCAAGGCCAGGTCGGTCAGCTCACGCTGCTTTTCCAGGGCTTCCTGCAGGTAGTTTTCGCCAAAGTCGGCCACCCCGCAGGCATTGGCCTGGCGAATGGCGGCGGCCGCTTTGGTTTTGCTCACCGCCAGCAGGCCAATGCCCGCACAATCGCGCCCCGAGGCTTGCGCCGCCTCACGGATGCGCGCTCCGACCTTTGCAATATTCTCTGCTATCGTGGACATTACCTGCGCCCGCCGCCTGGGGTTTGCGGCATTCTACCTGCTTGCTTGTCATTAGGGAGTCCCATGGATATCACTGAGCTGCTTGCCTTCAGCGCCAAGCAAGGTGCATCGGACCTGCATCTCTCCGCTGGTCTGCCGCCGATGATTCGGGTCGACGGCGATGTGCGCCGGATCAATTTGCCGGCACTGGATCATAAGCAAGTGCATGCGCTGATCTACGACATCATGAACGACAAGCAGCGCAAGGATTTCGAAGAATTCCTCGAGACCGACTTCTCCTTCGAAGTGCCGGGCGTCGCCCGTTTCCGGGTCAACGCCTTCAACCAGAACCGCGGTTCCGGTGCGGTATTCCGGACCATTCCGTCCAAGGTACTGAGCATGGAAGACCTCGGCATGGGCGAGGTGTTCCGCAAGATCACCGACGTGCCGCGCGGCCTGGTGCTGGTCACCGGCCCCACCGGTTCGGGTAAGTCGACCACCCTGGCGGCCATGCTCGATTACCTCAACAGCACCAAGTACCACCATATCCTGACCATCGAAGACCCCATCGAATTCGTCCACGAATCGAAGAAGTGCCTGGTCAACCAGCGCGAGGTGCACCGCGACACCCTGGGCTTCTCCGAGGCGCTGCGTTCGGCCCTGCGCGAAGACCCGGACATCATCCTGGTGGGTGAGATGCGCGACCTGGAAACCATCCGCCTGGCGCTGACCGCCGCGGAAACCGGGCACCTGGTATTCGGCACCCTGCACACCACCTCGGCGGCCAAGACCATCGACCGTGTGGTCGACGTGTTCCCCGCCGAAGAAAAATCCATGGTCCGCTCGATGCTGTCCGAATCCCTGCAATCGGTGATCTCCCAGACCCTGCTAAAGAAGATCGGCGGCGGTCGGGTCGCGGCTCATGAGATTATGATAGGTACTCCGGCGATCCGTAACCTGATTCGCGAGGACAAGGTGGCGCAGATGTATTCGGCGATCCAGACCGGTGGTGCACTGGGTATGCAGACCCTGGACTCCTGCCTGAAAACCCTGGTCTCCAAGGGTATAGTCACCCGCGAAAATGCGCGGGAAAAATCCAAGAACCCGGAAAACTTTTAATCGAGAGGCTGCCCGGCCGGCCATAGGCCGCCGGGTTCAGGCCAGCGGCGAGACACGCGCCAACTGCTGGCCTTGGCAAAAACGCGTGATGCAGATGGGCGAGACAAGGTATGGAATTCGAGAAACTGCTGCGCCTGATGGTCGAGAAGGGCGGCTCCGACCTGTTTATCACTGCCGGTGTGCCACCGTCGATGAAGGTCAACGGCAAGATCATGCCGATCACCAAGACGGCCATGTCCCCCGAGCAAACCCGCGAAACCGTGCACTCGGTGATGAACGAGCAGCAGCGCCGGGACTTCGCCGAGAACCATGAGTGCAACTTCGCCATCAGCGCCCGCGGCGTCGGCCGTTTCCGCGTCAGCGCCTTCTACCAGCGCAACCTGGCGGGCATGGTGCTGCGCCGGATCGAGACCAATATCCCGACCCTGGATGAACTCAAGCTGCCGGAAATTCTCAAGAAACTGGCGCTGACCAAGCGTGGCCTGGTGCTGTTTGTCGGCGCCACCGGTACCGGTAAATCTACCTCTCTGGCGGCGATGATCGGTTACCGCAACAAGAACAGCAGCGGTCATATCATCTCCATCGAAGACCCGATCGAATATATCCACCAGCACCATAGTTGCATCGTCACCCAGCGCGAAGTGGGTATTGATACCGAGTCCTTCGAGGTGGCGCTGAAGAACACCCTGCGTCAGGCCCCGGACGTGATTCTGATCGGTGAGGTGCGCACCCGTGAAACCATGGATCACGCCGTGGCCTTCGCCGAAACCGGCCACCTGTGCCTGGCCACCCTGCACGCCAACAACGCCAACCAGGCGCTGGACCGCATCATCAACTTCTTCCCGGCGGACCGGCAGAATCAGGTGTGGATGGACCTGTCGCTCAACCTCAAGGCCATTGTCGCGCAGCAACTGATACCAACGCCGGATGGCAAGGGGCGCCGCGCGGTGATCGAGGTGCTGATCAACACCCCGCTGGCCGCCGACCTGATCCGCAAGGGCGAGGTGCATGAGCTCAAGGCCTTGATGAAGCGCTCCACCGAACTGGGCATGCAGACCTTCGATCAGGCGTTGTACAACCTCTACAGCCAAGGCGAAATCACCTACGAAGACGCCCTGCTGTACGCCGACTCGGCCAACGACCTGCGCCTGATGATCAAGCTCGGCTCGGAAACCGATGGCGATCACCTGAGTACCATGACCGAGGGCCTGTCCCTGGAAGTCAGCCAGGACGATCCGGGGCGGCGTTTTCGCTGAGTCCCACACCCCCGAAAGCCCGCCCAGTGCGCAATGCCGTTCACTTAAGCCAAGTGAACGGCATTTTTGCAGCCGGATGAAATCCGGGAACGCTACCCTCTGCAAGTCCGCTCCCGGGGTGCATCCGGGCTAGGCGCTGGACTCCTTGCTTGCGACAAACGACCCGAGAGAGTCCCTTAACTGAACGGCGCTACCGCCTGGTGCGGGCTTTTCTGTTGTGGCAACTTTGGCTGGCGCTACTGGTCATAACGGCGTGTTATAAGCCAATCATCATATTGCGGGAGATAGCGATGAATACGGGGCAGGACACTCACAGCAAAGTCATCGGCTACCTGCTGTGGATCTTCGGTTTTCTCGGTGCGCACCGTTTTTATTACGGCAAGCCTGTGACCGGCACCCTCTGGTTCTTCACCCTGGGTTTGCTGTTTGTCGGCTGGATCATCGACCTGTTTCTGATCCCGGCCATGGACCGCGAGGCCGATCTGCGTTTTAACGCCGGCGCTATCGACTACAACGTGGCCTGGATTCTGCTGACCTTTCTCGGCATCTTCGGCGTGCACCGCCTGTACCAGGGCAAGTGGATCAGCGGCATTCTCTATCTGCTCACTGGCGGTTTCTTTCTGCTCGGCGTGCTCTACGACTTCTGGACCCTGAACGATCAGGTGTCGCTGCTGAATGCCGAGCGTTCGTAGGATTTACCGAGCCCGAAATGAAGAAGCCCGCCAATTGGCGGGCTTCTTCATTTCGGGCGGGCTCAGCCCTGATAGCTGATATGCCCGTCGACCAGGGTGTAGCGCACCGCGCCAGGCAGGCAATGGCCGATAAAGGGGCAGTTGGCGCCTTTGGAGTGCCAGCTTTCCCCGGCCAGGGTCGAAGCCTGCGGGTCGAACAGCAACAGGTCGGCGGGTGCGCCCACGGCCAGGCGGCCGGCCGGCAAACGCAGGGCATCAGCCGGGCCACTGCTTAGCCGCGCCAGCAGCGTAGGCAGGTCGAGCAGGCCGTCCTGCACCAGGCTCATGGCCAACGGCAGCAGCAGTTGCACGCTGCTGATGCCCGGCTCGGTGGCGCCGAAGGGCGCCAGCTTGGCGTCGCGCTCATGGGGTTGGTGATGGCTGGATATGGCCGAGATCACCCCGTTCTGCACCGCCGCGCGCAGGCCGTCGCGGTCGGCGCGGGTGCGTAGCGGCGGTTGCACATGATACAGGCTGGAGAAGTCGCTCAGCGCCTCGTCGGTAAGGATCAGCTGATACAGCGCCACATCGGCAGTCACCGGCAGGCCGCGGGCCTGGGCCTCGGCGATCAGCTGGGCGCCGCGGGCACTGGTCAGCTGGCTGAAGTGCGCACGCACGCCGCTCTGCTCGACCAGCAGCAGGTCGCGGGCCAGGGCTACGGTCTCGGCGGTCTCCGGAATGCCAGGCAGGCCGAGGAAGCTGGCGGTGGCGCCTTCGTGGGCCAGGCCGCCTTCGGCCAGATCATGGTCCTGGGAGTGGAAAATCACCGTCAGGTCGAAGGTGGCTGCATATTCCAGGGCGCGGCGCAGGGTGCGGTTATTGCGAAAGCTCTCCAGGCCATTGCCGAAGGCCACGCAGCCGGCGTCGCGCAGGGCGACCAGTTCGGCCAGCTGTTCGCCTTCCAGGCCCTTGCTCAGGGCGCCGATCGGAAACACCTTGGCATGGCCGGCCTCGCGGGCGCGGTCGAGGATCAGCTCGGCCACCGCCGGGGTGTCCAGCACCGGCTTGGTAAAGGGCGGGCAGCACAGGCTGGTCACGCCCCCGGCGGCGGCGGCCAGGGTTTCGCTGGCGATGCTGCCCTTGCGGCTATAGCCGGGTTCGCGCAGGGCGACGTTGAGGTCGACCAGGCCGGGTGCGGCCACCAGGCCCTGGGCGGCGAGGGTCTTTTCCGCCACGAAGCCGGCCGGGGCCTGGCCGATGGCGACAATCTTGCCGCCGTCGAGATACAGGTCGGCGACCCGATCGAGGCCGCTGCTCGGGTCGATGACGCGGGCGCCGAGGATCGCGGTACGCATCAGTTGTGCTCCTCGGCGTTGTCTTGATTGAGTTGGCGCTGGGCGTTCTGTCCGCTCATGGCCATGGACAGCACGGCCATGCGCACCGCGATGCCGTAGGTGACCTGGTTGAGGATCACCGACTGCGGGCCGTCGGCCACCGCCGATTCGATCTCCACGCCGCGGTTGATCGGCCCCGGGTGCATCACCAGGGCATCCGGCTTGGCCAGTTTCAGGCGTTCTTCGGTGAGGCCGAACAGGCGGTAGAACTCGCCTTCGCTGGGCAGCAGGCCGCCGGTCATGCGTTCACGCTGCAGGCGCAGCATGATCACCACGTCGACATCCTTGAGGCCGGCCTTCAGGTCGCTGTAGACGCTCACGCCGTATTGCTCGATGCCCACCGGCAGCAGGGTCTTGGGTGCTATCACGCGGATATCCGGGCAGCCCAGGGTTTGCAGCGCCAGCATATTCGAGCGGGCCACCCGCGAATGCAGGATATCGCCGACTATGGCGACGGATAGCTTCTCGAAGCCGCCCTTGTGCCGGCGGATGGTCAGCATATCGAGCATGCCCTGGGTCGGGTGGGCGTGGCGGCCGTCGCCGCCGTTGATGATGGCCAGGTTCGGGCACACGTGTTCGGCGATAAAGTGCGCGGCGCCGGAGTCGGCATGCCGTACCACGAAGATGTCGGCGGCCATGGCTTCCAGGTTGCGCAGGGTGTCGAACAGGGTCTCGCCCTTGCTGGTCGAGCTGGTCGACACGTTGAGGGTGATCACGTCCGCCGACAGGCGCTGGGCGGCCAGCTCGAAGGTGGTGCGGGTGCGCGTGGAATTCTCGAAGAACACGTTGCATACGGTCTTGCCGCGCAGCAGCGGGACTTTCTTCACCGCGCGGGCGCCGACCTCGAGGAAGGAGTCGGCGGTGTCGAGGATTTCCGTCAGCAGTTCGCGGGGCAGGCCATCGAGGGAGAGGAAGTGGCGCAGCTGGCCTTGGTCGTTCAGCTGCAGCGGGCGCTTGGCGTCAATCGGCGTCATCGCAATCAATCTCGGTTGGCGAGCGTTTGCAGCTCGAGGGTCAGCGGCGTGGGGCCGGACAATTTTACCCGCTGATCGCTGGCCAGCGACAGGGTGGCTCCCACCACGTCGGGGCGGATCGGCAGTTCGCGGGCGTTCAGGTCGAGCAGGCAAACCAGGGTCACGCTGGCCGGGCGGCCGTAGTCGAACAGCTCATTCAGCGCGGCGCGGATGGTGCGGCCGCTCATCAACACGTCATCGATCAGCACCAGGTGCTGGCCTTCGATCTCGAAGGGCAGTTCGGACGGCCGCACCTGGGGATGCAGGCCGTTCTGGGTGAAGTCGTCGCGGTAGAAGGACACATCCAGTATGCCCAGTGGCTCTTGGTTGCCCAGAGCCTTCAGCAGGGCCTGGGCGACCCACACGCCGCCGGTGCGAATGCCGATAAAGCGCGGCGCGCCGATCTGCCGCTTGTTCAGGTGCTGGGTCAGCGCCGCGGCCATTTGCGGTAGCAATTCGGCGGGGTTGGGCAGGCTCATGCAAAACTCCTTGGGGCGGGCTCAGCCCGGACAATTCTCTTCAAGCCAGCCTTGCAGCAGCAGCGCGGCGGCCAGGGCGTCGACAGGGCGTTCGCGGTAGCCGCTGTTCTGCCCCTGTTGCAGGCGCTGGCCCTTGGCCTCGTAAGTGGTCAGGCGTTCGTCATGGGTGTGCACGGGCAGGTTGAAGCGACCATTCAGGCGGCGGGCGAATTTTTCCGCGCGCTCGCTCATTTCGCTCGGTGTGCCGTCCATATTCAGCGGCAGGCCGACCACCAGGGCGTCCGGCTGCCATTCCTTGACCAGGGCTTCGACCTTTTGCCAGTCGGGCACGCCGTTCTGCGCCTTGAGGATGCACAGCTCGCGGGCCTGGCCGGTGATCACCTGGCCGACGGCGACGCCGATCTGTTTGCTGCCGTAGTCGAAGCCGAGCAGCAGGCGCAGCGGTTTTGCGTTCGCCTGGGCCATCAGGCGTGCCCGGATTGCGAGGTCAGCAGGCTGAGGTTGATGCCCAGGCGCGCGGCCGCGGCATTCAGGCGTTGATCGAAGGGCAGGTCGAAGAGAATGACGTTATCCGCCGGGCAGGTCAGCCAGGCGTTATCCGTCAGCTCGGCTTCCAGTTGGCCGGCTTCCCAGCCGGCGTAACCCAGGGTGATCAGGTATTTTTCCGGGCCTGTGCCGTCGGCGATGGCGAACAGCACGTCCTGGGAGGTGGACAGGCCCAGCGCGCCCAGATCCAGGGTGGCCTGATACTGCGGGCCGGCGGGGTGCAGGACAAAGCCGCGGTCGGCCTGTACCGGGCCGCCGGCAAAAATCGGCAGGTTCTGGCACAGGGTGGACGGTTCTTCGTCGGGGCGCAGCTGCTCGAGCACGTCGGCCAGATTGAGGCCGTTGGGGCGGTTGATCACCAGGCCCATGGCGCCGTGCTCGTTGTGATCGATCAGGTAGGTGACGGTCTGGGCAAAATGCGGATCGGCCATGTGCGGCATGGCGATCAGGAAGTGATGCTTGAGGTAGCTGGGGCTGGCGTCTTTCATGCTATTAGTTTCAGGCTTCGCGCGGGTAGCTTCAAGCGTCACGCTTGTCGCTATGGGAAAAAACCCAAATGGATCAGTTGCTGGAAAGTCGGTCGCCGCGCTCGAAGCGCCAGGTGCGGATGATTTCCAGGCGATCGATATCGCTCAGATCGCCGGTAAAGGGGGTGAAGGGCGCAGCCAGGCGCACGATGCGCAGGGCGCCTTGGTCCAGCACTTTCTGTCCCGAGGACTCCAGTACTTGCACCTCATACAGGGTGCCGTCGCGGTTGATCGACACCAGCAGGCGCAGGCTGCCATAGACGCCTTGGCGGCGGGCCTCGTCCGGGTAATTGAGGTTGCCGATGCGCTCGACCTTTTTACGCCATTCATCCTTATACCAGGCGCCCTTGTCGCGCATGGTCGAGGCGGCATTCAGGCGATGGATCTTCGGCCGCTTGGCATATGCCTGAATATCCTGTGCCAGTTCAGCTTCCAGACTGGCGATTTCCGAGGACAGTTGGGTGCTGTCGAACACCGGCGCGGGGCGCGTTTGCGCCGTGGGTTTGGCTTCCTCGCGCTTGACTGCGGTCTTCTGCGGCTGCGGGGCGCGGGTGGCGACCGCCGCTTTCGGCGCTTGCTGGCGAGTCGCCGGCTGCTGCGGCGCGGCGGGCGGAGTGATGCGTTTGACCTGGGTGTCCTGAAACAGCGCCTGTTCGGTGGTCTTGGGCGCGGCTTTGTGTTCCAGGGTACCGCTGCCTTGCTGGTTGTCCTGGGCGAGGAAATCGGCCTCTTTGGGTTTCTTCTCGCTCTTGAAGGTCGACAGGGTGATTTCCAGGGTTTTGCTGATCTGGCTCGGCTCGGCCAGGGTGAAGCCCAGGCCGAGGATCAGCGCTGCATGCAGGACGGCCGCGAGGAACAGGGTAAAGCCCAGCCGATCCGCCGGGCGTACGCTGGCACTGGACAGTTCAGGAGGGTGGGCGGCTGCGTTCATCGCGTTACGGGTCTGCTCAGGTTGCCGCGCAGTCTGACGGTTTGGAGTGGCAAGCTGCAAGTTACAAGCTTCAAGCTGCCACCTGCTTCAAGCTTTCGACTTGCCGCTTGCGGCTTGTAGCTTGCCTGCGATGGCGTCCATCAGGCGCTCGCCGATACGGGTGTCGTAGGCCGCGTCTATCTGGCGGATGCAGGTCGGGCTGGTGACATTGATCTCGGTCAGGTGCTCGCCTATCACATCCAGACCGACGAACAGCAGGCCTTTCTCGCGCAGGGTCGGGCCTACGGCGGCGGCGATTTCGCGATCACGCTCGCTCAGGGGCCTGGCTTCGCCACGACCGCCGGCGGCCAGGTTGCCGCGGGTCTCGCCGGTGGCGGGGATGCGTGCCAGGCAGTAGGGGATGGGTTCGCCATCGATCATCAGGATGCGCTTGTCGCCGTCCTTGATCCCCGGCAGGTAACCCTGGGCCATGATCTGTTGCTGGCCGTGGTTGGTCAGGGTCTCGAGGATCACCGAGAGGTTGGGGTCGCCTTCGCGGTGGCGAAATATCAGCGAGCCGCCCATGCCATCGAGGGGTTTGAGAATGATGTCACGCTGCTCTTTGGCAAACTCGCGCAGAATGTCGGCCCGACGGCTGACCAGGGTCGGCGGGGTGTATTGACTGAACTGGGTGGCAAAGTACTTTTCATTGCAGTCGCGCAGGCTCTGTGGGCGGTTGACTATCAACACGCCAGCCTGTTCGGCTTGTTCCAGCAGATAAGTGGAGTAGACGAACTCATTGTCGAAGGGCGGATCCTTGCGCATCAGGATCACGTCGAGTTCGCTCAGGGGCATATCTTGCTCTTCGCCCAGCTCGAACCAGCGCTGTGGGTCGTTGAATACACTAAGCTGTGCAAGACGGGCGCGCGCTTCACCTTGTTTCTG
Source organism: Pseudomonas sp. (assembly GCF_030696055.1). Classification (GTDB taxonomy): domain Bacteria; phylum Pseudomonadota; class Gammaproteobacteria; order Pseudomonadales; family Pseudomonadaceae; genus Aquipseudomonas. The sequence goes on along the minus strand of NZ_JAUYNP010000324.1, from coordinate 14,140 downwards.
GTAAAGATCCTTCTGTTCCATATAGAAGAGTGACCAGCCGCGCGCTTGGGCAGCCAGGAGCATAGCCAGCGAGCTGTCCTTCTTGAAGTCGATCTGCTGGATGGGGTCCATGACTATGCCAAGGCGTATGCTCATGGTGTATCTCCGGAAAATAAGGTGTGAGCTGAAGAAGACGGGAAGTTGCAATTGTTGCCAGGGTGGCGCTGACGAAACGGGCGGTCAAGGAAAAACCTTGGCTTGCACGGCTTATAGATTGCGTCAGGAGACTGTGCTAAAAAGGCCCGACGATTGGCTTGTAGCCCATCGGTGACAGGGCCTCAGGCGCACGATATAACGCAAAATAACGACTCACCGAGGCGATGGTAGGGCAATCATGGAACAGCATTCCGAGGGTTTGAGGGTGATGGTGATCGACGACTCGAAAACGATTCGTCGTACCGCGGAAACCCTGCTGAAAAAGGTGGGCTGCGAGGTAATTACCGCAGTTGACGGCTTCGATGCCTTGGCAAAGATCGCCGATACCCATCCGAACATCATTTTTGTCGACATCATGATGCCGCGGCTCGATGGCTATCAGACCTGCGCCTTGATCAAGAACAACAGTGCTTTCAAATCCACCCCGGTGATCATGCTGTCCTCCAAGGACGGTCTGTTCGATAAAGCCAAAGGTCGCATCGTCGGCTCGGATCAGTACCTGACCAAACCCTTCAGCAAAGAAGAGTTGCTCGGTGCCATCAAGGCCCACGTGCCGGACTTCACCCCGGTGGAACAAGCCTCCTGACGTCTGGCGGCATCGCCTTAGACGCCTTTTAAAGTATTGGGAAACACCATGGCTCGAATTCTGATTGTTGATGACTCGCCGACTGAGATGTACAAACTGACTGCCATGCTGGAAAAGCATGGTCATCAGGTGCTCAAGGCGGAAAACGGGGCTGACGGCGTGGCGCTGGCCCGCCAGGAAAAACCGGATGCGGTATTGATGGACATCGTCATGCCGGGCCTCAATGGCTTCCAGGCGACCCGTCAATTGACCAAAGACGCTGAGACCAGCCATATCCCGGTGATCATAGTCACCACCAAGGATCAGGAAACCGACAAGGTCTGGGGTAAGCGCCAGGGTGCGAAGGATTACCTGACCAAGCCGGTCGATGAAGAGACGCTGGTGAAAACCCTGAATGCGGTATTGGCGGGCTAAAAACGCCGTGTCAGTCCGCAATTAAATAAGAATAAGGCCGCAGTGGGCATGCCGGACGCGCAAACACCTTTTCAAACCCTTCTCGATATCGATCAGCTGTGTCGAGCACTGGCTGCCGGGCTGCCATCGCAGCAGGCGCTGGTGCAGACCTGGAGCGGTATCGGCTTTCGCATGGGCGAGCGATTCTTCGTCGCGCCCATGGGCGAGGTGGGCGAGGTTCTGCACGAACCGCGTTACACCCTGTTGCCCGGGGTCAAGAACTGGGTCAAGGGGGTGGCCAACGTGCGTGGCCGCCTGCTGCCGGTAATGGATCTGTGTGGCTTCTTCGGCCACGAACTGTCGCCGCTGCGCAAGAAGCGGCGGGTCCTGGTGGTCGACCATCAGGAAGTCTTTGCCGGCCTGACGGTCGATGAAGTCTTTGGTATGCAGCATTTTCCGGTGGACACTTTCACCGAGCGGCTGCCGCCGCTCGAAGCGGCCATCGCGCCCTTTATCCATGGAGTCTTTCAACGTGAACAGCCCTGGTTGGTGTTCAGCCCACACGCGCTGGCCCAGAACCAGGGTTTTCTCGACGTGGCGTATTAACAGCTTTTCGGTGGGGTCGGCTTTGTCGGCCTTTTGGCGTTACATGGGAACCGTAGTGCGGTCGGTCCAGGCGGGGGCCAGTAAATGAAAAAACTAAACACAGGCAATTTGTTAGCGGGTACGCGCAGCAGCACATTGATCGCGGGGCTGTTTATCGTCCTGATCGTCTCCATCGTGTTGTTGTTTGCCAACTTCGCCTATCTCAACACCCAGTCCAACTACGACACCGAATACATCAGCCACTCCGGTGAGCTGCGTGTTCTATCCCAGCGTATTGCGAAAAACTCCACGGAAGCCGCAGCCGGTACGGCTGAGGCGTTCGCCCTGTTGCGCGATGCGCGCAACGACTTCCAGACCCGTTGGGGCTTCCTGACCGATGGCAGCGAGGAAAGTGGTTTGCCGTCGGCACCTGAGTCGCTGCAGCCGCAGATGGCCGCGGTGCAGCAGGACTGGGACACGCTACGGCAGAATACCGACGCCATTCTGGCCAACGAACAAACCGTACTGTCGCTGCACCAGGTAGCCGCGACCCTGGCGGAAACCATTCCGCAGCTGCAGGTCGAGTACGAAGAAGTGGTCGACATCCTGCTGGAAAGCGGTGCGCCGGCGGCCCAGGTGTCGGTGGCCCAGCGCCAATCGCTGCTGGCCGAACGTATCCTCGGCTCGGTGAACAAGGTACTGGCCGGTGACCAGGACTCGGTGCAGGCCGCCGACATGTTCGGTCGCGATGCCAGCCTGTTCGGCCGCGTACTCAATGCCATGCTGGAAGGCAACGCGGCCATGGAGATTTCCAAGGTCAGCGACGCCGAAGCGCTCGAGCGTCTGGCGGAAATTTCCGAGCTGTTCGAATTCGTTTCCGGTTCGGTGGATGAAATCCTCGAAACTTCACCTGAGCTGTTCCAGGTGCGCGAATCGGCCAACGTGATCTTCAGCGTTTCGCAAACCCTGCTGGATAAAGCCTCAGAGCTGGCTCATGGCTTCGAAGATCAGGCCGAAGGCCGTGCCCTCAACACCCTGTTCGGCTATGTGCTGGGTGTATTGGCGCTCGCCTCGATCATCCTGATTGGTCTGGTCATGGTGCGGGAAACCAACCGCCGCCTGGGTGAAACCGCCGAGAAGAACGAACGTAACCAGGCGGCGATTCTGCGCCTGCTCGACGAAATCGCCGACCTCGCCGACGGTGACTTGACCGTGGCCGCGACGGTAACCGAAGACTTCACCGGTGCCATCGCCGACTCCATCAACTATTCCATCGACCAGTTGCGCGACCTGGTAGCCACCATCAACCTGACCGCCGTTCAGGTAGCCGGTGCGGCCCAGGAAACCCAGGCCACGGCGATGCACCTGGCCGAGGCTTCCGAGCACCAGGCCCAGGAAATTGCCGGGGCATCGGCGGCGATCAACGAAATGGCCGTGTCGATTGACCAGGTATCGGCGAACGCCTCGGAGTCCTCCGCGGTAGCGGAACGTTCCGTGGCCATCGCCAACAAGGGTAACGAGGTGGTGCACAACACCATCACCGGCATGGATAACATCCGTGAGCAGATCCAGGACACCTCGAAGCGGATCAAGCGCCTCGGTGAATCGTCCCAGGAGATCGGTGACATCGTTAGCCTGATTAACGACATTGCCGACCAGACCAACATCCTCGCTCTGAACGCCGCGATCCAGGCCTCCATGGCCGGTGACGCGGGTCGCGGCTTCGCCGTGGTAGCGGACGAGGTACAGCGCCTCGCGGAACGTTCCTCGGCGGCCACCAAGCAGATCGAAGCGCTGGTTAAGACCATTCAGACCGACACCAACGAAGCAGTTATCTCCATGGAGCAGACCACTTCCGAAGTGGTCCGCGGTGCCCGTCTGGCGCAGGACGCCGGGGTGGCCCTGGAAGAGATCGAGAAGGTATCCAAGACCCTCGCGGCCTTGATCCAGAACATCTCCAACGCCGCTCGTCAGCAGGCCTCTTCGGCCGGTCATATTTCCAACACCATGAACGTGATCCAGGAGATCACTTCGCAAACCTCGTCCGGTACCACGGCTACCGCCAAGAGCATTGGTAACCTGGCCAAGATGGCCAGCGAGATGCGTAAGTCGGTGTCCGGCTTTACCTTGCCGGGTGGGGAACAGGCCTAAGTCAGCGGCCTGCGTGCGCCTGAACGGGCGCGCGCAGGCCTGCCGCGAGGCGCAGCGAGGTGCACGAAATGCAGTCAGGCGTCTGGGCCTTGCAGCAACTGGTCGACATGTCCGCCACGGAGTTTCGTGAGTGGCAGGTGTTGCTGGAGGAGCGTACCGGGGTCGTGCTCAACGAGCGCCGTCGGGCGTTTCTGCAGACCAATCTGACGGCGCGGATGCGCGAGTTGGGGGTGGCCGATTACGCCACCTACTACCGCCAGGTCACTGCTGGCCCGCGGGGTGCGGTGGAGTGGTCGACCCTGCTGGATCGGCTGACCGTGCAGGAAACCCGTTTTTTTCGTCATCGTCCGTCTTTCGAGGTGCTCGAGCGCTATCTGGCTGAGCGTCTGCAGCAGGGTTTGGGCAAGCCTTGGGAAATGTGGAGCGTGGGTTGCTCCAGCGGCGAAGAGCCCTATTCGATGGCGATCAGTGCCGCCGAGGTGCTGCGCGACACCGATAAACCCGAACACTTTGCGGTGACCGGTACCGATATCAGCCTCAACGCCCTGAGCAAGGCGCGCGATGGCCAGTACGGCGCTCGTCGGCTGGAGCAGATGGATGCAGACCTGTGTCAGCGTTATTTCCTGGCGCAGGAGGATGGGCGTTTCAAGGTGGTGCCGAGTTTGGCCGCGCGCATGTGTTGCGCCAGGCTCAATGTGCTGGAGCTGGCGAAGGCGCCAATGTCCGGCATGGACGTCATTTTTTGTCAGAACTTGCTGATCTATTTTCGTCGCTGGCGTCGCCGCGAGATCCTCAACCGCCTGGCCGAGCGCCTGGCACCGGGTGGTCTGCTGGTGGTGGGAGTGGGCGAGGTGGCGGGTTGGCAGCATCCGGAGTTGATCCCGGTGGCCGACGAGCGAGTGCTGGCGTTTACCCGCAAGGGATAAGGCAGAGCCAAGTTTATGAGTGGAGTGGCTATGGGTGATCGGCACGATTATGTCGCCCTGGAGTGGGTCAAGGGCGAGATCGCGGAAACCCTGAAACAGGCACGTCAGGCGCTGGAGGCGTTCGTCGAGAACCCCCAGGACGCTACCCGCATGCGTTTCTGCCAAACCTATGTGCATCAGGTGCTGGGCACCTTGCAGATGGTCGAGTTCTTCGGCGCGGCGCTGCTGGCCGAGGAAATGGAGCAGCTGACCCAGGCGCTGATCGACGGCCGGGTGACCAACCAGGGCGAAGCCCTGGAAGTGCTGATGCAGGCGATCCTGCAATTGCCGGTGTACCTCGACCGGATTCAGACCGCCCGCCGCGACCTGCCGATGGTGGTGTTGCCGCTGCTCAACGACCTGCGCGCGGCCCGTGGCGAGAAGCTGCTGTCGGAAACCAGCCTGTTCACCCCCGATATGTCCGGGCGTACCCCGGCCCTGTCCCAGGATTCCATCGCCAAACTGCGCACCGCCGAGCTGCCGGTGTTGCTGCGCAAGCTGCGGCAGATGCTGCAAATGGCCCTGGTCGGAGTGATCCGCAACCAGGATCTGCCGACCAACCTGGGCTATATGGCGCGGGTGTTCGCCCGCCTGGAAAACCTCTGCAAGGACTCGCCGCTCGGCCCGCTGTGGCAGATCGCCTCGGGTCTGGTCGAAGGTCTGGCCAACGCCAGCGTGAGCAATGGCACCTCGGTGCGCACCCTGCTGCGCCAGGTCGACAAAGAACTCAAGCGTCTGCTCGAGCAGGGCGCCGATGGCTTCAACCGGGCCGCCCCCGATGAGCTGAGCAAGAACCTGCTGTTCTATGTGGCCAAGGCCTCGGCTGAATCGCCTCGGCTGCGCAGCCTCAAAGATCAATACCGCCTCGACGACGCCCTGCCCGATAACGAGGTGGTCGATGAAGAGCGCGCCCGCCTGGCCGGCCCCGACCGCGATGCCATGCGCTCGGTGGTGGCGGCCCTGTGTGAAGAACTGGTACGGGTCAAGGACAGCCTCGATCTGTTTGTGCGCAGTGACCGCTCCAACGTCGCCGACCTGGATGCCCTCGGCGCACCGCTCAAGCAGATCGCCGATACCCTGGCCGTGCTGGGCTTCGGTCAGCCGCGCAAGGTGATCGCCGATCAACTCGAAGTCATCAACAGCCTGGCCAAGGGCCAGGGCGAGCCGAGCGATGCGGTGTTGATGGATGTCGCCGGCGCCTTGCTGTATGTCGAGGCGACCCTGGCCGGCATGGTTGGGCCCACGCAAGACGCTGGCCGCGAAGAAAGCCATCTGCCCACCACCGACGTGGCGCAGATTCACCAGTTGGTGATCAAGGAGGCGCGCAACGGCCTGGAGCAGGCCAAAGACGCCATCATCGAATTTATCGCCTCGCAGTGGAACCACGAGCACCTGGCGCGCGTGCCTGAGCTGCTGACCCAGGTGCGCGGCGGCCTGGCGATGATCCCGCTGCAGCGCGCGGCCGATCTGCTTAATGCCTGCAACCGCTATATCCAGGAACAGTTGTTGGCGCGCAAGGCCGTGCCCAACTGGCAGAACCTCGACACCCTGGCCGATGCCATCACCAGCGTCGAGTATTACCTCGAACGCCTGTCCGAAGACCACGCCACCCAGGGCGACCTGATTCTCGATGTGGCCGAAGAAAGCCTGGAAAGCCTGGGCTATCCACTGAAAGAGAAGCCCTCGATCCTCGATCGTGTCGAACCCGCCGTGGAGTCCTTCGCGCCGCTGGCCGACCCGCTGGACGATATGGAAGTGCTCGCCGCCGAGCCAGAACCTGAGCCTGAGCTGGAACTGCCCGCAGAACTGCCGGTGGCAGGCGCGGATGAACCCGCGGAAGCCTTGAGCCTGGAGCTGAGCGACGATTTCAGCGCGGAATTCGCCGAGCTGGATTCCACCAGCCTGGAGCAGCCTGAAGCCGAGTTGCCTGGCGCAACAGCCGAAACTGATCTGGAGCCGCTCGACTTCGACGAGGCGCCGCTGGAGTTCGACTCCCTGCCGCTGGCCGAGGTGCAGGCCGAGCCCGAACCGCTATTGAGCGGCGAAGAGCTGCAGTTCGACGCCCTGGACTTCGATGCCAACGATAACCCGGCCGACTGGGATGCCGCCGAACTGGCTGCCCTGGAGCTGCCTGAGGTCGAGTTGCCCAGCGCCCCGCCGAGCGTCGAGCCGCCGGAACCTGCGCTGTCGATGGCCGATGTGATGGCCGCGCCGGTGCAGGCGATCAATCCGCCGGCTCACGATGTGCCGCCGAGCCTGCTGCCGCCACCGGCGGATGAAGAACCGGTCGATGAAGAGCTGATGGAAGTCTTTATCGAAGAAGTCGGTGAGGTGCTGGAAACCATTGCCGAGTATTTCCCGCAGTGGTGCGCCGATAGCGAGAACAAGGAGGCCCTGACGGAAATCCGCCGTGCCTTCCACACCCTCAAGGGCAGTGGTCGCATGGTGCGGGCCTTGGTGATAGGCGAGCTGGGTTGGGCGATCGAGAACCTGCTCAATCGCGTGCTGGATCGCAGCATCAAGCCCGACGCCGAGGCGCAGCAGGTGATCGGCGAGGTGGTCGCCCTGATGCCTGCCTTGGTCGATGAGTTCGCCAGCAAGGCCCAGCGCCAGCGCGATGATGTCGACCAGCTGGCCGCCACTGCCCACGCCTTGGCCAAGGGGCAGAGTCGCCCAAAAACTGACGCCCCGGTTGCGCAGGTAGCCGAGCCCGAGGGCGAAGTGGTAGCTGCCGAAGCTGTACAGGACGAAGTGGAAGGGCTCGACCCGCAGTTATTGGAAATCTTCCGCAATGAAGCGGAAATGCACCTCGATACCCTGGTCGGCTTCCTCGCCGACTGCGCCCAGGAACTGCCGCAGCCGGTGACGGATGACCTGCAGCGGGCCCTGCATACCCTCAAGGGTAGTGCGTATATGGCCGGCATAGTGCCGGTGGCCGAGATCGCCTCGCCGCTGGAAAAGCTGGTCAAGGAATTCAAAGGCAACCTGATCCCCATGGATCTGGCCGAAGCCGAACTCTTGAGCAGTGCCGAGAAATTCTTCCGGTTGGGTCTGGAGCAGTTGGAAAGCCAGCCATTGGCAGTTTTGCCGGGTGCTGCCGAATTCCTCGAGCGGGTGCAGAAGCTGCACGACGAGCGCCTGGACAGCGCGGCCGCCAGTCGCCAAGGCGAGCAGGGCGAAAAGCGCGATCCGCAGATGATCAGCATCTTCCTCGCCGAAGGCATGGACATCCTGCTGGATGCCGAAGACCTGCTGCGGCGTTGGCATGCCCACCCCTCCGAGCGTCAGGAGCTGAGTGCCTTACTGGATGAATTGACTACCCTGGGCCGCGGCGCGGACATGGCCGAGCTGCCGCAGATCGAAGTGCTCTGCGAAGCCTTGCTCGATCTCTATGGCGCGGTGGAAGAGGGCCGCCTGGCGGTCAGCGAGCGGTTCTTCAGCGTGGCCGAACAGGCCCACGAAGGCCTGATCGGCATGATGGATCAGGTGGCGGCCGGCTTGCAGGTCAGCGCCCGTCCGGAGCTGGTGAAAGCCCTGCGCGCCCTGCTCGAAGAAGCGCTGGACCCGAGCACCTTGGCGCTCTTGTCCAATGCTGGCGTCGAGGGCATGCAGATTGTCGAGCTGGATGCCGCCACTGTCGCGCTGGAACAGGCGCAACTCGCCGACTTAGACGCCAACCAAGATTTCGCCGAACTTGCCGCAGAGCCAGAGCCAGAGCCAGAACTGCCAGCTGTGGAAAGCCTGGAGCTGACGGAAGCCGCAGGCAGTAGCTATGAGGCGCTGGATGAGGAAATGGTGTCGATCTTCCTCGAAGAGGCCGTCGATATTCTGGAAAGCGCCGGCCAGGCCCTGGAGCGCTGGCTGGCCGACAGCACCAACAAAGCCGCGCTTTCATCCTTGCAGCGCGATCTGCACACCCTCAAAGGCGGCGCACGCATGGCCGAGATTCGCCCTATCGGCGATCTCGCCCATGAGCTGGAGTCCTTGTACGAAGGCCTGGTGGATCGCCGTTATAGCTTTTCCGCGGAACTGGGCAGCCTGTTGCAACAGAGCCACGATTGCCTGGCGCAGCTGCTGGAACAGTTACAGACACGCGCCAAGATGCAGCAACCGCTTGAACTGATCGAGGCAATTCGCAGTTTCCGCCAAAGCGGTGGGCAGAGCTTGCCGGCAGCCTTGGCCCCGCTTGAGACTGATCCCGAAGCCGAAGCCGAAGCCGAAGCCGAAGCCGAAGCCGAAGCCGAAGCCGAAGCCGAAGCCGAAGCCGAAGCCGAAGCCGAAGCCGAAGCCGCGCCGATTGAGCCACTCGAGAGCGACGAAGCCGAGCTGCCCTTGCTGCAGGTCGACGAGGAGCCCGAGTCGAACCCGCTGGATGAGTCGCTGGAACTGCTGGATGTGCAGTCCGCCCTCGCGGCCGAACTGGATATGCCGCTTGAGGATGAGATCGAGCAATCGCTGGAGTTGGCGCCTGAGCCCGTCCCGGTCGATCTGCCGGCTCCGTCAGCCCCTGCGGTTGTCGATGAGCGCGATCCCGAGCTGGTGGAGATCTTCCTCGAAGAAGGTTTCGACATTATCGACAGCGCCGGCGCGGCCTTGCAGCGCTGGATGGAGGACGTGAATAACAGCCTCGAGCTGGAGTCCCTGCAACGCGATCTGCACACCCTCAAGGGCGGTGCGCGGATGGCCGAGATCCGCGAGATCGGTGATCTGGCCCACGAACTGGAGTTCCTCTACGAGGGCCTGGGCGACGGCCGCCTGCGCGCCAGCCCGGTGCTGTTCAGCCTGTTGCAGAGCTGCCACGACAGCCTGGCGGGCATGCTCGAGGCGGTGCGTGGCAATCGTGCCGTGCCCAGTGGTACGGCGCTGATCGACACCATCAAAGGCTTCCGCGCCAATCCGGATGAGCAGCTGAGCATGCCCTCTGCGGTGCAGCTCAAGGCCGCCGAGGCAGAACAGGACGACGATGCCGAGGAGGACATTCTCGATATCTTTCTGGAAGAAGGTGACGACCTGTTGGAGGCCATGGAGGTCGCCATCGGTCGTTGGGAAGCCGACCGCGAAGACGGCGCCGCCATCGATGACATGCTGCGCATTCTGCATACCCTCAAGGGCGGTGCGCGGTTGGCCGGACAGAAGCGCCTGGGCGATCTGACCCATAACCTCGAGCAGCACCTGACCGAAGCCCAGAGCCAGGGCGCGCCTTGGCCGCAGAGCCTGTTCCTCGACGTGCAGTCGGGCTTCGAAGGCTTGCAGCTGGAACTCGATGGCCTGCGCCAACGTTTGCACGACAGCCTCGCGGCCGATGCGGCCAACCCGGTCAGCAGCGCCGCCAGCCAGCCTCAGCCGGCTGTGCGGGCGCCTGAGTTGAGCTCGCCTATTGTGGCGGCCAGCGTCAAGCCGGCCCAGGAGCTGGTGGCCAAGGTCCTGCCCTTTGTCCGCCGTGCCCAAGAGGCCGCCCAGGAGGCCGCGTCCCGCCGCGCGCCGCAGGAACTGGTCAAGGTGCCTGCCGAGCTGCTCGAAGGCCTGGTCAACCTGGCTGGTGAGACCTCGATTTTCCGCGGTCGGGTCGAACAGCAGGTCAGCGACTTCGGATTCACCCTGAGCGAAATGGAAGCCACCATCGACCGCGTGCGCGACCAATTGCGCCGCCTCGATACCGAAACCCAGGCGCAGATCCTCAGCCGCATCCAGGCCGAAGCCGAGCGCGTGGGTTACGAAGACTTCGACCCGCTGGAGATGGACCGCCACTCGCAGCTGCAGCAGCTGTCCCGGGCGCTGTTCGAGTCGGCCTCCGACTTGCTCGACCTGAAGGAAACCCTGGCGGCGCGTAACCGCGACGCGGAAACCCTGCTGCTGCAACAGGCGCGGGTCAACTCCGAGCTGCAGGAAGGCCTGATGCGTACCCGCATGGTGCCCTTCGACCGGCTGGTGCCGCGTCTGCGCCGCATCGTCCGGCAGATTTCCGGCGAACTGGGCAAGCAGGTGGAGTTTCACGTCGGCAATGCCGAAGGCGAAATGGACCGCACCGTGCTGGAACGCATAGTCGCGCCGCTGGAGCATATGCTGCGCAACGCCGTCGACCATGGTATCGAGGCCGCCGCGGTGCGCCGCGCCGCCGGCAAGCCGGAGCAGGGCAACATTCGCCTGGGCCTGGGCCGCGAGGGCGGCGACATAGTCCTGACCCTGGCCGATGACGGTGGCGGCATCCGCCTGGATGCGGTCAGGCGCAAGGCCATCGAGCGCGGACTGATGGATACCGACTCGGACCTGAGCGACTACGAGGTGCTGCAATTTATCCTCGAAGCGGGCTTCTCCACCGCCGAGAAGGTCACGCAGATTTCCGGGCGTGGCGTCGGCATGGACGTGGTTCACTCCGAGGTCAAACAGCTCGGCGGCTCCATGAGCATCGAGTCGCTGCCCGGCACCGGCACCACCTTCACCATCCGTCTGCCCTTTACCGTATCGGTCAACCGGGCGCTGATGGTGTTGTCCGGCGAAGATCTCTACGCCATTCCGTTGAACACCATCGAAGGCATAGTGCGGGTTTCGCCCTACGAGCTGGAAGCCTATTACGCCCCCGACGCGCCGCGCTTCGAGTACGCCGGTCAGGCCTACGAGCTGCGCTACCTGGGCGACCTGCTGAACAACGGCCAGCAGCCCAAGCTGGTCGGCCAGAGCCTGCCGCTACCGGTGATCCTGGTGCGCTCCAAGGAGCACGCGGTGGCGGTGCAGGTCGATTCCCTGGCCGGTTCGCGCGAGATCGTGGTGAAGAGCCTGGGTCCGCAGTTCGCCGGGGTGCACGGGATTTCCGGGGCGACCATCCTCGGCGACGGTCGCGTGGTGGTGATTCTCGATCTGCTGGCGACCATCCGCGTGCTGCATGCGCACTTGCTCAGCCAGTTGCAGCCGCGCCAGCTCAAGTCGGTCGCGACCGCCGCCGAGATTGAAGCGGATCGGCCGACCCTGGTGATGGTGGTCGACGACTCGGTCACGGTGCGCAAGGTCACCAGCCGCCTGCTCGAGCGTAACGGCATGAACGTGATGACCGCCAAGGACGGGGTCGACGCCATCTCCCAGCTGCAGGAGCGGCGCCCCGACATCATGTTGCTGGACATCGAAATGCCCCGCATGGACGGCTTCGAGGTGGCGACCCTGGTACGCCACGACGAGGGTCTGAAAGATCTGCCCATCATCATGATCACCTCGCGTACCGGTGAAAAACACCGCGAGCGGGCGATGAGCATCGGCGTCAACGAGTACCTGGGTAAGCCTTACCAAGAGTCCTTGTTGCTCGAAACCATTCAGCAACTGGCCAAGCGCACATGACTGAGAAAACTGCAGCACGCATCGCCGTGATCGCCGACACCTCCCTGCAGCGCCATGTGTTGCAGCAGGCGCTGACTGGCAGTGGCTATCAGGTGGTGATGAACAGCGATCCGGCGCGCCTCGATCAAGAGACGCTGAGTGCCTGCGAGACCGACCTGTGGTTGGTCGACCTGGCGCAGTCGGAGGATTCGCCGCTGGTCGACAGCCTTATGGAGAACGCCTCGGCCCCGGTGCTGTTCGGCGAAGGCCATGCCCCCGAGCGCCATTCGGAGAACTACCCGCGTTGGGAGCGGCGCCTGTTCGGCAAGCTGAAGAAGCTGGTCGGCGATCCCTCGCAAGCGGTTGGGCCAAGCCTGGAGGCGTTGCTGGCGCAAGCCCAGCGGCCGTCGCGGCTGAATCTGCCGGCGGCCTTGGCCGGTACTCCGCTGGTGGCCGGTGAGCCGGCGCGCCAGGTGTGGTTGCTGGCGGCCTCCATGGGTGGCCCGGGCGCGGTAAAAGACTTTCTCGATGCCTTGCCGGGCGGCCTGCCGCTGGGCTTCGTCTATGCCCAGCATATCGATGCCAGCTTCGAGGCGACCTTGCCGCAAGCCGTGGGTCGGCATAGCCAGTGGCATGTCAACCCGGCGCGGCACGGCGATCCGGTGCGTTGCGGTGAAGTGGTGGTGGCGCCGATCAACCATGAGTTGGGTTTCGATGAGCAGGGCGCCATGCAGATTTCCGCGCGCGGCTGGCCGGAACCCTACAGCCCCTCGATCGACCAGATGATGCTCAACCTGGCGCAGCGTTTCGGTGCGTTGTGCGGCGTCATCGCCTTTAGCGGTATGGGCAGCGATGGCAGTGCCGCCGCCGCCTATGTACGGCGTCAAGGCGGCTTGATCTGGACCCAGCGCGGCGACAGCTGCGCCTGCCCGAGCATGCCGGACAGCCTGCGCGAAGCGGGTTACAGCAGCCTGAGCGGTGATCCGCGGGAACTGGCGGAGGCCTTGGTCAACCACCTGGCCGCGCTGTGCAGTTAATCTGGGGCCTGGCCCCGTATAGGACCTTGTTATGAGCCAAGCCGTAGCCATCCAGAAGAGCGCCAACAGCCTCACCAGCCTGTTGCTGCCGTTGGTCGATCGCACCCTGCTGTTGCCCAACGTGGCGGTGGCCGAGCTGATTCCCTACCGCGCGCCGCAGCTCAGCGCGGGGATGCCGAGCTGGTTCCTCGGGCAGATCGGCTGGCGCGATCTGCGTCTGCCCTTGCTGTCTTTCGAGGCGGCGTCCGATGGCCAGGCGCAGGTCGGCGCGGGCGCGCGGGTGGCGGTGATCAACGCCTTGGGCGGGCGTCCGGCGGTGAAGTTTATCGCCCTGCTGGTGCAAGGCATTCCCCGCTCGGTCAAGGTCGGCCCCGAACTGGCCCGCGCCGATGTCCGCCTGGCGCCGCTGGAGCTGGGCGCGGTAAGCCTGGGCGACACTGTGCTGAAGATCCCCGACCTGATTGGCCTGGAGCAGAAGCTGGCGGATGCCGGTTTGATCTAAGCAGCGCCACTTAGAAGAAAGCCCGCAATTGCGGGCTTTTTTATGGCTATGTCCCAATTATGTGTTGCATGGTTCGCCCCATCGCTTCCTGGATGCAGTAATCTGGCTGAATACGCTGTTGGTAACGTTCAAGCATGCGCCGCCAGCCCAGATAATTCGGCAGGTAGCGGGTGGCGACACCATGAAAACGAGTCATCCAGTTTTTCAACCGGCTGTGGTACGCATTAACGTTCTGGATGTGGAAGGCTCCCTGGAGCACCCGCTGGCCAGGGCGAGAGTGGACGACATGGTGGGTGATGCCCTGAGCTCGGGCAAAACTGGCATATCCCGCAGCCCCATCACTGCAAAGCACGGCCTCTCGGTCGATCAGCGGCAGCAGAGCCGCTCGCACATGCTCGGCATCCAACTTCTCCAGCTTGAA
>NZ_JAUYNP010000320.1 GCF_030696055.1 Pseudomonas sp. | reverse complement strand
GCGCAGTTCGCGGTCGGCGTCTTCCAGGGCCAGACGCGCCAGTTTCAGCTCGTCCTCCACCGCCATGCGCTTGTCCAGCAGCTCTTCCAGCTTGAGGCGCAACTCTTCCAGCGGCGCCTCGCCCTCCTCCAGGTTGAGGTTGAGTTGCTCACGCTTCTCATGCAGGCGCTCGGCCTGCAGTTGCAGACGCTCCAGGGCCTGGCGGGTGGAGTCGTGCTGAGCCTTGAGCGAACCCAGACGCACGGCCAGCTGATGGGCGTGATCTTTGTGCGCTCTAGCTTCCTGACGCACCCGGTCGAGGCGCTCGCGCAGGGCATCGCGACTGGCCAGCAGGCTTTCGCGCTGCTGGTTGTCGGTGGCCATGGCATCCAGGGCATCCTGCAGTTGTAGGCGCGATTCGCCCAGCTGTTCCTGTTCGATCTCGCGCTGCTCGGCCAGCTCCAGCAGCTCGCTGTCCAGGCGACGACGGCGCAGGGTCAATTGCTCGACCTTGGCCTGCCCCGCCGACAGCTGCGCCTTCAATTCGCCCAGACGGCGGGCCTGATCCTGCAGCTGCCGGCGTTGCCGCTCGCGCCGCTCTTCCTGCTGGCCTTGGCTTTCGCGCAGCTGCAGCAAACGCTCGTCCAACAGGGCCAAGGCCGCTTCGCGCTCTTCACGTTCCAGGCCCAGGCCTTCGATTTCCTGGCCACGGGCCAGGACGCCACTTTCCGCGGCGCTGGCGCGGCGCACCCGCAGAAAATGCCGGCCGACCCAATAGCCGTCGCGGCTGATCAGGCTTTCGCCGTCGGCCAGGCTCATACGCGCGGCCAGGGCCTCGTCGAGGCTCTGCACCGGTTTGACCTTGGCCAGCCAAGGCGCCAAATCGATGGCGGCTTCGACCTTATCCAGCAGGCTGCCGGCGACCCGCGCGCCGCCCTTGTTCGGGCTGACCAGGCGCAGGTCGCCCTGGGTCAGGCTGGAGAAATCCAGGCCGCCCAGATTCTGAAAATAACTATCATCCAGCAACACCGCCTGCAGGTCGGCGCCCAGCACGGTTTCCACCGCCAGCTCCCAGCCGGCCTCGACCCGCAGGCCTTCGGCCAGACGCGGCCGTTCGCTCAGGTGCTGCTCGCGCAGCCAGTCACCGGCGCCCTTGCCCGGATCCAGCGCCGCCTGCTGCAAGGCTTCCAACGAGGCCAAACGACCGTTGAGGCGCTGCAGTTCACCCTGGGCCTGCTGCTGGGCCTGACCGGCCTGCTGCAATTCGCCCCGCAGCTGCTGCAAGCGCTCGGCTTGCTGCTCTTCTTTTAATTGCAGGTCTTCCAGGCTCAGTTCGCTGGCGGCGATCTGCTCGCTCAACTCGAGAATGGCTGCGTCTTCCGGATCGGCCGCTAACAGCACAAGCTCGTCGCTGAGGCGGCGCTGACGCTCGGCCAGACGCTCCAGGCTCTGTTCCAGCTGGGCGATGCGCGACTGCTGCACCTCGGCCTGGCGGCGCGGCTCGGCACTGCGCTGGTTGAAGCCATCCCACTGCTCCTGCCAGCCGTGCATGGCACCTTCCGACTCTTCCAGGGCGGCGGCCGATTCTTCTGCGGCGGCGGCGGTCAGTTCCTGCTCGGGCTCGAGCATGCTCAGCTCTTCGCCCAGGGTCGCCAGCAAGGTGCGGTCGTGGCCCAGGTGCGATTCGGTTTCCAGGCGCGCGCGCTCGGCTTCGCGCAAATCGTCCTGCAACTGGCGCAGGCGCTGCTGGCCGTGCTGGATGCTCTGCTCGACCCGGGCGATATCGCCGCCCACCGAATAGAAGCGGCCCTGCACCAGGTTGAAGCGCTCGGACAGTTCATGGTGGCCGTCACGCAGGCGCTCGATGCTGGCGTCGGCGTTGCGCTGCTCGGCCACCAGGGCCTCGAAGCTGACCTCCTGGTTGCCGATCACCGCTTCGCGCTGGCCGACCTGTTCATTCAGCGCCTGCCAACGCAGGGCAGTGAGCTGGGCCTTGAGCTGACGTTCCTCGGCCTTGTATTCCTGGTATTTCTCGGCGGACTGGGCCTGGCGGTGCAGGCGTTCCAGCTGGCGCTCCAGCTCTTCGCGCAGGTCGCTCAGGCGCGCCAGGTTCTCATGGGTGCGGCGGATGCGGTTCTCGGTCTCGCGGCGGCGTTCCTTGTACTTGGAGATGCCGGCGGCTTCCTCGATAAAGTTGCGCAGGTCCTCGGGCTTGGCCTCGATCAGCTTGGAGATCATGCCCTGCTCGATGATCGAGTAGCTGCGCGGGCCCAGGCCGGTGCCGAGGAAGATATCGGTGATATCGCGGCGGCGGCACTTGGTGCCGTTGAGGAAATAGGTGTTCTGGCTGTCGCGGGTGACCCGGCGGCGGATGGAAATCTCGTTGTAGCCGGCATATTCGCCGGTCAGGGTGCCGTCGGAGTTGTCGAAGATCAGCTCGATACTGGCCTGGGTCACCGGCTTGCGGGTGTTGGAACCGTTGAAGATGACGTCGGTCATCGACTCGCCGCGGAGGTTCTTCGCCGAACTCTCGCCCATCACCCAGCGCACGGCGTCGATGATGTTCGATTTTCCGCAACCGTTAGGCCCGACCACCGCCGCCATATTGCTCGGAAAGGTCACGGTAGTGGGGTCGACGAACGACTTGAAGCCGGCCAGCTTGATGCACTTAAGCCGCATGAACAGTCTTCCCTAGCATTCGGCTAACGCTGCCAGCACCAACTGACAGTTGTGCTCGCCATAACCAATCAGCACCTGACGTATGCGCTGATGGTCACGGGCGATGATCACCTGCAGCAGTTCGGCAAAGGTGTTGAGGAACTGGCCCATCTCGCTTTTGCGCCGTTCCAGGGCCAAGTGGTAGGTGCGGCTGATGGCCGGCAGCAGATTCTCCACGGTTTCCTGTAGATAGGGATTATTGGAGAAGGGAAAGGCCGCCCGCATGATGTCGAAGCTGTTCTCGACGAAGGCGCCGATATCCTCGCGCTGCAGACTGTCCATCAGACGCTGCTGGATGGCCAGGAAAGGCGCCAGATCGCTCTCGACCCGCCAGCTATCGGCCACCGCCTTGCCCAGCAGGATATACAGCTCCATCACCAGGGCGTACAGGCTCTTGACGTTGTGCGGGGTCAGCTCGGCGACCTGGGCGCCCCGCCGCGGCGGGATCACTATCAGGTGACGACGCTCGAGAATCAGCAGGGCTTCGCGCACCGAGCCACGGCTGACATTCAGCGCCTGGGTGACTTTCTGTTCCTGAATCCGCTCACGGGCCTTCAACTCACCACGAATGATGCGTTCGGCCAGATGATGGGCGATCTGCTCGGCGAGGCTGTCCGGTGCCTTGAACGTCATGGTTATCCTTAGGCTCTATCTGACCTATTGGGGCAAGCGATATGGATACTGAAGCCCCGCCAGGCCTGGCGGGAGCGGGTAAACGCAGGGCGCGAGTGTAACACAGGGTGTTACCGGGCCAAGGGCACGGGCCACGCACTTTCAGAGCGAAAGGTAGGCTTCATCAGGATGGCCCAAGGTAACGATTGTCCTACAATCCTACCAAACCCACTCTCGATAATAATAAGTACGGAGCCCCTATGTTCGAACGCCTTCCCTCCAATTGGATGCTCGCCATCAAAAGCATCGGCTACTGGTTGTGGCTGATCCCGGTGCTGGGCATTCCCCTGAGCTATCACTGGTCGCACGGCAGTGCGCAGGCCGATGCCTGGGCCTGGCTGGTCATAGTGGTGGTGTTCGGGGTGATCCCCCTGCTGGACTTCGTTATCGGCCGCGACCCGGCCAACCCGGATGAAGCGGTGCAGGTAGCGCGACTGGAGCAGCAGAGCTACTACCGCCTGCTCAGCCTGGCCACGGTACCTTTTCTGCTGGGTATGCTCGGCTGGGCCGGCTGGGTGTTCGTCAACTATCAGGCCTGGAGCTGGGTCGGCCAGCTGGGCTGGGTGCTGTCGGTGGGCACAGTGACCGGCGCCATCGGCATCACCGTGGCCCACGAGTTTATCCACAAGGACCCGCAACTGGAGCAGAATGCCGGCGGCTTGCTACTGGCGGCGGTGTGCTACGGCGGCTTCAAGATCGAGCACGTACGCGGCCACCACGTGCACGTGTCGACGCCCGAGGATGCCTCATCCTCGCGTTACGGCCAGAGCCTGTACGCCTTCCTGCCCCACGCCTACAAGCACAACTTCCTCAATGCCTGGCGGCTGGAAGTAGAGCGCCTGAAGCGCAAGGGCCTGCCCGCCCTGCACTGGCGTAACGAGTTGCTCGCCTGGTACAGCGTCAGCGCGCTGTTCCTGCTGGGTTTCAGCCTGGCGTTCGACTGGCGCGGAGCGCTGTTCTTTATCGGGCAGTCGGTCGTGGCCTTCACCCTGCTGGAAATCGTCAACTACGTCGAACATTACGGCCTGCACCGGCGCAAGCTGGACAACGGCCGCTACGAGCGCACCAACCCGACCCACTCATGGAACAGCAACTTCCTGCTGACCAACCTGTTTCTCTTCCACCTGCAGCGCCATTCCGACCACCACGCCTACGCCAAACGGCGCTACCAGGTGCTGCGCCACTTCGAGGACAGCCCGCAGCTGCCCAACGGTTATGCCGGGATGATAGTCCTGGCGCTGTTCCCACCGCTGTGGCGCGCGGTGATGGACCCGCGGGTGCGCGCCTACTACGCCGGTGAGGAACATCAACTGAGCGACTCGCAACGGCTCGATAACAGCCTGGGAGACGCCCATTAGCGGGTGATGCCGTTCACTTAAGCCAAGTGAACGGCACTTTTTGTAGCCCAATGAAATCCGGGGAACTCTACCCCCTGAAAATCCGCTCCCGGGTTGCATCCGGGCCAGGTTCTGGGCTCCCGACTGGCTAGGCCCGAGTCGTGCCGGCCATAGGGATCAAGGGGTAAGAACCTGTTTACGATCTCGCGAGCTAGAGCCATGCAAGGCAAAAACAGGCGAGGAAGCGGAGTTTACAAGTGGTAAATGAGCATTCCGAGCCTGTTTTTAACGCAGCAGGGCCGACGCGCAGCAGATCGTAAACAGGTTCTAAGGATGCTTGTGCCCCGGGCGGCTGGTCACTTCTTCGCCTCACAGATCCTGCGGGCCGAGCAGGCGCAGAACTTCCTCGACGCTGGTCAGCCCCTGCTGCAGCTTGTCGCGCGCATCGTCCAGCAGGCTGGTCATGCCTTGCTCGCGGGCCAGGGTCTGCAGCTGCGTGGCGCTGGCGCCCAGGGTGACGGCATCGCGCAGGGCGTTGTTCATGGTCAGCACCTCATGGATCGCGACCCGGCCCTTGAAGCCCTGATGGCACTGGTTGCAGCCGCGGCCGTGGAAGTACTTAAGCCCTGGCTCGAGAAAGTCCGGGCCCAGGCGCGCCAACAGTTCGCCGCTCGGCGTGACGGGCTCGCGGCAGCTCAGGCAGATCCGCCGCACCAGGCGCTGGGCGATGATGGCCTCCAGGGCCGAGGCCAGCACATAGGGCTTCAGGCCGAGGTCGAGCAGGCGGGCGATGGTGGCGGCCGCCGAGCTGGTGTGCAGGGTGGAGAACACCAGGTGGCCGGTCAGCGAGGCGTGGAAGGCCACGTCGGCGGTCTCCTCGTCGCGGATCTCGCCGAGCAGTATCACGTCCGGGTCCTGGCGCAGGCTGGCGCGCAGGATGCTGGCGAAGCTCAGGCCGATGCGTTCGCGCACCGGCACCTGGCCGGCCAGGTCGACCTGGATTTCCACCGGGTCTTCGATGGTGACGTAGTTCTTCTCCGGCGAGGCCTCGTGCTGCAACAGGGCGTAGAGGGTGGTGGTCTTGCCGCTGCCGGTGGGCCCGGTGGCGAGG
>NZ_JAUYNP010000319.1 GCF_030696055.1 Pseudomonas sp. | reverse complement strand
CTTGGCGAAGTGGCGGACGCCCAGGGCTTGACGCAACGGCTCGAGCAGCTGTGGCGTGAGCCCAGCGCGGCACAGGCGATGCGGGCGGCGGGGTTGGCGGTAATGCAGGCCAACCAAGGGGCGCTGGCGCGCTTGTTGGCGGGCTTGGCGCGCCTGCTCGGTTAACCGTAGCCCGGATGCAATCCGGGGAAGCGATCTCCCGGATTGCATCCGGGCTACATGGATCTGCAGCTTGGGTCGTGAGCCTAGGTTGGGCTGAGTTCCGCGAAGCCCAACACGGCATTCGAGCAGCCATAAAAAAACCGGCCAAGCCGGTTTTTTTATGCAGGCCACTCAGTATTCCTGGTTGCCGCGCAGTTGCGCCTCGGCGGCCTTGGCCAGGTCCGGCGGCAGGAAGTCCTGGTCCGGGTCGTAGTCCGACTTCAGGTATTGCTCCAGCGCTTCCAGGTCGGCCGGGCTAAGGGTGCCCGCCGCCTGCTTCAAGCGCAGGTTGTTGAGGATATAGTCGTAGCGCGCGTTGTTGTAATCGCGCACCGAGCCGAACAGCTGGCGCTGGGCATCCAGCACGTCGACTATATTGCGCGTGCCGACCTGATAGCCGATTTCGGTGGCTTCCAGGGCGCTCTGATTGGAGATGATCGACTGCTTGCGCGCCTGTACGGTTTCCACGTCGGTATTTACCGCGCGGTGCAGGTTGCGGGTGTTCTGCACCACCTGGCGGCGCAGGCTCTCGCGCAGCTGCTCGCTCTGGTTGACCCGCTGATAGGCCTCGCGCACCTGGGAGCTGGTCAGGCCGCCGCTGTACAGCGGGATATTCAGTTGCAGGCCAATGCTGCGCTGTTCGACATCGCCGCTGAAGGTCGGCGGGGTGCCGGAGTTGCTGAAGCCGAGGCTGTCGTTGTCGCCTTTCTGGTAGCTGGCCACCGCGTCCAGGGTCGGCGCGTGGCCGGACTTGCGCTGGCGCAGGGTCTCTTCGGCGGCGTCGACCGCATGGTTGCTGGCTTGCAGATTGAGGTTCTGCGCGGCGGCGGTGTCGACCCAGGCCTTGGCGTCGTTGGGCGTCGGCGCCAGGATCGGCAGGCTGTGCTCGATGCCTTCCAGCGCGGCGAAGTCGCGGTTGGTCAGGGTGGTCAGGGCCTGGAAGGCGTCTTCCACTTGGCGCTGGGCGATGATGCGGTTGGCCCGCGCGGTGTCGAAACCGGCCTGGGCTTCCAGCACGTCGGTCTTGTCCGACAGGCCGACATCGAAACGCTCGTTGGCTTGATCCAGCTGGCGCTTGAACGCCGCTTCTTCGGCCTTGGTCGAGGCCAGGTTGTCCTGGGCGCGCAGCACGGCGAAGTAGCTTTCGGCGCTTTGCAGAATCAGGTTCTGCTCGGTGGCCGAGAGTTCCAGGGCGGCTTGCTCGTCGGTCGCTTCGGCGGCTTGCAGCTGGAACCAGCGATCTGCACGGAACAGCGGTTGGCTCAGATTGGCCTGATAGACGGTGCCGCTGCGCGAGCGGGTGACGCTCGGCGAGTCGATCTGCGTGCGGCTGTCGCTCAGGTTGGCGCCGGCGGACAGGTTCGGCAGCAGGCCGGCGCGGGCCTGGGGCACCACTTCGCGGCGGGCCTCATAGTCGGCGCGGGCGGCGGCCAGATCGGCATTGTTGTTGGCGGCTTCCTGGTAAACCGTGACCAGGTCGGTTTTGCTCGATGCTGGGGCTTGTTCGGCCCAGGCATAGCCGCTGGAGGCGGCGGCCACGGCTAAAGCCAGAGAGAGTCTGCGCAACATTAGGGTAATCCTGATTTTGGCGGTAATCGGCAAGGCTAAGGGGCGCTGCATAGGGGGTCAAGATTTGTCTTGAGCACGGCGACTGTAGTTTGCAACAAGCTATGGCGCTTGGCGCCGAGGCGAATGAATCGTCGGCGCGCTCGTCATTTTCCGACGCATGGGTCATACAAAATTGACTCGCGGGTTGGTTTTATTGCCGGGGGTTGATTAGACTGACCGCGTTCTTGTCGGGGTGCCCTCTACTATGGGGCTGAGATTGGCAGCTGCCGGATCCCGTTGAACCTGATCGGGTTAAGGCCTGCGTAGGGAACAAGATGGGCTCGTCCTTCCTCAGGCGAGTCCTCTGGCACCGCTCCCGGTGCGCCCCGCACCGCTCATCCATCCAGGTTCGCTCCGACATTCAGCCCTGGAGAAAGCCTGCCGATGAGCACACAACAAAAGAACCTGAGCCCCAAAAATTTAAGCGAAAGCGCTCAGGTCGACCAACAGTCGATCCAACCCTTCCCGCGTTCGCAGAAAGTCTACGTCCAGGGTTCGCGCCCGGACATCCGCGTACCCATGCGCGAGATCAGCCTGGACGTGACGCCGACCGACTTCTCTGTAGGCGAGGGGGGCGGCGAGATCAACGCCCCGGTCATGGTGTATGACACCTCCGGCCCCTACACCGACCCGAACGTGACCATCGACGTGCGCCAAGGCCTGGCCGATGTACGCTCGGCCTGGATCGACGACCGCGGCGACACCGAGCTGCTGGCCGGCCTGAGCTCGCATTTCGGCCAGGAGCGTCTGGCCAGCCCCGAGCTGACCGCCATGCGCTTCGCCCACGTGCGCAACCCGCGCCGCGCCAAGGCCGGCAAGAACGTCAGCCAGATGCACTACGCGCGCCAGGGCATCATCACCCCGGAGATGGAATACGTCGCCATCCGCGAAAACCACAAGCTGCAGGAAGCCCGCGCCGCCGGTCTGCTCGACGCGCAGCATCCGGGTCACAGCTTCGGCGCCAGCATCCCCAAGGAAATCACCGCCGAATTCGTCCGCGAGGAAATCGCCCGCGGTCGC
Organism: Pseudomonas sp.; assembly: GCF_030696055.1. Lineage (GTDB taxonomy): Bacteria > Pseudomonadota > Gammaproteobacteria > Pseudomonadales > Pseudomonadaceae > Aquipseudomonas. Next base: position 361 of record NZ_JAUYNP010000319.1, on the reverse strand, counting down.
GCCATCATCCCGGCCAACATCAACCACACCGAGTTGGAGCCGATGATCATCGGCCGCAACTTCCTGGTGAAGATCAACGGCAATATCGGCAACTCGGCCCTGGGTTCCTCCATCGAGGAAGAAGTGGCCAAGCTGACCTGGGGTATTCGCTGGGGTTCGGACACAGTCATGGATCTGTCCACCGGCAAGCACATCCACGAAACCCGCGAGTGGATCATCCGCAACTCGCCGGTACCGATCGGCACCGTGCCTATCTACCAGGCCCTGGAAAAAGTTAACGGTGTGGCCGAAGACCTGACCTGGGAGCTGTTCCGTGACACCCTGATCGAACAAGCCGAGCAGGGCGTCGACTACTTCACCA
>NZ_JAUYNP010000316.1 GCF_030696055.1 Pseudomonas sp. | reverse complement strand
CTTGGCGATGGTGTCGTCGATATTCTGAATCACTATGCCTTCGGTGATTTCCAGCTTGAGCATGGCGGTCGGTAATTGGCTGCTGGCCAGGCTGCTTTCCACTCGTTCGACGAAGTCGTTCTGGCGGAACTGGCGGGGGCTGATATTCACGCACAGGCTGAATTGTTGGCTGTCGACCAGGCCGTCTTGGAGCAGTTGCGCGCAGGCATGGCAGGCTTCGGCCAGCACCCAGCCGCCGACCTCGAGGATCAGCCCGCTTTCTTCCAGGATGGGGATAAACAGGGCCGGGGACTGGGCGCCCAGGAGCGGGTGGCTCCAGCGTAAGAGCGCCTCGGCGCCGATGATCAGGTTGCTGCGCGCATCGACCTGGGGTTGCAGATGCAATTCGAATTCGCCCCGGGCCAGGGCCAGGCGCAGGTCGCTTTCCAGGCGCAGGCGTTCGCTGGCCGCCTTCTGCATGGTGTTGCGAAACAGCTGGATGCAGTTGCGCCCGGAGTCCTTGGCGCGGTACAGGGCGATATCGGCGCGCTTGAGCAGGTCGGCGGGGGTGTCGCCATGGTCGGGGATCAGGGCGATGCCGATGCTGGGGGTGACTTGCAGTTGATGGCCATCCAGCAACATGGGTTCGGCCAGCAGCTGGCGCAGTTTTTCCGCCACCGCGCGGGTTTGCCGCACCACGGTCGAGCGTTTGCCTTCCAGGCCCGAGAGCAGCACGACGAATTCGTCGCCGCCCAGGCGGGCCACCGTGTCTTCCAGGCGCACGCTGGCCTCCAGCCTTGCAGTAACCAGCTTGAGCACGGCATCGCCGACCGGATGACCGAGGGAGTCGTTGATATGCTTGAAATGATCCAGGTCGAGAAACAGCAGGGCGCCGCGCAGTTCGTGACGCTTGAGCAGGGCGATCTGCTGGGTCAGGCGATCGAGCAGCAGGGCGCGGTTGGGCAGGTTGGTCAGCGAGTCGTGGTAGGCCAGGTGCTGCACCTGGGCCTGGGCGTGCTTGAGTTCGCTGATGTCGCGGGCGGTCAGCAGCAGGCAGGGGGTGGCGTCCAGTTCGATGGATTCGACCGACACCTCGACCAGCTTGACCGTGCCGTCGCGGTGCTTGCCGTGCATCTCCATATGGTAGACGTGGCCATCCTGCTTGAGCGCATGCACCATCTGCACCCGCTCTTGCGGGTCGGCCCAGACACTCAGCTCCCTGGAGCTGAGGCCTATCACCTCTTCGGCCTTGTAGCCGGTCAGGCGACTGAAGCCCTCAATGACTTCGATATAGCGGCCGCTCTCGCGCTCGGTGATGGTGATGGCGTCCGGGCTGGAGTGGAAGGCCTTGGCGAACTTCTCCTGGCTGGCCTTGAGCGCCGCCTCGGCGCGCAGGCGTTCGGTGACGTCGCGGAAGGTGGAAAGGATGCATAACTGGCGTTCGACCCGGATAAAACGGCTGGACACCACGCAGGTCAGCTCCTGGCCGGCCTTGGTGCGATAGCGGGCCTGTTCGTTGTCCAGGCCCTGTTGCGCGGTGAGTTTGTCGAACAGGCGCTTGCGCTCGTCGAGGTCGACCCAGAAGTTGATCTGCGGGCCGCTGCGCCCGACTATTTCCTGCGGAGTCCAGCCGAAGGCCTGGCTGAAACTCTGGTTGATTTCGATAAACACCCCGTCGCGGATGCGCGACACGCAGATCGGGTCGGGGCTGGCCTGGAACAGGGTGGCGAATTTCTCTTCGGAGGCTTTGAGGCGCTGTTCGCGCAGCACCCGTTCGCTGATATCGATGAGGATGCCGGCCATGCGCAGCGGCTTGCCCTGTTCATCGCGATAGAGCTTGGCGGTGCTCTCCAGGTAGTGCACCTCATGGTTGCCGTAGACCGCCCGGTAGGTGACCTGGTAATCCTGGCCGGTGCCCTCGACCAGGGCGTTGTAGTGGCGGCGCATATCGCGGCGGTCGGCCAGCGGTATATGGCTGAAGAACTTGCGGAAATCGTCATGGAACGGGGCGTCTGCCAGGCCGTGGAGGATCGCGGCGCGGGCCGAGCCGAACAGCATATTGCTGGGGATATGCCAGTCCCAGGTGCCCAGGTCGGCGGATTCCAGGGCCAGGGTCAGGCGTTCCTGGCTGTCCTTGAGGGCTTGCTCCTGATTGCGCTGCTCGGTGATATCGCGCAGCGACAGCACCAGGCTGGTGCAGCCATCCAGCAGTATCTCGCCGCCGAACAGGAGGTTTCTGCGAATGCTGCCGTCGCGATGGTAGAGGCAGACTTCCAGGCCGTTGAGGGTATTGCGTTCGATCGCCGCGAGCATCCGCTGACGATCGGCGGGGTTGGCCCAGATGCCCAGTTCCAGCGAGGTGCGGCCCAGGGTTTCGACGCTGCTCCAGCCGAACTGGCGCTCGAAGCCGGCGTTGACCTCGATAAAGCGCCCGGTGGCCTTGTCGGTGATGACCACGGCGTCCGGGGTGTAATGGAAGGCCTGGGCGAATTTTTCCTCGCTGCTGCGCAGCGCCTGGTCGCGGGCTTGCTGGGCACTGATATCGCGGATCACCCCCATGACCCGCGGCTTGCCGTCGGCGTCCTGCTGCAGGCTGCCGTTGATCTCCAGCCAGTGCAGGCTGTCGTCGGGCCAGCGAATGCGGTGGCGCAAGGCGCGCGGACTGGGCGTGCCGGTTAGGAATTGTTCGAAGACCTGCAGCACCTCGGCGCGGTCTTCCGCAGGGATCAGGTCGATATAGTCGACCTGCGTCTGCAGGGGGTGCTTGGGGTCGAGGCCGAACAGCGCCTGGGCACCGCGTGACCAGCTGACCCGACCGCTTTCGATATCCCAATACCAGGTGCCCAGATTGGCTCCGTTCAAGGCGCGCAGCAGGCGCGGAGCATCGTTCCAGGTTTTTTCGAATTCGGCGGGGTCCAGTGCCGGGATAAACGGCAGTGGTGGACGGCTGTCAGTGGGTTTGGTCACGGCCGACTCTTCCTCTGGGCAATCTGCTGTCGCGGCCGCTGATAGGTCGACGTGCTGGGATCATGTGGAAGCCTTTCTTATTGTTATGGGCCTCACGTTAGCCTCTTGTCGGCAGTGGGTGCAAGGCTCTCGCGTTGGCCGTCGAGCAAGGCCATAAAGGCCTTGGCGGCGTTCGACAGGGTGCGTTCGCTGTGCAAGATATAGCCTAGCTGGCGCGACAACTGGATGTCCGGCAAAGGCAGGCGGGCGACCTGGTCGTCGAGCATGGTGCGCGGCAGCACGCTCCAGGCCAGGCCGATGGAAACCATCATCTTGATGGTCTCAAGGTAATTGGTGCTCATGGCGATATTCGGCGTCAGGCCCTGGGCTTCGAACAGGCGCCGCACTATATGGTGGGTAAAGGTGTTGCCACCGGGGAATACCGCCGGGTGGTGCGCCACGTCGGCCAGGCTGACCGCGCCGGTGCGTGCCAGCGGATGCTCGGGGGCGGCGACGAAATCCAGCGGATCGTCCCACACCGCCACCGCATGCACCGGCTCGCGGGTTTCCGGGGCCAGGGTGATCACTGCCAGCTCGGCGCGGCCGTGCAGCACCTCTTCATAGGCCACCTCGGAATCGAGGAATTGGATATCCAGGGCCACCTGCGGGTACGCGCGGGTAAAGGCGCGCAGCAGCGGCGGCAGGCGGTGCAGGCCGATATGGTGACTGGTGGCCAGGGTCAGGCGACCGCTGATCTCGCCGTTCAGGTTGGTCAGGGCGCGGCGCGTATCATCCAACACATTGAGTATCTGGTAGGCTCGCGGCAGCAGGGCACGGCCGGCCTCGGTCAGGCTCACCTCGCGGCCCAGGCGGTCGAACAGGCGCACATTCAGCTGCTGTTCCAGGCTGGCGATGCGCTTGCTCACCGCCGGCTGGGTCAGGTGCAGACGTTCAGCCGCCTCGGAAAAGCTGCCCAGTTCGGCAATGGCGATAAAGGCATTCAGAGTCGCAAGATCCATAACAGAATAGCTCCAAGCGGTAAGCCATAAGCTGCAAGAGGAAAGCCGCGAGCCCTTACTTGCAGCTTGAGGCTTACAGCTTATGACTATTCCTATCAGGAATCCTTTGAATAAAAAATATGAATTTGAGTAATTCAATCCCAGCCCATAGGATTACCCAATAAGCCAAAGGGCCATTCGCCCAGGCATAGAAAGGGCACCTCTAAAAACGTAGGCGAGGCAGCCAGCGCAAGGCACAACGACCAACGGGAGTAACAGCCGCAGGCTGGCCCGAAGGGCGAGCGCTAGCGAGTAAAACAGGCGAAGAAGCGGAGTTTACGCGTTGTAAATGAGCATTCTGAGCCTGTTTTTAACGCAGCGATGGCAACGCAGATAGTTTTTAGAGGTGCCCGAAAGACGCTGATGAGGGAAAGCTGATGGCCGGCAAAACGCTCTACGACAAGCTCTGGGAAATGCACGAGGTGAAGCGCCGTGACGATGGTTCGTCGCTGATCTATATCGACCGCCATATCCTCCACGAAGTGACCTCGCCCCAGGCCTTCGAAGGGCTGCGTCTGGCGGGGCGCAAGCCGTGGCGTATCGACGCCAATATCGCCACCCCGGACCACAACGTGCCGACCACCAAGGCCGAGCGCCAGGGCGGTCTGGAAGCCATCGCCGATGAAGTGTCGCGCCTCCAGGTGCAGACCCTGGACGAAAACTGCGACGACTTCGGCATCCTCGAATTCAAGATGAACGACCTGCGTCAGGGCATAGTCCATGTGGTCGGCCCGGAGCAGGGCGCGACCTTGCCGGGCATGACCGTGGTCTGCGGCGACTCGCATACCTCCACCCACGGCGCCTTCGGCGCGCTGGCCCACGGCATCGGCACCTCGGAGGTCGAGCATGTGCTGGCGACCCAGTGCCTGGTGGCCAAGAAAATGAAGAACATGAAGGTCGCGGTCGAAGGCCAGTTGCCGTTCGGTGTGACCGCCAAGGACATAGTGCTCGCCGTGATTGGCAAGATCGGCACCGCCGGCGGCAATGGCCATGCCCTGGAGTTCGCCGGTAGCGCGATTCGCGAGCTGTCCCTGGAAGGGCGCATGACCATCTGCAATATGTCCATCGAGGCTGGCGCCCGTGTGGGCCTGGTGGCGGTGGACGAGAAAACCATCGCCTACGTCGAAGGCCGTCCGTTCGCGCCGAAAGGCGCCGACTGGGCCAAAGCCGTGGCGCAGTGGCAGGACCTGGTGTCGGACGCCGATGCGCATTTCGACACAGTGATCGAAATGCGTGCCGAGGACATCAAGCCGCAGGTCAGCTGGGGCACTTCGCCCGAGATGGTCCTGGCCGTCGACCAGAAGGTGCCGGACCCGGCGGCCGAGGCCGACCCGGTCAAGCGCGACTCCATCGTTCGCGCCCTGAAATATATGGGCCTGACGGCCAACCAGGCGATCACCGATATCCAGTTGGACCGGGTGTTTATCGGCTCCTGCACCAACTCGCGGATCGAAGACCTGCGCGCCGCCGCCGAAGTGGCCAAGGGCCGCAAGGTCGCCGCCACGGTCAAACAGGCGTTGGTGGTGCCGGGTTCGGGTCTGGTCAAGGCCCAGGCCGAGGCCGAAGGGCTGGACAAGATCTTTATCGAGGCCGGTTTCGAGTGGCGTGAGCCGGGCTGCTCCATGTGCCTGGCGATGAACCCGGACAAGCTGGGCAGTGGCGAGCATTGCGCGTCCACCTCCAACCGCAACTTCGAGGGCCGTCAGGGCGCCGGCGGCCGCACCCACCTGGTCAGCCCGGCCATGGCGGCGGCGGCGGCGGTGACCGGTCGCTTTATCGATGTGCGCGAATTGATCCGGCCTTAAGGAGAGCGAATATGAAAGCCTTTACCCAACACACCGGCTTGGTCGCGCCTTTGGACCGTGCCAACGTCGACACCGACCAGATCATCCCCAAGCAGTTCTTGAAGTCGATCAAGCGCAGCGGTTTCGGCCCGAACCTGTTCGACGAGTGGCGCTACCTGGATGTCGGCCAGCCGAATCAGGACTGTTCCCAGCGTCCGCTGAACCATGATTTCGTCTTGAACGCGCCGCGTTACCAAGGCGCCAGCGTGCTGCTGGCGCGCGAGAATTTCGGTTGCGGTTCGAGCCGCGAGCATGCGCCCTGGGCCCTGGAGGAGTACGGCTTCCGTACCATCATCGCGCCGAGCTATGCCGATATTTTTTACAACAACAGCTTCAAGAACGGTTTGTTGCCGATCATCCTCAGGGAAGACGAAGTCGACGAGCTGTTCCAGCAAGCCGAAGCCTGCGAAGGCTATCAGCTGACCGTCGACCTGGCCGCGCAGACCGTGACCCGTCCGGATGGCAAACAGTACGGCTTCGAAGTCGATGCCTTCCGCAAGCATTGCCTGCTCAATGGTCTGGACGATATCGGCCTGACCCTGCAGGACAGCGCTGCGATCAAGACCTTCGAAGCCAAGCACCAGCAGAGCAGTCCCTGGCTGTTCGGCGCGATGAAGTAATACGCAGTTGCAAGCGGCAAGCTTAAAGCTGCAAGTAAAAGCAGCTTTGCTTGTGGCTTGGGGCTTGTAACTATTTTCCGAAGGAAAAGCTTATGTCCAAACAGATTCTGGTTCTCCCTGGCGACGGTATCGGCCCGGAAATCATGGCCGAAGCGGTCAAGGTGCTTGAACTGGCCAACGATAAGTACAACCTGGGTTTCGAGCTGAGCTTCGATGAACTGGGCGGTGCGGCCTATGACAAGTACGGCGTGCCGCTGGCCGACGAGACCCTGGCCCGCGCCCGCGCCGCCGATGCCATTCTGCTCGGCGCCGTCGGTGGCCCGAAGTGGGACACCATCGATCCTGCGCTGCGCCCTGAGCGCGGCCTGCTGAAAATCCGTTCGCAGTTGGGCCTGTTCGCCAACCTGCGTCCGGCCATTCTCTATCCGCAGCTGGCCGACGCCTCGAGCCTCAAGCCGGAAGTGGTGGCGGGGCTGGATATCCTGATCGTGCGTGAGCTGACCGGCGGCATCTACTTCGGCCAGCCGCGTGAGAGCAAGGTGTTGGAAAATGGCGAGCGCATGGCTTACGACACCCTGCCGTACAGCGAAAGCGAAATCCGCCGTATCGCCCGGGTCGGTTTCGACATGGCCCGCGTGCGCGGCAACAAGCTCTGCTCGGTGGACAAGGCCAACGTGCTGGCCTCCAGCCAGCTGTGGCGCGCCGTGGTCGAGGAAGTGGCCAAGGATTACCCGGATGTCGAGCTGAGCCATATGTACGTGGACAACGCCGCCATGCAACTGGTGCGCGCGCCCAAGCAGTTCGATGTGATGGTCACCGACAATATGTTCGGCGACATTCTCTCGGATGAGGCCTCCATGCTCACCGGCTCCATCGGCATGCTGCCGTCGGCGTCCCTGGATGCCAACAACAAGGGCATGTACGAGCCGTGCCACGGCAGCGCGCCGGATATCGCCGGCAAGGGCATCGCTAACCCGCTGGCGACCATCCTCTCGGTGTCGATGATGCTGCGTTACAGCTTCAACCAGAGCGTCGCCGCCGATGCCATCGAGCGGGCGGTCAGCCTGGTGCTGGATCAAGGCCTGCGCACCGGCGACATTCAATCTGCCGGTACGACCAAGGTCGGTACGGCGGCCATGGGCGATGCGGTGGCCTCCGCGTTGCGCAGTCTGTAATCTTCTGGGTACGTCAACCTGTGTTGGCGCCCTGTTTATAAAGGTGTAGTGGTTATGAAACGTGTAGGTCTGATCGGTTGGCGTGGCATGGTCGGTTCCGTGCTGATGCAGCGCATGCTGGAAGAGCAGGATTTCGATTTGATCGAGCCGGTGTTCTTCACTACCTCCAATGTTGGCGGCCAGGGTCCGGCCATTGGCAAGGACATCGCCCCGCTAAAGGATGCCTACAGCATCGACGAGCTGAAAAGCCTCGATGTGATCCTCACCTGCCAGGGTGGCGACTACACCAGCGAAGTCTTCCCCAAGCTGCGCGAAGCCGGCTGGCAGGGCTACTGGATCGATGCGGCCTCGACCCTGCGCATGGCCGATGATGCGGTGATAGTGCTGGACCCGGTCAACCGCAAGGTGATCGACCAGCAGCTGGACGCCGGCACCAAGAACTATATCGGCGGCAACTGCACCGTCAGCCTGATGCTGATGGCGCTGGGCGGCCTGTATGAAGCCGGCCTGGTCGAATGGATGAGCGCCATGACCTATCAGGCGGCGAGCGGTGCCGGCGCGCAGAATATGCGTGAGCTGATCAAGCAGATGGGGGCGATCAACGCCAGCGTGGCCGATGAACTGGCCGATCCGGCCAGTGCCATCCTGGATATCGACCGCAAGGTGGCCGAAGCCATGCGCGGCGAGTCCTTCCCGGTGGACAACTTCGGCGTGCCCCTGGCCGGCAGCCTGATCCCCTATATCGACAAGGAGCTGCCCAACGGCCAGAGCCGCGAAGAGTGGAAGGCGCAGGCGGAAACCAACAAGATTCTCGGTCGCTTCAAGAGCCCTATCCCAGTCGATGGCCTCTGCGTGCGCATCGGCGCCATGCGTTGCCACAGCCAGGCGCTGACCATCAAGCTGAACAAGGATGTGCCACTGTCGGATATCGAAGGCCTGATCAGCCAGCACAACCCCTGGGTCAAGCTGGTACCGAATCAGCGTGAAGCCAGCATTCGCGAACTCGGCCCGACCGCGGTAACCGGTACCCTGAGCGTGCCGGTCGGCCGTCTGCGCAAGCTGAATATGGGCTCGCAGTACCTCGGCGCTTTCACCGTGGGTGACCAGCTGCTGTGGGGCGCCGCCGAGCCGCTGCGGCGCATGCTGCGGATTCTGCTGGAACGCTGATTGCGTCCGTACTGCGCCTTTTGCAGTCAATAAGGGGCGGGTTTGTCGGTGATCGAATGAAAGTTCGTTCACCTGCAGCCCGCTCCTTTGCATTTGCCTGGCGCGGTTATACAGTGCTGGGCTTATTTCGTTAGAAGCCTTGCCATGACCCGTAGTTTTGATATTGCCGTGATCGGCGCCACCGGAAGTGTGGGCGAAACCCTGGTGCAGCTGCTTGAAGAGCGCGATTTTCCGGTGGCGAATCTGCAGCTGATCGCCAGCGGTGAGTCGGCAGGCGGCTCTTTGTCTTTCAAGGGCAAGAACCTGCGTGTTCGTTCCCTTGAATCCTTCGATTTTTCCACTGTGCGCTTGGCGTTCTTCACCGCCGGTGAGGCCGTCACTTTGCAATATGCCGCGCAGGCCCGGGCTGCGGGTTGTGCCGTCATCGACTTGGCTGCCGCTTTGCCGGCGCAGCAGGCGCCGCGGATTGTGCCAGAAGTAAATCCGCAAGTGCTGGCAACCTTGCCGGCACCTTATCTGTTGGCTAGCCCGAGTGCGCCGAGCATTGCCTTGGCCACGGTGTTGGCGGCATTGCGTGAACAGCTGACTCTGCAGCGCGTCACGGTCACCGCCTGCTTGGCGGTTTCCAGCCGTGGTCGTGCCGGGGTGTCCGAATTGGCGCGGCAAACCGCCGAATTGCTCAATGGGCGTTCTTTCGAACCGCAGTTGTTTGATCGGCAGGTGGCGTTCAATCTGTTAGCGCAAGTCGATACAAGCGATGCCGAGGGCCATGGCGCCCTGGAGCGACGTATGGCTGCTGAGCTAAAGGAGTTGCTCAACTCGCCACAGTTGAAAGTATCCGCAACTTGCGTGCAGGCTCCGGTGTTCTTTGGCGATAGCTTCAGTGTGTCGCTGCAGTGCGAGTCGGCGTGCGATCTGCAAAAAGTCTGCGCAGCCTTGGAGGCCGCGCCGGCTCTGGAGTATGTCGAATTCGGCGATTATCCGACGGCGGTGGGCGACGCGGTCGGGCAGGATGTGGTCTATGTCGGCCGGGTTCGTGCGGGTCTGGACGATCCCTGCGAACTCAATTTGTGGATTGCGTCTGATAATGTAAGAAAAGGCGCTGCGCTAAATGCTGTGCAATTGGCCGAGTTATTGATAAAACACTATCTGTAAAAGATACTTAGCTAGAAATTTGAAGAATCTTTCGAGCTTGGCAATACTGGCTGAGTTGATTGCTGGATGGGGTGGCACCTGCGGGTGGTACAGGCAGCAATTTCCAAGATCCTCTCGCTTGTCGAGAAAAAAGATAAAACAAGGGATAAAGCTATGGTTCGGGTTCGCAAACTGGTGCTGGCAATCGCGGCTGCTTCGGCTCTGTCCTCCGGTATGGCGCATGCGCTAGGGCTGGGCGAAGTGACCTTGCAGTCGGCGCTGAATCAGCCGTTGGTGGCTGAAATCGAATTGCTGGAGGTGCGCGACCTGGCTTCCAACGAACTGTTGCCGAGCCTGGCTTCCCCCGAAGAATTCAACAAAGCGGGCGTAGATCGTCAGTATTTCCTCGGCGATCTCAAGTTCACGCCTGTGCTCAAGCCCAATGGCAAGAGCGTTATCCGCGTCACGTCGAGCAAGCCGATCCGCGAGCCTTACCTGAACTTCCTGGTTGAAGTGCTCTGGCCTAATGGCCGTTTGCTGCGTGAATACACCCTGTTGCTCGACCCGCCACTCTACAGTGCGCAGTCGGTTATCCCGGCTGCGCCGCAGCTGCCGGTTGCCGCGCCTGCCGCCCCAGTCGTGCGCGCGCCAGTCGCCGCTGCACCGCGCCCGGCACCAGTCAGCAGCGCGCCTGCTGCTCCAGTCGCACCTAGCGCTCCGTCTGCGCTGGACAGTGACCAATACAAGACCACCGCCAATGACACGCTCTGGGAAATTGCCCGACGTGTACCCGGCGGCAGCGTGCATCAAACCATGCTGGCCATTCAGGATCTGAATCCAGACGCTTTTGTTGGCGGCAATATCAATCGCCTGAAAAGTGGTCAGGTATTGCGTCTGCCGGATGAGCAGCAGATCAAGAGCCGCGCTCAGGCTGAGGCCATCGCTCAGGTTGCCGAGCAGAATACGGCCTGGCGTGAAGGCCGCAGTCAGGGGGCTAGTGCTCGTCAGCTGGATGCGACCAAGCGCAGCGTGGCCGGTGAGGCGCCTGCCAAGGCCGTTACAGGCGATAAGCTGAAGCTGGTTGCAGCCGATAGCGGTAAGGCCGCTGTCGGTAGCGATAAAGGCGCCGCAGATACCAAGGCATTGTCAGACAAGCTGGCGGTGACCCAGGAAAGCCTCGATTCCAGCCGTCGCGAGAACGATGAGCTGAAAGATCGCATGGGTGATCTGCAAAGCCAGTTGGATAAGCTGCAACGCTTGATCCAGCTTAAAGATGATCAGATGGCCAAGTTGCAGGCGGATTTGGCGGCTCAAGGCAAGGCGGCGCCAACTGCACCTGCCGTTGAGCCTGCGGCGCAAGCGCCGGTCGCCAGTGTCGAGCCCGCCAAAGTCGAGCCAGTGGCGCCTGCTGAGCCAGTCGCCAGCGCGCCTGCTGTACCAGCAGCCGTTGCAGAACCAGATTTCAATTACAGCGAAGAGCCCGCGGCCAAGCCTGAAGGCGCTACCCCTGAAGCGGCTGCGCCAGTAGTGAACGAGAAGCCGACCCAGCCACCCGTAAAGGCCGCTCCGGTTAAACCTGCCGCTCCAGTGGTCGCGGTGGTGCCGCCAGTGGCTGAGCCTGAGGCTAGCTCCCTCGATGATCTGCTGGCCAACCCGATGCTGCTGGGCCTGGTAGGTGGCGGTGCGCTGCTGGTGTTGCTGGTCGGGCTGATGATGTTGTCGCGTCGCAACGCCTTGAAGGAAGCCGAGTTGCAGGAAAGCCTGGCGGCGGTTGATCACAGCGGCGGTCTTGGCGCTGACATGGAGCTGCCCTCCGACAGTTTCGATGGTTTGGCTGGCGATCTGGCTGAGGGTGAGCAGGGCAATGCCCCGGCCGAGGAACGCGTGGCTGCGCAAACCGGCGATGCTCTGGGTGAGGCGGATATCTATATCGCCTACGGCCGCTTCACTCAGGCTGCAGAACTGCTGCAGGGCGCCATCAATGATGAGCCGCAGCGTGCAGACCTGCGCCTGAAATTGATGGAAGTCTATGCCGAGCTGGGTGATCGCGATGCTTTCGCGCGCCAGGAAAGTGAGTTGCGTGAGATAGGTGGCAGCGCCGCCGAAATTGATCAGATCAAGGCCAAGTATCCGGCCATGACGATGGCTGCTGGGGTTGCGGGGCTTGCAGCAGCTGCGGCGGCTGAGGATGAGGGGCTGGATAGCTTCAGTCTGGACGACCTGGCGCTGGATGAGCCGAGCCCGTCAGCTGCCGGTGCTGATCTGGATGATGCCTTCGACCTGAGCCTGGATGATCTTGAGGCCGATCTGGAGCGCGATCTGCAAGAAGCCAGTGGCTCTGCCGCGCAAAGCGATATGGACAGCCTGTCGCTGGATAGCGATCTGGATTTCAGCGCGACGCTCGAACAGGCGGATAGCAAAGCTGACGATCTGGGTTTTGATCTGAGTCTGGATGAGGCGGCAGGCGAGGGCTTGGCGCTGGAAGACGAGCTGGCCGATTTCAGTCTCGATCTGGATGCGCCTGCTGAGCCTGAGGCGGCTGCTGAAGATGAATTCCTGCTGAGCCTGGACGACGAGCCAAGCGCTGCCCCGGTTAAGGATGAACTGGCTGAGCTGAGCTTCGAGCCTGCCAGCGAAGTGGCTGACAGCAGCTTTGATCTGCCGGCCGACTTTGATCTGTCGCTGAACGAGGAAGCACCAGCCCAGCCCGCTAGCGATAGTTTCGCCGCGCAGCTGGAGGAAGTGAGCGCAGAACTGGATCTGCTGGCCGGTGATCTGGATATGCCACAAACCTCCGGCATGTCTGACGCGGCGCTGGACAATGACGACGACTTCGATTTCCTCTCCGGCACGGATGAGACCGCGACCAAGCTGGATCTGGCGCGCGCCTATATCGACATGGGAGATACCGAAGGTGCTCGCGACATCCTCGATGAAGTCATCGCCGAAGGTAACGATGGTCAGCAGCAGGAAGCTCGCGAGCTGATCGCTAAATTGGTTTGATACATGTCTGATGGTCTCACTACAACGGCAGCCGACTCGGCTGCCGTTGGCGTTTTCAAAATTGCCCTCGGTGTTGAATACAAAGGCTCGCGTTACCGCGGCTTTCAGCGTCAGCGGGCAGGCGTGCCCACCATTCAGGAATCCCTGGAAAAAGCCCTGGCGAAAGTGGCTGGCGGTGTCCCGGTGACGCTCAGTTGCGCAGGGCGTACCGATGCCTTGGTGCATGCCAGTGCCCAGGTGGTGCATTTCGACACCCCGGTCGAGCGCTCCATGCATGCCTGGGTCATGGGGGCCAATATGAACTTGCCCGGCGATATCAGCGTGGCCTGGGCCAAATCGATGCCGGCGCATTTCGATGCGCGCTTCTGCGCCATGGCCAGGCGCTACCGCTATGTGATCTACAACGATCAGATTCGTCCGGCGCATATGGCCGAAGAGGTGACCTGGAACCATCGGCCGCTGGATATCGAACGCATGCGCGAGGCGGCCAGGGCCTTCGTTGGTACCCATGATTTCAGCGCGTTCCGGGCGCGACAGTGTCAGGCCAAGTCGCCGATCAAGACGGTGCATCACCTGCAGTTGCTGCAGCACGGCCGCTTTATCGTGCTGGATATTCGCGCCAACGCCTTCTTGCACCATATGGTGCGCAATGTCGCCGGGGTGCTGATGACCATTGGCGCCGGTGAGCGGCCGGTGGACTGGGCCCGCGAAGTGCTGGAAACCCGGGTGCGGCGTACCGGTGGGGTGACGGCGCATCCCTATGGCCTTTATCTGGTGCAAGTCGACTATCCCGAGGAGTTCGACCTGCCCAAGCGCTACCTGGGCCCGCACTTTCTCTCGGGGCTGCCGGATGTGGCGGCTGACGTCTGAAAAAGCCTTTGCTACCATCGGCCTTTCGCTAAGCTTATCGAGGTTCTACCGTTGTCAGCCGTTCGCAGCAAGATCTGTGGCATTACCCGCATAGAAGACGCATTGTTAGCCGCCGAGGCTGGCGCGGATGCCATAGGTCTGGTGTTCTATGCCAAGAGCCCGCGCGCGGTCGATGTGCGGCAGGCGCGGGCGATCATTGCCGCGTTGCCGCCCTTCGTGACCACTGTGGGGCTGTTTGTCGATGCCAGCAGCTGTGAGCTGGGCGAGATTCTCGATGCCGTACCCCTGGATCTGTTGCAGTTCCATGGCGATGAGAGTCCGGCTTTTTGCGACGGTTTTCGGCGTCCCTATATCAAGGCGCTGCGGGTCAAACCGGGCGACGATATAGCGGCGCGGGTCGAGGCCTATAAGAATGCCTCAGGTATTTTGCTCGATACCTATGTGCCGGGGATTCCCGGTGGCACCGGTGAGGCGTTTGACTGGTCGTTGGTGCCCCAGGGCTTGAGCAAGCCGATTATTCTGGCGGGTGGCCTGACGGCGGAAAATGTCGGCGCGGCGATCCAGCAGGTGCGTCCCTATGCGGTCGATGTCAGCGGTGGGGTCGAGGCCAGTAAGGGCATCAAGGATGCCGAGAAGATCCGGGCCTTTATGCGTGCGGTAAAGCTGGGCTGAAGCAAGCTTCTGGTTGATGTGACGACGCCGCAGGCTTGGCCGTCCATAACCCTGTTGCAGGTTGTATAAACGCTGCAGGCAGTTGCGCTCAAGGTGGCGGGTTGCTGGTGGTTGATGCCGAATGGGCATGCGCCGGCCCCTGAGGCGACTGTACTCATGAATTTTCCCGGATAGGTTCGGCGACCCGATGTCGCGAGCCGGCCCGGATAACAGCTTTGGAGAGTCGAGAGCATGAGCAACTGGTTGGTAGACAAACTGATCCCATCGATCATGCGTTCCGAGGTCAAGAAGAGTTCGGTGCCGGAAGGCTTGTGGCACAAGTGCCCGTCGTGCGACGCGGTGCTGTACAAGCCGGAATTGGAAAAGACCCTGGATGTCTGCCCCAAGTGCAATCACCACATGCGTATCGATGCGCGCGCGCGCCTGGATATCTTCCTCGACGCCGAAGGGCGCGAAGAACTGGGCGCCGATCTGGAACCTGTCGATCGCCTGAAATTTCGCGATGGCAAGAAGTACAAGGACCGCCTGGTCGCGGCGCAGAAGCAGACCGGCGAGAAGGATGCGCTGATCGCCATCCGCGGCACCCTGGAAGGCATGCCGGTGGTTACCTGCGCCTTCGAGTTTTCCTTTATGGGCGGCTCCATGGGTGCGATCGTTGGTGAGCGTTTCGTCCGCGCCGCCAATGCTGCCCTGGAACAGCGTTGCCCGCTGGTGTGCTTCTCCGCTTCGGGCGGTGCGCGCATGCAGGAAGCGCTGATCTCGCTGATGCAGATGGCCAAGACCTCCGCGGTGCTGGCGCGTCTGCGCGAAGAAGGTATTCCCTTTGTCTCGGTGCTGACCGATCCAGTGTATGGCGGCGTTTCTGCCAGTCTGGCCATGCTCGGTGACGTGATAGTGGCCGAACCGCGTGCCTTGATCGGCTTTGCCGGTCCGCGAGTGATCGAGCAGACCGTGCGGGAAAAACTGCCGGAAGGCTTCCAGCGCAGCGAGTTCCTGATCGAGCACGGTGCCATCGACATGATCATCCATCGCGCCGAGCTGCGTTCGCGTCTGGCTCGCCTGCTCGCGCAACTGATGGGCCTGCCATCGCCCGCAGCCCTGCCGGCCACTGCATGATCGAGCGCTCCCTCGCCGATTGGTTGGCTTATCTGGAGCAATTGCACCCCAGCGCCATCGATATGGGCCTGGAGCGCTGCAGAGAAGTGGCGCAGCGACTTGGCTTGGCCAGGTTGGCGCCACGGGTGATTACGGTCACCGGCACCAATGGCAAGGGCTCGACCTGCGCTTTTATCGCCTCGCTGCTGCAAGAGCAGGGGCTCAAAGTCGGGGTGTACAGCTCACCCCACCTGTTGCGTTACAACGAGCGGGTGCAGATCGCCGGGGTTGAAGCCAGCGACGCCATGCTCTGCCAAGCCTTTGCCGTGGTCGAGGCGGCGCGCGGCGAAACTTCCCTGACCTATTTCGAGATGGGCACCCTGGCGGCCTTTTGGCTGTTTCAGCAGGCCGCTCTGGATGCGCTGGTGCTCGAGGTCGGCCTGGGTGGCCGACTGGACGCGGTCAACCTGGTGGATGCCGACATTGCCCTGATCACCAGCATAGGCATCGACCATGCCGATTGGCTGGGCGATACCCGCGAGTCGGTGGCGTTCGAAAAGGCCGGGATCTTCCGGGCAGGCAAGCCGGCGCTCTGTGGTGACCTCGAGCCGCCGCAACCTTTGCTCGATCAGGTGGCGCTGCTGGATGCACCGTTCTTTCTGCGCGGTCGCGACTATGACTTGAATGTCGATGGGCAGAGCTGGTCCTGGTATGGCTTGAATAATCAGGGTGAGGTGCTGCGCCTGGCGCAGTTGCCGCTGCTCGACCTGCCCATGGAAAACGCCGCCCTGGCCCTGCAGGCTTATGCCCTGATGGAGTTGCCCTGGCAGGCCGAACAGATCGGCAGCGCGCTGCTGAAGACCCGGATAACCGGGCGGCTGGACCGCAGAAGCCTGAATTGGCAGGGTAAGCCACTCACACTGCTGCTCGATGTTGGGCATAATCCCCATGCGGCCGAGTATCTGGCCCAGCGTTTGGCCAGCCGAGCGTCGCTGCATCGCCGTTTGGCGGTATTCGGCTTGCTGGCGGACAAGGACTTGGCCGGGGTGGTCGCGCCACTGTTGAGTGAGGTGAGTGAGTGGGCCGTGGCGCCTTTGCCCACCAGCCGCACGTGTGGTGCCGGTGAATTGCAGGCTCACCTGCACAATAGTGGCGCTCGGGTTACCGCCCATGCCGACGTGCAAGCTGCGCTAGAGGCGCAATGCGCGAAAGCCTCGGCGGGTGATGAAATACTGCTGTTCGGATCTTTTTACTGCGTGGCCGAGGCCCTGGATTGGCTGGCCCGCCAAGCCAATGGGGGCGTGCAGGATGGCTTTGCTGGATAAAGGATTGAAACAGCGCATGGTGGGTGCGCTGGTATTGCTGGCGCTGGCGGTGATTTTCTTGCCGATGCTGCTGTCGCGGGAAGATGAGTTGCGCCGTGTGGTGGTCGATGCGCCGGCCATGCCGGATGCGCCAAGCATGCCGCAAACCGAGGTGCAGCCGGTGCTCGTCCCCGAGCCGCAATTGCTGCCGGATGAGCCGCTGGGCAGCGAAGCGACGCAGCCCCTGGACCCGCTGGCCGCTGCCGATGCTGCGGCCGCCGCCGTGCCCACGCCTGCGCCAGCCCCCGCCGTTGCGGCCGCTGAACCTGGCGCCCCCACCCAGGCGCCGCCCAGCCGCCTGGATGCCAACAGCCTGCCGATCAGCTGGTCGGTGCAGCTGGCCAGTCTGTCCAGTCGCGAGGGGGCGCAGAGTCTGCAGAAAACCCTGCGCAGCCAGGGCTATAACGCCTATATCCGCACCGTGGATGGCATGAATCGGGTCTTCGTCGGGCCCTTGATCGAGCGAGCCGAAGCGGATCGCCTGCGTGATCAACTCAATCGTCAGCACAAGCTCAATGGCTTCGTCGTGCGTTTCCAGCCTGAATCCAGCTGATGACGCCCGATCTGGCAGCCTCGGCGGGGCTGCCAGATCGGCCAGACTTTAGCCATTTCAACTGCCGTCTAATCCTTTGCTTACCCAAGCCCAGGGGCTCTGTTAAAATGCAGCGCCTTTTCCGTCGGTAATCAGCATCGTGACATTCACCTGGGTCGATTGGGCGATTATCGCCATTGTCGCCATCTCAAGCCTGATCAGTCTAAGCCGAGGCTTCGTCAAGGAAGCGCTGTCGCTGCTGACCTGGATCATCGCCGGTGTGGTCGCCTGGATGTTCGGCGGCGCGCTGTCGCAACATCTCGGCGAATTTATCGAAATGCCATCGGCGCGGGTCATAGCCGGCTGTGCCATCCTGTTTGTAGTCACCCTATTGGTGGGCGCGTTGATCAATTACCTGATCGGCGAGCTGATTCGCGTCACCGGCTTATCCGGTACCGATCGTTTATTGGGCATGGTGTTCGGTGCCGCCCGCGGCGGCTTGTTGGTGGTGGTGCTGGTCGGCCTGATCAGCCTGGCCCCGGTGCAGCAAGACCGCTGGTGGCAGGAGTCGAGCCTGTTGCCACACTTCTTGATGGTCGCCGACTGGTCGAAAAATCTCATCTTGAGTCTGTCCAGTCAGTGGCTCGCCAGCGGCGTTACGGCGCCGATTGAATTACCGTTCAAAGAGGCGCTGCAGCAGCCTAAACTGCTGTAGCGCATTCAGAATCATCCTGTTTTATTGAGTAGGGGTTGCGTCACATGTGCGGCATTGTCGGTATCGTCGGTAAATCGAACGTCAATCAGGCGCTGTATGACGGGCTCACCGTCCTCCAGCACCGCGGCCAGGATGCTGCCGGTATTGTCACCAGCCATGATGGGCGGCTGTTCCTGCGCAAGGACAACGGCCTGGTGCGCGATGTCTTCCAGCAGCGCCATATGCAGCGTCTGGTTGGCCATATGGGCATCGGCCATGTGCGTTACCCGACCGCGGGTAGCTCCAGTTCGGCGGAAGCGCAGCCGTTCTACGTCAACTCGCCCTATGGCATCACCCTGGCGCACAACGGCAACCTGACCAACGTCGAGCAGTTGGCCAAGGAGATCTACGAATCCGATCTGCGCCACGTCAACACCAATTCCGACTCGGAAGTGCTGCTCAACGTGTTCGCCCACGAACTGGCCCAGCGCGGCAAGTTGCTGCCCACCGAGGATGACGTGTTCGCCGCGGTCAGCGACGTGCACAAGCGTTGCCGCGGTGGCTACGCGGTGGTGGCGATGATCACCGGTTACGGCATAGTCGGCTTCCGCGACCCCAACGGCATTCGCCCGATCGTCTTCGGTCAGCGGCATACCGACGAAGGCGTTGAGTACATGATCGCCTCGGAAAGCGTGTCCCTGGACGTGCTGGGTTTCACCCTGATCCGCGACCTGGCGCCGGGCGAAGCGGTGTACATCACCGAAGACGGCAAGCTGTCGACCCGTCAGTGCGCGACTAACCCGCATTTCTCGCCGTGCATCTTCGAGCACGTCTACCTGGCGCGTCCGGATTCGATCATGGACGGCGTCTCGGTGTACAAGGCGCGCCTGCGCATGGGCGAAAAGCTCGCCGAGAAGATCCTCCGCGAACGCCCGAACCACGATATCGACGTGGTTATCCCGATTCCCGATACCAGCCGCACGGCGGCCCTGGAACTGGCCAACCACCTGGGCGTGAAGTTTCGCGAAGGCTTCGTCAAGAACCGCTATATCGGTCGCACCTTTATCATGCCGGGCCAGGCCGCGCGGAAGAAATCGGTACGGCAGAAGCTCAACGCCATCGAACTGGAATTCCGCGGCAAGAACGTGATGCTGGTAGACGACTCCATAGTGCGCGGCACTACCTGCAAGCAGATCATCCAGATGGCCCGCGAAGCCGGGGCGAAGAACGTGTACTTCTGCTCGGCAGCGCCGGCGGTGCGCTATCCGAACGTCTACGGCATCGATATGCCCAGCGCCCACGAGTTGATCGCACACAACCGCAGCACCGAGGAAGTGGCCGAGCTGATCGGCGCCGATTGGCTGATCTACCAGGACCTGCCCGACCTGATCGAAGCGGTCGGTGGCGGCAAGGTGAAGATCGAGCAGTTCGACTGCGCGGTGTTCGATGGCAAATATGTCACCGGCGACGTCGACGAGGCCTACCTGAACAAGATCGAGCAGGCGCGCAATGACGCCTCCAAGGTCAAGTCCCAGGCGGTCAGCGCGATTATCGATCTGTATAACAACTAAGCCATAAGCTGCAGGCGGCAAGCTGCAAGCCTGTAGCCCGGATGCAATCCGGGAGCCTGTGGGATGTGCAGCCCGGATTTTATCCGGGCTACGATTGCGATGAGGTAGGTATGAGCCAAGAGTGGCAAGCAGGGCGTCTGGATAGCGATCTTCAAGGTGTGGGTTTCGACACTCTGGCGGTGCGCGCCGGCCAGCATCGTTCGCCGGAAGGTGAGCACAGCGAGGCGATTTACCCCACCTCCAGCTATGTGTTCCGCACCGCGGCCGATGCCGCCGCGCGTTTTGCCGGCGAAGTGCCGGGTAACGTCTACTCGCGCTATACCAACCCGACTGTGCGCGCCTTCGAAGAACGCATCGCCGCGCTGGAAGGCGCCGAGCAAGCCGTAGCCACCTCGTCCGGCATGTCGGCGATTCTGGCCATGGTCATGAGCCTGTGCAGCGGCGGCGACCATGTACTGGTGTCGCGCAGTGTGTTCGGCTCCACCATCAGCCTGTTCGAGAAGTACCTCAAGCGCTTCGGCGTGCAGGTCGACTACGTGCCGCTGGCCGACCTGGACGCCTGGAGCGCTGCGTTTAAGCCCAACACCAAGCTGCTGTTCGTCGAGTCGCCGTCCAATCCCCTGGCCGAGCTGGTGGATATCCGCGCCCTGGCGGAAATCGCCCACAGCAAGGGCGCGCTGCTGGCGGTGGATAACTGCTTCTGCACCCCGGCGCTGCAGCAACCACTGAAATTGGGTGCCGATATCGTCATGCATTCGGCGACCAAGTATATCGACGGTCAGGGCCGCAGCATGGGCGGTGTGGTGGCCGGCAAGGCCGAGCTGATGAAGGAAGTGGTGGGTTTTCTGCGCACCGCAGGTCCGACCCTCAGCCCGTTCAACGCCTGGATCTTCCTCAAGGGGCTGGAAACCCTGCGCGTGCGCATGCAGGCCCATTGCGCCAGCGCGCAGCAGTTGGCCGAGTGGCTGGAGCAGCAACCGGGCGTCGAGCAAGTCTACTACTCGGGCTTGCCCAGCCATCCGCAGCATGAGTTGGCCAAGCGTCAGCAAAGCGCGTTCGGCGCGGTGGTCAGCTTCGAGGTCAAGGGCGGCAAAGAAGCGGCCTGGCGCTTTATCGATGCCACCCGGGTGATCTCCATCACCACCAACCTGGGCGATACCAAGACCACCATCGCCCATCCGGCGACCACCTCCCACGGTCGCCTGACCCCAGCCGAGCGCGCCAGCGCCGGCATTCGCGACAACCTGATCCGCGTCGCAGTCGGCCTGGAAGACCTGGCTGATCTGCAGGCGGATCTGGCTCGCGGTCTGGCCGCGCTCTAAGAACCTGTCTCGGATCTGCTGCGCGTCGGCGATACGGCGTTA
>NZ_JAUYNP010000315.1 GCF_030696055.1 Pseudomonas sp. | reverse complement strand
ATTGGCGCAACCGCCGGGCGGTCGGCTTCAATATGCTCACCGAGCCGGTTCGCCACGAGGCCGCCGCCCAGGCGGGAAGCACCGGCGTGGCGGTGATCACCGGGCCGCTGCTGCTCCGTCAGGAAACCGACCAGGCTCCGCAGCGCGGTGTGATCCTGTATCTGCCGGTGTACCGCCGGGATGTCCCCCTGACGACAGCGGAGGAGCGCATGGCCGCCTTGCGCGGCATGGTCGGCGGCACTTTCCGCCTGAATGACCTGATGGAGGGGATACTCGGCGCCCAGAGCGCCCTGTTCCGCATCAAGATAGTCGATGAGCAGTCCTCATCCAGTATTCTGCTCGACGAGACCAGCGTATCCACCTTGGCGCCGCGTTTCCATCTCGAGCAGAAGCTGTCCTTGTTCGGCCGCACTTGGCTGCTGAGCGTCAGCAGCACCGCCGAGTACGAGGCCGCCCTGGGCAACAAGAGCCTGGCCTTCAGCCTGTGGATGGGATTGGCGGCGGTGGTGCTGTTGTCCCTGTTGGTGGGGGGCTACCTGTGGTTGCGTGAGCGCGAGTCGAGCGCCAACCAGTTGGTCAACGCGCAATTGCGCGAGCGCGAAGAGCGCGTCCGCATGCTGGTGGAAAGGCTGCCGGTGGCCACCTTGCTGTGTAGCTCCGATGGGCGCATCGAGATGTCCAACCAGAGCGCCGCCGAGCTGCTCGATTGCGCGCAGGATGCGCTGCTGGGCGAGCGGGTGCGGCGTTTCCTGCCGGAGGTCAGTGACCTCGCACTCCTGGTGCGTGACAGCAACGTGCCGGCCGAAGCCAATGAGTACGCCGCCCGTCGCGATAGCGGCGAGAACATTCCGGTGGCCTTGAGCCTGAGCGTGCTGACCCATGAGGGCGGGGCGAGTTACCTGCTCAACCTGATCGACTTGCAGGCGCGCAAGGAGGCGGAGCAGCGTTTCCGTCTGGTGGTGGAGGCCTCACCCAATGCCATAGTGCTGGTGGACTGCCTCGGGCAGATCGCCATGGTCAACCGCCAGACCGAGCAGATGTTCGGCTACGAGCGCCAGCAGCTGCTCGGCCAGCCAGTGGAGAAGTTGCTGCCCCAGGCCATGCGCGATAGCCATGTGGGCCTGCGCAAGACCTATCAGCAGAGCCCCGAACCACGGCGCATGGGCAACAACCGCGAGTTGTTCGGCCAGCACCGCGACGGCCGCCTGATTCCCCTGGAAGTCGGCCTGTCGCCGATTAGCAGCGGCGAGGATGCCCTGGTGCAGGCGGTGATCATCGACATCAGCGAGCGCAAGGCGGCCGAGCGGCGCCTGCGCGAGCAGTCCGAGCAACTGATCCTGGCCAACCGCTATAAATCCGAGTTCCTCGCCAATATGTCCCACGAGCTGCGCACGCCGCTCAACAGCATCCTTATTCTCAGCGACCAGCTGCGCCAGAACAGTGCCGGCAACCTCACCGAGAAGCAGGCCAAGCACGCCGACATAGTCCACCGTGCCGGCAGCGATCTGCTGCAGCTGATCAACGACGTGCTCGACCTGGCCAAGGTCGAGGCGGGGCGCATGCAGCTCAGGCTGGAACCTCTGAACATGCAGGACATGCTGGTGGAACTGGATGCCAGCCTGCGACCGATGGCCGAGATCAAAGGGCTGCGCCTGAGCGCCTCGCTGGAGCCCGGGGTGCCCAGGGTCATCCACAGCGATCGGGTGCGTTTGCATCAGATCCTGCGCAACCTGTTGTCGAATGCGCTCAAGTTCACCGAACAGGGCGAAGTGGAACTGT
>NZ_JAUYNP010000135.1 GCF_030696055.1 Pseudomonas sp. | reverse complement strand
AAGAAGTTATTCGGCGACTTGCCGCCCAGCTCCACTGTGCTCGGGATGATGTTCTCGGCCGCGCATTTCATAATATGCGCGCCCACCGGGGTGGAACCGGTAAAGGCGATCTTGGCGATGCGCTTGCTGGTGGCCAGGGCTTCGCCGGCCTCCTTGCCATAGCCCTGCACCACGTTGAGTACGCCGGCGGGCAGCAGATCGCCGATCAGCTCCATCAGCACGCTGATGCCCAGCGGGGTCTGCTCGGCGGGCTTCAACACCACGCAGTTGCCGGCGGCCAGGGCCGGGGCCAGCTTCCAGGCGGCCATCAGCAGCGGGAAGTTCCACGGGATGATCTGCCCGACCACGCCCAGCGGTTCATGGATGTGGTAGGCCACGGTGTTGCCGTCGATCTCGGCGGCAGAGCCTTCCTGGGCGCGCAGGCAACCGGCGAAGTAGCGGAAGTGGTCGGCGGCCAGGGGGATATCGGCGTTGAGGGTTTCGCGCACGGCCTTGCCGTTGTCCCAGGTCTCGGTGATGGCCAGCACTTCCAGGTTGGCCTCGATGCGGTCGGCGATCTTCAGCAGCACCAGCGAGCGTTCCTGGGCCGAGGTGCGGCCCCAGGCATCGGCGGCGGCATGGGCGGCGTCCAGCGCCAGTTCGATATCTTCGGCACTGGAGCGAGGGAACTCGGCGATCGGCTGGCCGTTGACCGGCGAAGTATTGGTGAAGTACTGGCCCTTGAGCGGGGCGACGAACTCGCCGCCGATATAGTTGCCGTAACGGGACTTGAAGGACACGAGGGCGCCTGGGGTACCTGGATGGGCGTAACGCATGCTGAGAATCTCCTGGCTTTTATGCTTGTTCTTGTGATGCAGCGAGAGCGCGCAGTGGCGCTTACCAATGCCTAGAGCAAGGCCTGGGCCAGATAGGGGAAAGGCCCGGTCTAGAGCGCTCGGCATAATGCCAGCGGGGTGCGTTGGACAGGCGTTTGTGCCAGTTGCGGCACAGTGGGGTGTGACACTTTGTGCCGGCCGTGATACGGCGCGGTGACTCGCCGGTCAGGTCGTATTGCAATGCATCCAGCGCAGGCGGATGCTGCTGCGCTAACAGATCGCTGCTAGGCTCCCTGGGGCCTCTTTCTCTGGCGAGGAAGAGGCGTTAAAAGCGTCCTCGGCATGTTTGTTTACGGCAGCTGAGCGGCGCTTTCGCTTGTCTTGACCAGCCGAAGGCTGTTACTACGTAGCGCCTTGCCTTGGTTGTCTCGCTTACATTTTTCAGCGATCTGTTAAGGCGCGTTATCGCGCCCTGTGCGACTCCAGAATGGAGAACAATAACAATGCACAATCACGCAAGTCGCCACGCCCAGCAGGTGCTGACGGTGGCGCAAGGACGCGGGCAACTCGCCGGTCCGGCCGCCGACCCCTCGGTGGCGCGCTCCTGGCTGCGCTGCCTGGAGCAGCATCACCTGGACCCGGCGCAAGCCATGGCGCCGGCGGTGATCGAGCACGCGCGCATGCTCGAGCGTCGCGAGCAGTTGCAGCAGGTGCTGGAAATTTCCAATAACGAGATGAACAGCCTGCACCGCCAGCTGGCCGGCTGCGGCCGTGCGGTGCTGCTCACCGATGCCCGCGGGGTGATCCTCAACTGCATCACCGAACAGGCGGAAAAGCGCACCTTCGAGCAGGCCGGGTTGTGGCTGGGCGCCGACTGGAGCGAGGCCTGCGAAGGCACCAACGGCATCGGCACTTGCCTGGTCGAACGCCAGCCCTTGACCATCCACCAGGACGAACATTTTCGCAGCCGCCATACGGGCCTGACCTGTTCCGCCAGCCCGGTGTTCGATCCCCATGGCGAGCTGCTGGCGGTGCTGGACGTGTCCTCGGCGCGGCAGGACGTGTCGCGGCAGAGCCAGTTCCACACCATGGCCCTGGTCAACCTCTCGGCCAAGGCCATCGAGGGCTGCCATTTTCTGCGCAGCTATGAAGGCGAGTGGCTGCTGCGCTTCCATGCCCAGGCCGAATATATCGGCCAGTTCAGCGAGGGCCTGCTGGCCTTCGATGGCGATGGCCGGGTCAGCGCGGTGAACCAGAGCGCGATCAACCTGCTCGGTCTGCCGCGCCAACGCCTGCTCGGGCGCACCCTGGTGGAGCTGTTCGACTGTCGCCTGGATGACCTGCTCGGCCGTGCCTCGCCGCAGCCCAGCGCCAGTTGGCCGCTCTATACCCAGCGTGGTCAGCTGCTGTTCGCCATGCTGCGTGGCCAGGCTCGGCGCAGCCCGCAAGCCCTGGGTGCGCAGGCCTTGGCGACGCCTGGCCTGTGCCTGGCCGACCCGACCCTGCAGAGCGATTTCCGCCGCGCCCTGCGGGTGTACGAACGCGATGTGCCGCTGCTGATCGGTGGCGAAACCGGCACCGGCAAGGAGGCCTTCGCCAAGGCCCTGCACCTGGCCAGCTCGCGCGGCGGCAAGCCCTTTGTGGCACTCAATTGCGCGGCGATTCCCGAGAGCCTGATCGAGAGCGAGCTGTTCGGCTACCGCGGCGGCAGCTTTACCGGCGCGCGCAAGGAAGGCATGCGCGGCAAGCTGCAGCAGGCCGATGGCGGCACATTGTTTCTCGATGAGATCGGCGATATGCCGCTGACGCTGCAGACCCGCTTGCTGCGGGTACTGGAAGAGCGCCGGGTCGAGCCCATAGGCGGCGAGTCGCAGGCCATCGATGTGCGGGTGATCAGCGCAAGCCACCGCGACCTCACCGAACGGGTGGCCAGCGGGCAGTTCCGCCAGGACCTCTTCTATCGCCTTAACGGTCTGGTGCTCGAACTGCCGGCCCTGCGCGAACGCAGCGACAAGTCGGCGCTGCTGGACTTCCTCCTGGCCGAGGAGGCGCGCGGGCAAGCCTTGCGCCTCGATGAACCGGCCCGCGCCGCCTTGCTGGCCTACCCCTGGCCGGGCAATGTGCGGCAGTTGCGCAATGTCCTGCGCACCCTCTGCGCGCTGTGCGATGCTGGGGTGATCAATCACGCCGAGCTGCCTGCGGAGATTCGCCATACGCCGGTGCCGCTCGCGCCATTGGCCGCGCCCAAACCCGATCAACTGGGCGCCGCCGAACGCACGGCGCTGCTCGCGGTCCTAGAGGCGCAGCGCTGGCATATCAGCCGCAGCGCCGAGCAACTGGGCATCAGCCGCAACACCCTGTACCGCAAGCTGCGCAAGCACGGGATTGCCAGGCTGGGGTAAAGCCGTAGGTTGGCGCTGAGCGCAGCGAAGCCCAACAGGGAACCGTGTGCGCTGTTGGGCTTCGTCGCTGCGCGCCTCAACGCCAACCTACGGGCAATGTGGTCCGCACTGACCCTGACGTTCTGGCGAGAACGGCAAAAGGCGCTGTGCTAACCTGCGGCCAGTTTTTATCGGGCGCGATTAGCCCGCTTTAGAGGTCGCCTTCAAGGTAAATCATGCATATCCATATTCTCGGCATCTGCGGCACTTTTATGGGCTCGCTGGCCGTGCTGGCCAAGGAACTGGGGCATCGCGTTACCGGCTCCGACGCCAATGTCTACCCGCCCATGAGTACCCAGCTGCAGGCCCAGGGCATCGAGCTGACCCAGGGCTATGACGCCGCCCAGCTCGACCCCGCGCCGGATCTTGTGGTGGTCGGCAACGCCCTGTCGCGCGGCAACCCGGCGGTGGAATATGTGCTGAACAAGGGCCTGCCCTATGTCAGCGGCCCGCAGTGGCTGGCCGACCATGTGCTGCAAGGCCGCTGGGTACTGGCGGTGGCCGGCACCCATGGCAAGACCAGCAGTTCGAGCATGCTGGCCTGGGTGCTGGAGCATGCCGGCATGAGCCCGGGCTTTTTGATCGGTGGGGTGCCGCAGAACTTCGGCATTTCCGCGCGCCTGGGCGACACGCCCTTCTTCGTGGTGGAAGCCGACGAGTACGACAGCGCCTTCTTCGACAAGCGCAGCAAGTTCGTCCACTACCGCCCGCGCACCGCGATCCTGAACAATCTGGAGTTCGATCACGCGGATATCTTCCCGGATCTGGCGGCCATCGAGCGGCAGTTCCACCATCTGGTGCGGACCATTCCCGGCGACGGCCTGATCATTCACCCCACTACCGAGCCAGCGCTCAAGCGCGTGATACAGATGGGTTGCTGGACGAAGGTCGAGACCACGGGCGAAGGCGGCCAGTGGCAGGCGCGCCTGCTCAGCGCCGACGGCTCGCGCTTCGAGGTGAGCTTCGAGGGCAAGGTCGCCGGCACTGTGGAGTGGCAACTGACCGGCCAGCACAACGTGGCCAACGCCCTGGCGGTGCTGGCGGCGGCGCGGCATGTCGGCGTGGTGCCGGAGCTGGGCATCGCCGCGCTGTGCGGCTTTATCAACGCCAAACGGCGCATGGAGAAGGTCGCCGAAGTCAACGGCGTGACCATCTTCGACGACTTCGCCCACCACCCCACGGCTATTGCCACCACCCTGGATGGCCTGCGCAAGCGCATAGGCACGGCCAAGCTGATCGCCATAGTCGAGCCGCGCTCCAACTCGATGAAGCTCGGCGCCCATCGCGATGGCCTGCCGGAGTCCGTGGCCCAGGCCGATTCGGTGTACTGGTACGCGCCGGCCAACCTGGGCTGGGACCTGGCCGCTACGGTGGCCAGTTCCACTGTGCCGACCCGGGTGTGCGACTCCCTGGAGGCGATCATCGCCGGGGTCAAAGCCGAAGCCGCACCGGGCACCCAGGTGGTGGTGATGAGCAACGGCGGCTTTGGCGGCTTGCATGGCAAGCTGGCCGAGGCGTTGGCCTAATAGAAAGTGAAAATTCGCGCTCAAAGCGTCGTGAGCGCAGGTTAGGCCAGGCGAGAACCTGCGAGGAAGCGGAGTTTACGAGCTGTAAATGAGCATTCCGAGCAGGTTTTCAACGCAGCATAAGCAAGCGCAACAGCTTTGAGAGTGAATTTATGAGCGGTCCTGAACGCGTTACCTTGGCCATGACCGGCGCCTCCGGTGCCCAGTACGGCCTGCGCCTGCTCGATTGCCTGGTGCAGGAAGACCGCGAGGTGCATTTCCTGATTTCCAAGGCGGCGCAGTTGGTGATGGCCACCGAGACCGACGTCACCCTGCCGGCCAAGCCCCAGGCCATGCAGGCGTTCTTGAGCGAATACACCGGCGCCGCGCCGGGGCAGATTCGCGTGTACGGCAAGGAAGACTGGATGGCCCCGGTGGCCTCCGGCTCCGGCGCGCCCAGCGCCATGGTGGTGGTGCCCTGCAGCACAGGCACGCTGTCGGCTATCGCCACCGGAGCCTGCAACAACCTGATCGAGCGCGCCGCCGATGTCGCCTTGAAAGAGCGTCGCCAGCTGATTCTGGTGCCCCGGGAGGCGCCGTTTTCCAGCATCCACCTGGAAAATATGCTCAAGCTGTCGAATCTGGGGGCGATCATCCTGCCGGCCGCGCCGGGCTTCTATCACCAGCCGCAGACCATCGACGATCTGATCGACTTCGTGGTGGCGCGCATCCTCAACTGCCTGGGTGTGCCCCAGGACATGCTGCCGCGCTGGGGCGAGCATTATCAGGCCAGTGGGGATGAGTGATAGGGCCGGGAGGTTGAAAGCACTATGGGTTACGCCTTTGCCTAACCCATCCTACGGGCTGCTGGCGCTACTGCTGTTATGCAGCGGCTGCGCCACAGTGCGCACCCTGGATGCGGCCAAGCCCGGCGCACCTGTGGTGTATGCCGGCACGCGCCTGGATCTCTACGAGTTGCAGGGTGGCTGCTGCGCGCTGGAGCGTTTCGGTGCCGAAGCGCCACGCCACCCTGGCCTCGACCTGCCGGCCAGCGCCTTGCTGGATAGCCTGTTGCTGCCGCTGTCCCTGGCTACTGCCATGGGCGTGCAACTGGGGGTTAGCGGCGGTCTCTAAGAACCTGTCTCGGCCCTGCTGCGCGTCGGCGTTAACAACAGGGCGTAGGTTGGGCTGAGCTGCGCGAAGCCCAACAAGACCCAAGTTGGCAACGCTGGTGTGCGAACCATCGCCGTTGGGCTTCGTCGTTGCACTCCTCAACTTAGCGCGGCAGGAACCCGTTGGTGGGTTACGCGGCGCCCAGACTACAGGTGAGGTTTCGACTCTGTTTTGCGCCGCTAACCCACCCTACAAAACTCGACAAGGCTTTATCACCATGGCCATTAAGCACGGTTTTTAAGCGTCGGGAGTCAGCGCGGCGCTAGCCTGCCGGCTCGTGGCCACCGGCCAGTCTTCCAAATGGTGCGGCGACCCGGGTTTGGCGAACAGGTAACCCTGGAATTTGCGGCAGCCCATCTGCAGCAGGGCGTCGTGTTGTTCCTGGGTCTCCACCCCTTCGGCGGTGACCGCCAGCTTGAGGTTGTCGCCGAGCGCCAGGATGGTACGCACTATGGCGGCATCGCAGGGTTGCTTGAGCAGGTCGCGGACAAACGACTGGTCGATCTTCAGCTGGTCCAGGGGTAGACGCTTGAGGTAGTTGAGCGAGGAGTAGCCGGTACCGAAGTCGTCCAGGGACAGGTGCACGCCATGAGCCTTGAGCGCGCTCATCTTGTCGATCAGGACTTCCACATCCTCCACCAACTGGCTCTCGGTCAGCTCCAGCTCCAGGTGCGCCGGATTGGCGCCGCTTTCCGCCAGGGCCGCCAGTACATCCTCGACAAAGTCCTGGTGGTGGAATTGCCGGGCGCTGACGTTGACCGCCAGATGCAGGTGGTGCAGTTGTGGGTGAGCGGCCCAGGCCACCAGCTGCGCGCAGGCGCTGTGGAGTATCCAGCGGCCCAGTTGGAGGATCAGCCCGGTGCTTTCCGCCAGGGGAATAAAGTCCCCCGGCGGCACCAGGCCGCGGACGGGATGCTGCCAGCGCACCAGGGCTTCGGCGCCCAGTAGCTGGCCGTGCTCGTTGACCTGGGGTTGACAGTGCAGGACAAAGTGGCGTTCGCTGAGGCTCTGCCGTAGATCGCTTTCCAGGCTGGCGCGGGCGCTGACGTCGGCCTGCATCTTCGGGTCGAAGAAGCGCATGCCGTTACGTCCCGCGCCCTTGGCCTGGTACATGGCCAGGTCGGCGCGCTTGAGTATT
>NZ_JAUYNP010000312.1 GCF_030696055.1 Pseudomonas sp. | reverse complement strand
CGCAGCCAGATCGCCGCCCAGGAGATCGGCCAGCTGTCTTCCAGCAGCGTGGAGCTGGCCGAGAAGGCCGGCAAGTTGCTGGACGCCATGCTGCCCTCGATCAACAAGACCTCGGATCTGGTGCAGGAGATCAGCGCGGCTTCCGAGGAGCAAGCCTCAGGGGTCGGGCAGATCAACACGGCCATGAGTCAACTGAACCAGATTACCCAGCAGAACGCCTCCAGCAGCGAAGAACTGGCCGCCACGGCCGAGGAAATGAGCGGTCAGGCCGAGCAACTGCAGCAGGCCATGAGCTTCTTCACCCTGGAATCAGCCGCCGCCAGCCAGCCTAAGGTGGCCGTGCATCGGGCCCCGGTGGCCAAGCCACAAGCCCATACCCCCGCGCATCCGCATCCGCATCCGGCCAGCAGCCACTTGCTGGTCAGCAGCCCGGCGGAAGCCGAATTCACCCGGTTTTGATGGAGGTCCCAAACATGGGCGCACTGGTTAGCACAAATCGATCCGAAGCCGTCCTCCCAGAGGAGGAGGCGCAATACCTGACCTTTATGCTGGGGGGGGAGATGTTTGCCATCGGCATTCTCGGCATCAAGGAAATCCTCGAATACGGCCACCTCACCAACGTGCCGCTGATGCCGGCCTTCGTGCGCGGGGTGATCAATCTGCGCGGCGCGGTGGTGCCGGTGGTGGACCTGTCGGCGCGCTTTGGCCGGCAGACTTCCGGGGTCACCCGGCGCTCGTGCATCGTCATCATCGAGGCCGACTCGCAGGACGGCACTCAGGATGTCGGCCTGATGGTGGATGCGGTCTCGGCGGTGCTGGAAATCCCCGGCGGCGAGATAGAGCCGGCGCCCAGCTTCGGCGCGCGGATACGTTCCGACTTTATCAGCGGCATGGCCAAGGTGGCGGGCAAGTTCGTCATAGTGCTCAACGTCGACCGCGTGCTGTCGGTCGACGAGATGGCCATGCTCTCCGAGGTCGGCGCCGAGCAGACGGCGGCGCCCGCTTAAGCGTTCAGCTGAATAGTGGGTTCTGGCCGAGGCGCGTGCTGCGCCTGGGCCAGAACAGACGCTGGTTGAGCGGCCATTTCCATAGCTGGCAAGGATGTCTAATAGTGAACGCAGTAGCGCTTAAGGATGGCGAGTTTCGGCAGTTCCAGGCCTGGCTGTATCGCACCGCCGGCATCAACCTGACGCCGGCGAAGAAGGCCCTGGTGGCCGGGCGTCTGTTCAAACGCCTGAAGCACCATCAGCTGGAAACCTATGGCGATTATTTTCAGCTGATCATGGGCCACGGCGCCGCGACTGAGTTGCAGGTCGCGCTGGATCTGCTGACCACCAACGAAACCTATTTCTTCCGCGAACCCAAGCATTTCGACTTTCTCCGTGAGCAGGTGTTGCCCAAGGCCCTGCCGGGCAGGACCTTGCGCCTGTGGAGCGCCGCCAGTTCTTCCGGCGAGGAGGCCTACAGCCTGGCCATGACCCTGGCCGATGGCCTGGGCAGCACGCCCTGGGAAATCATCGGCTCCGATATCAGCAGCCAGGTGTTGGCCAAGGCCAGCGCGGGGCACTACCCGATGACGCGGGCGCACAGCATCCCCCAGCCGCTGCTGGTCAAGCATTGCCTGAAGGGCACGGGCAACCAGGACGGCACCTTCCTGATCGAGCGCAGCCTGCGCAGCCGGGTGCACTTTATGCAGATCAACCTCAACGAGGCGCTGCCCAATCTCGGCGAGTTCGACGTGATCTTCCTGCGCAACGTGATGATCTATTTCGACCAGGAAACCAAGCAGAAGGTGGTCGCGCGCATGCTGCCGTTGCTCAAGCCCGGCGGCTATTTCATCGTCAGCCATTCGGAAAGCCTAAACGGTGTCAGCACGGCCCTGAAACCGATCAAACCCTCGATCTACCGCAAGCCATGAACCAGCCAGCCCGCGTCATCGACGTGTCCCTGCTGCCCGGCGAGCTCTATTTCGGCGATGCGCCGGTACGGGTGCGCACCCTGCTGGGCTCCTGCGTCGCCATCACCATGTGGCACCCGCAGCGGTTGCTCGGCGGCATGTGCCATTACATGCTGCCCAGCCGGCAGCAGCAAGGCCGCCAACTCGACGGCAAATATGCCGACGAGGCCATGCAACTGCTGTTGCGTGAGGCCGCCCGCCATCACACGCGGCCGCAGGACTACCAGATCAAGCTGTTCGGCGGCGGCAGCATGTTCCCTGGCTACAGCCAGCCAACCAATATCGCCCACAGCAATGTCAAAGCCGCCCGCATGCTGCTGACGCGGCACCAACTGCGGCCGAGCGCCGAGGATTTGGGGCGCAAAGGGCACCGCAACGTGATCTTCGATATCAGTAGCGGCCATGTCTGGGTCCGCCATCAAGACTTAATCGAGAGCTGAAAACGTCTATGAAGAAAATCAAGGTTCTGCTGGTTGATGATTCCGCCGTGGTGCGCCAGGTGGTGCTGGCGCTGCTCGACCGCGAGCCGGATATCCAGGTGATAGGCGCTGCCTCCGACCCCCTCTTCGCCATGGACAAAATGGCCCGGGAGTGGCCAGACGTGATAGTGCTGGACGTGGAAATGCCGCGCATGGACGGCCTCACCTTTCTGAAGAAAATCATGGCCGAGCGGCCGACCCCGGTGGTGATCTGCTCCTCGCTCACGGAGAAAGGCGCGGAAACCACCTTGCAGGCGCTCGCGGCCGGGGCAGTGGAAATCATCACCAAGCCCAAGGTCGGGCTGAAAGGTTTTCTGCAAGAATCATCCGCCGAGCTGGTGGCGGCGGTCAGAGCCGCCGCCCAGGCCAATGTCAAACAGCTGGCCCGCCACAGCGCCACGCTTGCGCCGGTGGCAGTGAAGCTGAATGCCGACGCCATCCTGCTGCCAGGCAACGGCCAGGCCATGGCGCAAACCACCGAGCGGATAGTCGCCATCGGCACCTCCACCGGCGGCACCCAGGCCCTGGAGGTGGTGCTGACCGCACTGCCGCGGGTGTCCCCCGGCATCGTCATAGTGCAGCACATGCCGGAAAAGTTTACCGCCTCCTTCGCCGCGCGCCTGAACGGGCTAGCGCAGATCGAGGTGCGCGAAGCCAAGAACAACGACCGGGTGATTCCCGGCCTGGCCCTGATCGCCCCCGGCGGCAAGCACATGCTGCTCAAACGCAGCGGCGCCTACTACCACGTCGAGGTCGTCGATGGCCCGCTGGTCAACCGCCACCGTCCCTCGGTGGACGTGCTGTTTCGCTCGGTGGCCAAGTTCGCCGGGAAAAATGCCACGGGCATCATCATGACCGGCATGGGCGATGACGGCGCCCGGGGTTTGAAGGAACTGCACGAGAGCGGGGCACGCACCTATGCCCAGGATGAAGCCAGTTGTGTGGTGTTCGGTATGCCGAGAGAGGCCATCAAAATGGGTGGCGTGGATCAGGTGATAGCCCTGGGCGACATCTCCAGGGCGGTCACCAATGGCAGGTAACAGGCCGTTGAAAAATGTAGGCGAGGCAGTCGAGACAAGGCAAAAACGGCCGAAAAAGCGCAGTTTACGTGTTGTAAATGAGCATTTTGAGGCCGTTTTTAACGCCGTATCGGCAACGTAGGTAGTTTTTCAACAGCCTGGTAAAGGAGGCGGTCATGCTAAGCACCAATAGGCTTCCCCAGCATGTGCTGGTCGTTGACGACAGTGAACTGCAGCGCCAGTTCATCGCCGAGTTGTGCCGCGCAATGGGCATCGCCGACATTCAGCAGGCGGTGAATGGTTTCGATGCACTCGCGCAGGTGAAAGCCAAGCCGCAGATCGAGGCGATCATTCTCGATCTGGAAATGCCCGGTATGGATGGCGTGCAGGTGTTGCATGAGTTGGCGCGCCTGGAGCAGGCGCCGCCGGTGGTGTTGGCCAGCGCGCGGGAACATGTGCTGCTCAACGTAGTGGAAAACATGGGCAAAAGCCTGGGCCTGCGCCTGCTCGGGGTGCTGCAGAAGCCCATAGTGCATGACCACTTGCTGGCCAGCCTGGGCCGTTTCTCGGTGACGCCGCTCAGCAGCCGCGCCTCCGAACACTGGACGCCAGGCCCCGCGCTGACCGAGCAGGAGGTATTCCGCGCGCTGCGCGCGAAGGAGTTCGTGGCCTATTTCCAGCCCAAGGTGCGGCTCGCCGATGGCAGCCTCAAGGGCGTGGAAGCCCTGGTGCGCTGGGAGCACCCGGAGCATGGCCTGCTGACCCCGGGGCACTTTATCGAGTTGGTCGAAGGCAGCCGCTATATGTCCGAGCTGACCCTGCAGATGCTCGATATGGCGCTGCGTCAGTGCCGCAAGTGGCATGCGGCGGGGCTGCCGATCAGCTTTTCGCTCAACCTGTCGGCGCGCTCCCTGGCCGACTCCAGGCTGGCCGATGCGATCATCGAGCGGGTGGCGGTCAGCGGTATAGCGCCGCAGCATGTGATTCTGGAAATCACCGAGAGCGCGATCATGACCGATCTCGGCACCACCCTGGGCACGCTGGCGCGCCTGCGCCTGAAGGGCTTCGGTCTGTCGGTGGACGACTACGGCACGGGCTTTTCCTGCATGTTGCAGCTGTCGCGGGTGCCCTGCACCGAACTCAAGGTGGACCGCGCCTTCGTGCATGGCGCCAGCCATAATCGGCACCTGCGCATTCTGCTGGAGAGCGCCCTGGATATCGCCAGCAAACTCAACCTCGAAGTGGTCGCCGAGGGGGTGGAAACCCTAGAGGACTGGCTGCTGCTGCGTGACCTGGGCTGTGGCGAGGTGCAGGGCTATTTCGTTGGCAAGCCGATGCCCGGCGACGCGCTGCTGCCCTGGTGGCGCGACAACCAACAGCGTATGCAGGACCTGGGGCCCATGGACGGCGTGCTGCAGGTCCTGGCAGGTGGATTGCCGGGCAGCTAATGGATCGGACACTTGCATTTTCTGCAGCCGGAGGGAGTCGACCCTGGTGGTCACCCCTATCGGCTCGGATCAACAGCGTCAAGCCTGCTGGCGTGGCCGTTGCCAGCGTGACTGTTACAGCCAAACCGCCGGAATTAGCGCCCATGATCGGCGCATAGAACTATCAGTCTCGGCCAGCGCAGACGGCGTGAAACCCGGCAGTCTGCGCTGGCGGTTCTAGGGTTAGGGCAGGCTAAAGCGCAGCTGCTCGTCACCGCTGTCCGGCACGCTCAGCTTGACGATGGCCTTGGCGCCGGGAG
Source organism: Pseudomonas sp. (assembly GCF_030696055.1). Taxonomy (GTDB): domain Bacteria; phylum Pseudomonadota; class Gammaproteobacteria; order Pseudomonadales; family Pseudomonadaceae; genus Aquipseudomonas. Next base: position 27,413 of record NZ_JAUYNP010000312.1, on the reverse strand, counting down.
CCAGTTGGTAGTCGCCGTTGCCCTCGAGTCGATTGCCCTCGGCTGAGGCCAGCGGCACGCTGGCCTTCTTGCCGGCGCTCAGCAGCAGCACCTCGCCGGCGGCGCCCTGGGCGTCCACCGGCTTGCCGTGGTTGCTCAGGTACACCGCCAGGCTCTCGGGCGTGGCGACCAGCTCGGCGGTGATGCTCTTGCCTTCGACTATCACGCCGCCGTGGGCCGGTTCCAGCGAGCCGTGGGCGAAGACCGGCAGGCTGAACAGGCTGGAGCAGAGCAGGGCGAGCAGTTGGCTTTTCATCATGGTTTTTCCTCGGTTGGGTTTATTCAAAGCTCGTAGGGTGGGTTAGGCGCATGACCACGGGCTATCTGCTGGTGCGTAGTCGGTTGCGCCGTAACCCACCAGATGGGGCAGACCGATCAGCGCTTGGTGGGTTACGTGGCGCACAAATTCCGCAGTTGATGTTCAAACCCTGCTCTGCGCCACTAACCCACCCTACAAAAGCCGCGAGCAACACGTAATTGGTACATAGCCTTATTGAAGGGTTAGGCAGCAGGGGCACGGGCATCAGAACACCTCCTCATCCGCTTCGGCCAGCAGGGCGGCCAGCGGTTTTTCGCCGAACAGCCAGAACATCAGCGGCGTCAGCAGGGTATCCAGCAGGGTCGAGCTGACCAGGCCGCCGAAGATCACCACGGCCACCGGATGCAGGATCTCCTTGCCCGGCGCGTCGGCGGCGAACAGCAGCGGCAGCAGGGCGAAGGCGGCCACCAGGGCGGTCATCAGCACCGGCGTCAGGCGTTCCAGCGAGCCGCGTACGATCAGCGCCTGGCCGAAGTGTTCACCTTCGAATTTGCACAGGTTGATGTAGTGGCTGATCTTCAGGATGCCGTTGCGCGTGGCGATGCCGGTCAGGGTGATAAAACCGACCAGCGAGGCCACCGACAGGCTGATGCCGGCCAGCCACATGGCCGCCACGCTGCCGATCAGGGCCATGGGGATGTTGCCCATGATCATCAGCGCCAGCCGCGTCGAGCGGTAGCGGCTGTAGAGCACCATAAAGATCAGCGCCAGGGACACCAGCGAGAGCAGGGCGATCAGCCGGGTGGCCTGCTCCTGGGCCTGGAACTGGCCCTCGAGGCTGACGAAATAGCCCTCCGGCAAGGGCGTGGCCGCGAGGCTGGCGCGAATGTCGGCGATCACCTGGGCCATGTCGGTGCCATCGGTATTGGCGGCGATGACGATGCGCCGGCGGCTGTTCTCGCGGCCGATCTGGTTGGGCCCGTCGCCCTCCTCGATGCTGGCGACCTGGGACAACGGCACCCGGCCGTGGGGCGTATCGATCAGCACATTGGCCAGGCCTTGGCTGCTGCGCGCGCTGTCGGGCAGGCGCACCACCAGGTCGAAGCGCTTGTTGCCGTCGATGATCTGCGCCACCCGGTCGCCTTCGGCCAGGGTCTCCAGGCTGCGCAGCAGGGCGCCGGGGGAGACCCCGTACTGCGCCGCGCGGTCGTAGTCCAGGCGCACCTTGATCTGCGGAATCAGCACCTGCTTCTCGATCTGCAGGTCGGTCAGGCCGGGGATCTGCTGCAGGCGCTCGCGCAGCAGGGCGGCCTGGGCGCGCAGGGTATCCAGGTCGTCGCCGTAGAGCTTGAGGGCGATCTGCGCGCGCACCCCGGACAGCAGGTGATCCAGGCGGTGTGAGATCGGCTGGCCGAGCAACACGGTGGCCGGCAGCGGCGCCAGGCGTTGGCGGATCTCGGCCATGATCGCCTCGCGGCCGCGCGCGCTGGGGTGCAGGTCGACGTCCAGTTCGCTGGAGTGCACGCCCTCGGCGTGTTCGTCCAACTCGGCGCGGCCGGTGCGCCGACCGACGCTCTTCACCTCCGGCACCTCGAGCAGCAGGCTCTCGGCCAGTTGCCCGACCTGGTTGGACTCGGCCAGCGAGGTGCCGGGGTTGAGCAGCAGGCTGATGGTCAGGGTGCCCTCGTTGAAGGCCGGCAGGAAGGCCCGCGGAAAATAGGGCACGGTCGCCAGCGCCAGGCCCAGCACTACCAGGGCGCCGAGCAGGATCGGCCGGGCACGGGCGAAGGACCACTGCAGCGCGCGCTTATCCCAGCGCTTGAGCAGGCGCACCAGTGGCGAGTCGGCGTGCTCGCTGTGCTTCATCCGCGGCAGCAGGTAGAAGCACAGCACCGGCGTCACCGTCAGCGCCACCAGCATGCTGGCCAGGATCGAGGTGATATAGGCCACCCCCAGCGGCATGAACAGCCGGCCCTCGATGCCGGGCAGGGCGAACAGCGGAACGAACACCAGCACCACCACCAGGGTCGCCACCACCACCCCCGAGCGCACCTCGTTGCTGGCGGCGGCTATCACCTGGGCGATCGCCGCCAGGCCCTTGGGTTGCTGCTGCTTGAGCCGGCGCAGCACGTTCTCCACATCCACCAGGGCATCGTCCACCAGCTCGCCGATGGCGATGGCCAGGCCGCCCAGGGTCATGACGTTGATCGACAGGCCCAGCAGCTTGAACACCAGCGCGGTGACCGCCAGCGACAGTGGAATGGCGGTCAGCGAGATCAGCGTGGTGCGCAGGTTGAGCAGGAACAGGAAGAGGATGATCGCCACCAGGATGGCGCCGTCGCGCAGCGCCTCCTGCACGTTGCCGATCGAGGCCTGGATAAAGTCGGCCTGGCGGAACAGCAGCTGCGGCGCGCCGATGCCGGGCGGCAGGCTCTGGCTCAGGCTGCTCAGGGCCGCCTGCACCTCGCCGGAGAGTTGCACGGTGTCGGCGCTCGGTTGTTTCTGCACGCTGACGATCACCGCCGGCTGGCCGTTCATGCCGGCGTCGCCGCGTTTGGTGGCGGCGGCGAACTTCACCTCGGCCAGCTGCTTGAGCAGGATCGGCTGACCATTGCTGACCGTCACCGCCAGGTTGCGCAGGTCCTCCAGGCGGGTGGTGCGGCCGAGGTTGCGGATCAGGTATTCGCGTGCATTGAGCTCCAGGAAGCCGCCGCTGGTGTTGCTGGAGAAGGCTTTCAGCGCGCCTTCCAGCTGCTCGAAGCCGACCCCCAACTGGGCCATCAGGCGGGTATCGGGCTCGACCCGGAACTGCCGGACCTCGCCGCCGATGGGGATCACCTGGGCCACTCCGGGAATCGACAGCAGGCGCGGACGCAGGACGAAATCGGCGTACTCGCGGACCCGCATGGGGTCGCTGCCGGCGCCGGCCGGCAGGGCGATCAGCATGATCTCGCCCATCACCGAGGAGATCGGCCCCATGTTCGGGCTGACCCCCTCCGGCAGCTGCTCGCGCACCTCGGCCAGGCGTTCGCCGACCAACTGGCGGTTGCGGTAGATGTCGCTGCCCCATTCGAACTCGGCGTAGACGATCGACAGGCCGATGCCGGATACCGAGCGCACCCGGGTCACGCCGGGCATGCCGTTGAGCGCGGTCTCCAGGGGGAAGCTGACCAGCTGCTCGACCTCCTCCGGGGCCATGCCGCCGGCCTCGGTCAGCAGGGTGACGGTGGGCTTGTTGAGGTCGGGGAACACATCGATAGGCGTCTGGCTGGCGGTCAGGCCACCGTAGATCAACAGGATCATGGCGATGGCCAGCACCAGCAGACGGTTGCGCAGACTCTGATTGACTATCCAACTGAACATGCACGGCTCCTCAGAACCTGTTCACGATCTGCTGCGCTCGGTCATGCGGCGTTAAAAATGGCTTCGGAATGCTCATTTACAACTCGTAAACTCCGCTTCCTCAGCCATTTTTGCCTTGCCTGACCTTCGCTCGCGACGATCGTGAACAGGTTCTTAGCGAATTTGGTTGAGTAGGGTGGCGCCTTGGGTCACCACGCGTTGACCGGAGCTCAGCCCCTGGGCCACCAGGGTCTCGCCATCCAACGGGCTGACTTGCACCGGCACCGGGGTGAAGCGCTCGGCCTCGACATGCACCCAGACCACCGCCTCGTTGGCGGCGTTGCGCACCACGGCTGAGCTCGGCAGCGCCACGCCGCGCAGCTTCAGACGGGTGCGCGCGATCAGCTTGACCGGCTGGCCCAGGGCATAGGCGTGGCTCGGCCGCTCGGCGCGAAACAGCAGCGGCAGGGCGCCATCGCGCAGGGCGCGGCCGCCGCCGAGAAACACCAGCGTGGCGCTGTCGCCGGCCAGGCTGGCGCCTTCCAGTTGTTCGACCAGGCTCGCATCGTAGGCTTCGGCCTCGATCATCAGGCGCTCGGGGTCGACTAGCTCGAACAGCAACTCCTTGGCCTCGACCACCTGGCCGTTGACCACCGCCACCGTCGCCAGTACGCCGCCGACCGGGGCGCGCAGGGCCTCGCGCCCGGAAACGCCTTGGCGCAGCGCCGCCAGGCGGGCGCGCAGGCTGCTGGCCTCGCTGGCGGCCGCTTCGATGTCCTTGCGCGGCACGCTGTCGGCCAGGGCGCGCAGGCGTTGCAGGCGCTTGTCCGCCAGCGCCTGGGCGGCACTCAGCTCGGCCAGTTGGGCATTTTGTTCGGCCCGCTCGAGCTGGCTGAGGGTCGCTTGCAGGTAGGCCAGCACTTGGCCCTGGCGCACTGTCTGGCCGGGCAGCGGCAGGCCGTCTGCGGCCGCCTCGATGCGTCCGGCCTGAGTCGCCTGGACCCGCCCGCCGCTGGCCGGGTCGAGCAGCACATGGCCGTTCAGCTCCAGGGTCTTGGCGTTGTCCCGTTCCTCGGCGACCAGGGTACGAATGGCCAGGCGCCGCTGCGCCGGCTTGGGCAGCAACACGCTGCCGTCGGGCAGGCGCTGGGGGCTGTTTCCGGCCAGGGGCTGGCTTGGCTCCGGGCTGTCATGGCCCTCATGAGCGAGGGCTGGGGTCAAGGTCAGAGCCAGGTTAAAGGCCAGGGCCAGGCCCGCGGCTATCCAGAATGGCTTGTTCATTGCGCGTTCCCTCGTTTGCGGCGGAGCAGGGCGGCGGCCAGCGCCAGCACGACCAATAGCGTGGTGCCAGCCGCCAACCAGGGCCAGCGACTGGTGTGCGCGGCCGGTGTCGTTGCTGCCGGCAGCTCCAGGGTGGTTTCCAGCAGGTCGGCGCTGTCTGGCGTGACTATGGTGAAGATCAGCGGGGTGCGGCTGCCGGCCTGGAAGGGCGTCTGCGCCACCCGGTAGCTGTCACCGTCGAGTTGCGCCTGGGCTTTCCAGTCGCCACTTTCGACTTCGATGCTGGCGTCCAGCACCGGGCTGTTGTCGGCATAGCGGTCCAGATACAGCCGCAGCTGGTGGCCATCGAGCTCGGCGACCAGCTCGAAGTCCGCAGAGACGGCGCTGGCGCGCGGGTTGCCGGCTTGCGCCGGGGCGACGGGGGCGGCGCCGTGCTCGTGGCCTTCGTGGGCCGCGGCCGGCAGCGCGCCGAGCAGGGCCAGGGCGCAGATCAGGCGGGCGCCGCAGCCTTTAGCGGCCTGGAGGAGCGATTTCGGGTGCATAAAGAACTCGGGGTTAAGGGGGTAAGCATTCAGGGCAGCACTATTCATGGCAGTGCTCCGCTGGCCTGGTTGAGGCGCGACACGGCGCGGGCCAGTTCGAGGCGGGCGCGGGCCAGGGCCAGCTCGCCCTCGAACTTCTCGCTGTCGGCGCGCAGGCGGCCGGGCAGGTCCAGTTCGCCCTGGGCGAAGGCCTGGTTCAACCAGCGGCTGTTTTGCCGGGCCAGCTTGGCGCGCTCGGCGGCCAGTTCGGCGATCTGCCGGCTGCTGTGCAGCTCGATCCGCGCGTTGTCCCGCGCGCCTTGCAGCCGGCGCAGCGCGCTTTGCGCGGCGGCTTCGGCTTCCGCCAGCGTGGCGTTGGCGGCGCTGACCCGGGGCCGATTACGCGCCTCGCTGCCCAGCGGCAGGCGTAGGCGCAGGCTGACCTGATTGCCGTAGGCGGCCTCGTCGCTGTCGCGTTCGCGGCTCAGGGCCAGGGCCAGTTCGGGGTTGTCGCGTTTATCGCCGAGGCTTTCATCGAGTCTGGCGCGGGCGCTGTCCACCTGAGCCAGGGCGGCCAACAGGGCGGGGTGCTGCTCCAAGGTTGCGGTTTCGTGCGGGCTTTCCTCGCCTTCCGGCAGGGCGCTGTCACCGCTGAGCACGGCGAACTCGCGTTGGGCCTGTTGCCAGCCGGCGTCGGCCTGCAGCGCCAGTATCCGCGCGGCCTGCTCGACGCCGAGCGCCTGGTTGAGGTCGGTGTTGGCCAGGTCGCCGGCTTGCAGGCGGCGTTTGACGTCGGCGCTGAGCTGCGCCAGCTCGCGCTGCTTACGCTGGGTCAGGCGCCGCTCGACTTCGGCCAGGCGCAGGCGCCAGTAGGCCTCGCGCAACTCGCCGGCGTAGCGCCATTTGGTCAGCGCCAGGCTGCGCTCGAACTCGCTGCGTTCGGCCTCGGCCAGGGTCTGCTTGCGCTCGCGCTGGCCGGGTAATGGCAGCGGGGCGGACAGCTCCAGCTCCCACTCGCGGGCGCCTTCGGCGTGATCGAAGCGGTCGGTCTTATGACCGAGGGTCAGCGCCGGCGAGCCGGCCAGCCAGCTCTTGGCGGCCTCCAACTGAGCGCCCAGGGCCTGCAGACGCTCGGGAAAGGCCGCGGTCTCCGGCAGGTTGCTCCAGGCCTGCTCCAGGGTTGCGCCCAGGCTCTGGGACTGGACCTGGGACTGGGCCTGCGGCGTGGCCAGGCACAGCCCGGCAGCCAGCACGCAGGCGCGCCAATTCAAGGGGGACGGCATAAATTAACTCCAGTAATCGCCCAATACAGGCAACCGCGCGCCCAGCAAAGAAAGGCGCGCGCATAGGGGCACAATCCAGCCTGTGGACGGCCCGGAATGACTAGAGCAGGGGCAGGGGGGGACGGAAGGGCGGGGTTGGCGCGGGGGTTAGCAGCAGGGGGTCGGCTAACAGCGCGCGGGCCGTCGTGAGCGGCAACGGCGCCAGGGGAATCAGCGTGGGTGGGAGGGCCGCTTGGGCGCAGACCGAGCATTTCTCGCAGGCCAGCTTGCAGGCGTCCAGCGCATTGTTGGGCGCATGCTCGCTGGCCTGCGCGCCGGCCATATGCCCATGCATCCCCCGCACGCCGGCGGGCTGCTCGGTGCCGGGCAGGCACAGCGGCATCATGCCGGCCATCACCGAATTGACCGGCAGGCTGAGCAGCAGACAGAGCAGCAGGAGTGAGTGGAGTAGGCGCATGGGCGCGGATGCTAGCACGGGCCGAAGTGACTCTGATACGGCTAGGCCGGCAACCAGCCCGGACCCAACAGGTTATGCATGCAGAGCCGATGCACGGCGGCGTAGCAGCGACGCCTGCCACTTTCGCCCAGGCTGTAATATCTGCCGCGACCGCTACTCCAACGTCATACAGCCACTGGAGTTCCGTCGTGAAGTCATTGCCCCTTGCTTTTGCCACCCTCCTGCTCTGGGCCACGGCCTCCGCGGTCTGCGCGGCACCTCTAAGCTTTACCAGCGGCGAGCGTGCCGTCGCGGTGCTGGAATTGTACAGCTCGCAGGGCTGCAGCTCATGTCCGCCCGCCGAGCGCTGGCTCTCCGCCTTGCAGGAGCGGCCGGAGCTGTGGAGCAGCTTGATTCCCCTGGCCTTCCACGTCGACTATTGGGACGAGTTGGGTTGGTCCGATCCCTTCGCCGCTGCCGGCCATAGTGCCCGGCAGCGCGCTTACCAGCGCCAGGGAGGCAGCAGTGCGGTGTACACCCCGGGGTTTATGCTCGGCGGCCAGGAATGGCGCGGCTGGTTCTACGGTCAGCGCCTCGCTTTGCCCGATTCGCCGCGGGTCGGACGCTTGAACCTGCAGCTACAGGGCGATGACCTGACCCTGAGTTTCGCTGCCGAGCGGCTTCCGGCTGGACTCAAGGCCCAGGTGGCACGCTTGGGTTTTGGCCTGCGCACGGCCATTGCACGGGGTGAGAACGCGGGGCTTTCCTTGGCACATGATTTCGTCGTGCTCAGCGTGCAGCAGGCCAGTGCCCAAGACCGCAACCACTGGCAGGTAAAACTGCAGCCCGACCCGCGCGGCGAGCGCCAGGCCCTAGTCGCCTGGCTCAGCGTGGCGGATGACCCCACCCCCTACCAGGCTGTCGGCGGCTGGTTGCCAGCCGCTGGCGCAGGGCGGCCCTAGCAGGCCTGTCCGAGAATGGCAGTCGACTCCGAATGGTAGGTTGGTGCTGAGGAACGAAGCCCAACCTACAAAAATCCGTAACCCGCGGGTCTTGAGCCGAGTTGTCCCTGGTTTCATGCCGTGGTCAGGCAGAGCTCAAGGCTGTGCTTCAGCGCCTCGCTCAGGTGGCAGCCGCGCTTGGCGATAAATCCCAACTGCGTACCCGGCGCATCGCTCTGCTGCGCAGCCGGGCTGAACTGGCTGCGACTGCCCACATGCTGCAACCAGCTTTGTAGGGCGGGTCATTGACCCGCGCGGTCGATAACGGGGTTATCGCCGTAATTGATCTGTACACCCGGTTTAAATGTGCCGCCTGTTGCATTCGGCGGGTCACGACCCGCCCTACGAGGCTGCGCCTGCCGCACGCAGCGTTGCCCTTGCACAAGCAGGTGCGGGTCAAGATCAAGGCGCGGGATGTCAGCCTAAGCCTGCAGCACGCCCAGGGCAGCAGCGTGCTCAAGCTGCTGCCGGCGCGGGTGCTGGGCTGGCTCGAGATCGAGGGCCGGGCCCATGTGCTGGTGCGGTTGCAGGTCGGCGGCGAGCAGCTGATTGCGCGCATTACCCGCTATTCGCGCGACCAGCTCGGCCTGCACCGCGGCCAGGCCTTGTGGGCCCAGGTCAAGTCGGTGGCGTTGCTGGGTTAGGCGGCCGTGCTTGGTGTGGCCCGCGCTATTGGCCTTGCCGGCAAACTCAGGCAACTGGACAGGCGTTGTGCGGCCGAGTGGCCCGGCCATTGGGGCTTATGCTGCCGGGCTGGGTAGCTGGGCAATATCTTGTTCTGTATCCTGCTCAGCGCTCCGCGGCTCGATAGAGACGTTTGCCCCCATATATAAGCTCGTCAAAATTTAAAAGGAATTAAAGGTGCTCAAAGAAAACCGTGGTCTGTCCCTGAATGTCCGGCTCGTCAGAGACGCCTATCTGCTTATATGCGCTCGCCAAAATTTTAAAAGGAATTAAAGGTGTTCAAAGAAAACCGTGGTCTGTCCCTGAATATTACAATGAATCAGGCTTTGCATCTACTTCATCCGTTTGCGCTCAATAGATTATCCGAAGCGCAACAGCTCATTAATCGCAGCCTCTCCCTCACCACCTTAATACTGTCAGCAGTATTGTTCACTCAGCACGCTAAAGCTGCCGACTATTCCTGGGAGATAAGTGGTGGCACTCTTTTCAGCGCAGTTCCGTCCACTAGAGGTATTCTTTATCCCTCCCCCTCATCTGCCTGCTCTGCGGGTACCGCTGCGTACTATCAACCTCCCGTCAGCTCTGGCCATTATTGGTATGCCGCTGGGTCTACGCTTAGTTTCGAAGGAGGAACCACCGCTATCTGCTATGTGCGTCTTGAATACAAGCATCACCCTGCAACCGCAATCCTGACGCTAGCAATTTACCGTAGGGGTAATTCCTGCCCTGTAAATACACTTTACAACCCAACCACGGGAGGGTGCGCCAACGACCCAGGAAAAGGCGATCCTGGCACATGTCCAACACCTTTAAAAGCCGACCCAATAAATATCTCCAATGGCAATAGCTTTCAAACTGAAGTCGATTATCCAAAAACAGGTGCATCCACCCTACACTTTACCCGTGTTTATAACAGCCTCGATGGCCTCTGGCGGCATAACCATTCGACTTATCTACGGATTGTCGGAACTACAACTTTAAAAGTTGCCTTGGTTATGGCCCACGGCCGCGAGTCGTTCTTTACCGTCAGCGGCACGACAGTAACGGCATCGCCCGCCGAATTAGGGGTTTTGGTTAAGACAGCTGACGGCTGGCTACACACCGCCGAGAACAACGAGCGTTTCACCTTCGATACCACCGGCCGCCTGACCCGTTGGAGCAACAGCACCGGCGCTACCCAGCAACTGAGCTATGCCAACGGCACCGTTACCGTCAGCGACAACCTCGGCCGCACCCTGAGTTTTACCGAAGACTCCCAGCATCAACCGCTGACGCTCAGCACCGCTGGGCTGGCGATCCAATACGAGTACAACGCTAACCAGCGTTTGAGCAAACTCACTCGCACCCGTGACGGCCAAACTGAACAGCGGCTGTTCCATTACGAAATACCCAATAAACCCAACCTTCTGACCGGTATCACTGACGAACGCGGCGTACGCTTTACCACCTGGACCTTCGACGCCCAAGATCGGGCCACCTCCAGTGAACATGCCGGTGGCGTGGAGCACGGTGACGTGGCCTACAACGCCGATGGCTCCGCCACCGTCACCAATGAGCTGGGCAAAAGCACGGTCTACCGTTTCGTCAACATCGGCGGTATCAAGCGCGTAAGCGCCGTGGAAGGCGAGTCCTCGGCCAACTGCCCGAACAGCAACTCGACCTTCACCTACGACGAACGCGGCCTGCTAAAAACCAAGACCGACAATAAGGGCAACCTCACCACCTACGACTACAACGAGCGTGGCCTGGAAGTCAGCCGCACTGAGGCTGCTGGCACACCCCAGGCACGCACCATCACCACCGAGTGGCACCCCACGCTGTTCCTGCCGGTTACGGTCACCGAGCCCGCGCGCATTACTCGTTACACCTACGACGCGCAGGGCCGGCAGTTAAGCCAGGCCGTGACGCCACGCTGATAACAGAAGGATCTGACGATGAATCTATTTTTGCAGCGCGCGAGCCTACTATCGCTCGCGCTGGCCGGCAGCTTTGCCTGGTCGTGCGCTCAGGCGGTCGAGCGCAATTGGAGTTACACCTACAACAGCCTCGGCCTGATCGAAACTGCCAACGGCCCGCGCACCGATGTGCAGGACGTCACCACTTACGCCTATGACGCCCAGGGCCACCTGACCACGGTCACCAATGCCCTCGGCCATATCACCCAGCTGGCCAACTTCGATAGCCTGGGCAACCCGCAAAGCCTCACCGACGCCAATGGCGTGGTCACCGAGCTGACCTATAGCCCGCAAGGCTGGCTGGCCTCGGTCAGCACCGCCGGCAGCACCACCAGCTTCGAGCACGATGCCGTCGGCCTGATCACCAAGGTCACCCGTGGCGATGGCAGCTGGCTGAGTTACAGCTGGGATGGCGCGCGGCGCCTCACGGCCATCAGCAACAACCTCGGCGAAACGCTTGAATACAGCCTGGATGCCATGGGCAACCGCACCGCGCAACGGATCAAGGACGCCTCCAGCAGCCTGACCCAGCAACAAAGCTGGGTGTATGACGAACTCGGTCGCCTGCTGCGCTCGGTCGGTGCCGCCGGGCAAACCAGCGCCCAGCAGTACGACCTTAACGACAACCCCACCGTCAGCACCAACCCCAAGCAGCACAGCAACACCCAGGCCTATGACGCCCTCGACCGCCTGGTGGCCAACACCGACCCGCTGAATGGCGTCACCGCCCTGGCTTATGACGCCCAGGACAATCTGACCCAGGTGCAGGATCCGCGCGGCGTCACCACCCAGTACCAGTACGACGGCCTCGGCAACCTGACCCGGCTGATCAGCCCGGACAGCGGCACCACCACTTACAGCCATGATGCCGCCGGCAACCTGATCAGCCAGACCGACGCCAATGGTGTGGTCACCACCTACAGCTACGACGCGCTCAATCGCCTGACCGGAAAGCAGTACCCGGCCAGCCCGGCGCTTAACGTGCAGTACCACCACGACATGACCGCCGACGGCAACCATGGCATCGGTCGGCTGACCGCGGTGCAGGATGCCAGCGGCGTGCTCGGTTACCACTACGACGAGCGCGGTAACCTCACCGAGCAACTGCGCTCGGTAGCGGTCAATGGCGCGGATCAGTACGACAGCCTGGGTTATGCCTACGACGGCGCCAACCAACTGAGCCGCATCGACTACCCCCTGGGCCTGAGCATCCACTACCCCCGCAACGCCGCGGGCCAAGTCAGCCAGGTGCAGTTGCAGGTGGGCGGCGGCCAACCCAGCGCTTTCGCCAGCAACCTCAGCTACCTGCCCTTCGGCCCGCTAAAGAGCCTGACCTGGGCCAACGGCGTTAGCCTGAGCCGCAGCTTCGACCAGGACTACCGCCTGAGCGAACAAAGCGTGGCCGGCTGGAACAGCCAATACGGCTACGACGCCAACAGCAATATCACCACGCTTAACAGCAGCCTGCTGGGTAACCTTAACTACAGCTACGACGCCCTCGATCGCCTGACCGCGGAGCAGAAGGCCGACCAGCAGCAAAGCTACAGCTACGACGCCGTGGGCAATCGCACCGGCAAAACGGTCACCCCCATAGTCAATGGCGAAGCGCAGGCCGGCACCACCACGACCTACCAGTACGCCAGCACTAGCAACCGTCTAAGCCAGATCGACGCACAGGCGGTGAGCAGCGATGCAGCTGGCAATCTGACTCAGGATCGTAGTAACCGCGAACTGAGTTACGACGAACAGGGGCGACTGGTCAGCGTCAGTTTTGCGGGTAGCCTCCCAGGGATACTTGGGAAGACGGCTGGGCCGGGCAAGAGCCAGGGCAAAGGCAAGAGCGCTCAAGCCTTGGACGCGGTGCGCAGCCGCCTGTCGCAGAAAGCCGGCAGCAGCCTGGTGGAGTTCCGCTATAACGCCCTCGGCCAGCGCACCCATAAAATTAGCGCACAAGGCACCACCACCTTCCTCTACGGCCCGGATGGCCAACTGCTCGGCGAAACCCTGTTTAGCAGCGCCGGGCAGAAACTGCGCAGCCAGTTCTATATCTGGCTCGACAGCCTGCCGCTGGGTGGCGTTACGGTCAGCTACGACGCCGAAGGCTCCATCGCCAGCAGCACGCCGTTCTACTTGCATAGCGACCACCTCAACACCCCGCGCCTGGCCACCGACCATAACCAGCAAAGCGTCTGGCAATGGCAATCGGATGCCTTTGGCGTGGGCCAAGCCAGTGGCAGCCTGACGCTGAATCTGCGTTTTCCGGGGCAGTACTTCGATCAGGAAAGCGGGCTGCATTACAACTACTTCCGCGATTACGACCCGGAGACTGGGCGCTATGTCGAAAGTGATCCGATTGGGCTTAAGGGTGGGCTGAATACCTATGGGTATGTGGAAGGGAATCCGCTAACTAACACTGATCCCACAGGAGAAAATGCTGTATACGCACTGCAAAGATCATGGGCCATGGGTCAAAGTGCCGGCCAGGCGTTCAACACAACCTGGCAGGTGGTTTTTGGCCAATCACTTGGTGGGTCAATTTACGACACCTTTAATAGATCCCCAGTAGGCGCCCCAGCCCAAACTGATGATTTGAATGAAAGAGTAGATAACCCTAGTGCGACTGTACCGTGGCCAGACCGGAACAAAGGGAAGTGGACAGCCATCTGTAAGGCTGTCGATCAAAGCCCTAAGAGTTGCCCAACAGCAAGCGGTAAACAAGTCGGCTGGGGATACGGCACAGCAAATGACATGACCACGGCCAGAAAAGCCGCAGAAAAGATGGCAAAGGAAGTTTTGGGGTCTTCAAATGTTCATCATGTATCATGCAAATGTACTAGCCCCAAAGGCCAGCAAATTCCTTTGTGTCGTTAAAGTAGCCAGTACAAGAAAACACTATGAAAACCAATATTAATGAAATTGATTTCTTAATAAGTGCAATGCATCACTGCAATGATGAAACTCGATACAAAATACTGCAAGAAATTGTGACCTGTACCCTGAAGCTCCCCACAGATGACAGCGAGGGGAAAATACATTGGCTTAAGACTCGCCTCCCTAACTTCGGAGGCGAGGCAGAACTTGATGATAGCCAAACCGATAGTATGCTTCGGCTATTGCTGGAAAAGTCAGCATTAGCCGGCTGCAAAGAAGCGCAATATGATTACGGTTGTCTGCTCTATGAAGAAGGGCAATTTGAACAAGCACTTCTACTGTATTCTGATTCTGCTAAAAAAGGTTATGCCCCAGCTCAATGGTGCTACGGAGTTGATGTGCTTAATGGTAGGGGAATTAAACAAGATATTAGGAAAGGTTTGTTTTATATCGAGATGGCTGCCGCGCAACAATATCAGAATGCAGTTGAGTTTCTAGTCAACTATTACTCCCAAGAGAGCAGCGGTGTCATGCGAGATGATTTTCTCGCAGGTATGTGGAAGTCCGTATTGTCGCACCTTCCTTAAGCCTTGTAGGGCGGGTTATTGACCCGTGCGGTCGATAACTGGGTTATCGCCGTAACTGATATGTAGGTCTGATTTAAATGCGCCGCCTGTTGCATTCGGCGGGTCGCGACCCGCCCTACAAAAGCAGCGTGCTACTCGGTTAGCCCGCCGCACTGCTGACCAGCGCCGCTTCGAGCCAGCGGCAGAAGCTGCGGGTCAGCGCATCGTTTTCGCTGTCGCGGTGGATCAGCCAGGCCCAGTTGGGGCCGCGGATGGTTTGCGCCACCAGGGGCTGCAACAGCCCATCGCGGCGCGCCTGGGCGGCCAGCAACTGGCTGACCAGGGCGATGCCCAGGGCTTGGCTGGCCGCATCCAGGAGCAGGCCGGGGTCGGAGAAGTTCAGCCCCTGGCTGTGCTGGCCGATATCCGCACCGCCCTGTACCTGCCAATGGCTCCAATCCATCTCCCGTTCGCCGTGCAGGGTGGTGCGTTCGGCTGCGCTTAGTTGCAGCTGGCTGGGTGACCGGCCGGGTACAGGCGATCCTCCAGCAGCACGCGAAAGCTGCATTCGGCTTGGGCGGTAAGGTCGTCGCGTACCGCGATATCGATGGTCTGGGTGGCCATGTCCGGGGTTTCGTCGCTGGTCAGCAGCCACAGGTCGATCTGCGGGTGCAGGCGGTGGAATTCGCCCAGGCGCGGCACCAGCCAGTGGCGGGCGAAGGCCGGGCTGGTGTTGACCACCAGTTGATTGGGCTTGCGGTACTGCTCCAGGCGGCGAATGCCCACGGCCAGTTGCTGCAGCAGCGCCTGGGTGGTGCTGAGCAGGTCATGCCCGGCATCGCTGAGGCTGACGCTACGGCCGCTGCGGTAGAACAGCGGCTGTTCGAGGAAGCTTTCCAGGCTGCGGATCTGCTGGCTGATCGCCGACTGGGTGAGGTGCAGCTCCTCGGCGGCCTTGTGGAAACTGCCCAGACGGGCGGCGGCTTCGAAGCCGCGCAGGGCGTTGAGCGGAGGCCAATGCTTTAACATTATTGATAAGTCCTGCTAATCAGAATTACGCAAAATCTATCGTTTGTTGCGCCATTTTTACAGGCCTAGCATGCAAGTCATCACCGCATTCGCGGTTTTCAGTGATAACAAAGACTTAACTGAAAGGATCTTGTATGCAGCAGAACGATATCGCCAACGCTGGCTGGATGATGCCCGCCGAATGGGTGCAGCACGCCGCTACCTGGATGGTCTGGCCGCATAACCAGGCGCTGTGGGAGTCCACCTGGGGCGTGACCCTGGCCGAGGTGCAGGTCGATTTCGCCCGGGTGGCTAACGCCATCGCCCGCTTCGAGCCGGTGAAGATGGTGGTCGATCCCTCGGCCGTGGCCCGTGCCCGGGAACTGTGTGGGGCGAATATCGAGTTGATCGAGCTGGCGGTCAACGACAGCTGGTGCCGCGACTCCGGGCCGAGCTTTGTCTGCCACCCGCAGCTGGGCGTGGCCGGGGTCAGCTGGCGTTTCAATGCCTGGGGCGGCAAGTCGGCTCATGAGCTGGACGAGGGCCTGGGGCGGCGCATCCTCAACGGCCTGGGCCTGGAGTGCTTCGGCACGCCGCTGGCCAACGAAGGCGGCGCCATCCATGTGGACGGCGAGGGTACGCTGATCACCACCGAATCGGTGCTGCTCAATGCCAACCGCAACCCGGGGATAAGCAAGGCCGATATGGAGGAAATCTTTACCCGCCTGCTCGGGGTGCGGAAAACCATCTGGCTGCCGGGCGATCCGGACTATGTCACCGGCGATATGACCGACGGCCATGTCGATGGCGTCTGCGCCTTCGCCCGTCCCGGCGCGCTGCTGGTGGATGCTACCCATGACCAGTCCTCGGTGTATGCCGAGGTGGTGCGCGAGAACCGTCGCGCCCTGGAGCTGGCCACCGATGCCCGTGGCCGCCGCTTCGAGCTGCTCGAGCTGTACGAGGCCAGCGCTGCGGTGGACAGCGACGCCGAGGTGTTCTGCGCCTCCTACACCAACTTCTATATCGCCAACGGCGCCATCATCATGCCGGCCTACGGCATCGCCGCCGACGAGGAAGCGGCGGCGACCCTGCGCATGGCTTTCCCCGGTCGCGAAGTGGTGCCGGTGCGCATCAACCAGTTGGCCCATGGCGGCGGCGGGGTGCATTGCATCACCCAGCAGCAGCCGGCCTGGCCAGTGTGGGGTTGATGAGCATGCTGAACGTCGCCACCACCCAGTTCGCCTGCAGCTGGGACCTGGAGCACAACCTCGACCAGGCCGAGCTACTGGTACGTGAAGCCGCCGCCAAGGGCGCGCAGCTGATCCTGTTGCAGGAGCTGTTCGCCACCCCCTATTTCTGCATCGAGCAGAACCACAAGCACCTGGCGTTGGCCGAGGAATATGGCCAGAGCCGCGTGCTCAAGCGCTTCGCCGCCCTGGCCCGGGAGCTGGGCGTGGTGCTGCCGCTGTCCTGGTTCGAGAAGGCCGGTAATGCCTACTTCAACTCGCTGGCAGTGGCCGATGCCGATGGCCGCCTGCTCGGGGTGTATCGCAAAACCCATATCCCCAACGCCATCGGTTACCAGGAGAAGGAATACTTCAGCCCCGGCGACAGCGGTTTCCGCGTCTGGGATACGGCGTTCGGCCGCATCGGCGTGGCCATCTGCTGGGACCAGTGGTTTCCCGAGACCGCGCGCTGCCTGGCGCTGCAAGGTGCCGAAGTGCTGCTATTTCCCACCGCCATCGGCTCCGAGCCGGGCGCCGCGGCGCTGGATTCGCGCGACCACTGGCAGCTCACCCAGCGCGGCCATGCCGCCGCCAATATAGTCCCGGTGATCGCCGCCAACCGCGTCGGCCGTGAGGTGGCCAGCGGCGATCCGGCCTTGCAGATGAGCTTCTACGGCTCGTCCTTTATCACCGATCACAAGGGCAAGCTGCTGGCCGAGGCCGACCGCGACAGCACGGGCGTGCTGGT
Source organism: Pseudomonas sp. (assembly GCF_030696055.1). Classification (GTDB taxonomy): domain Bacteria; phylum Pseudomonadota; class Gammaproteobacteria; order Pseudomonadales; family Pseudomonadaceae; genus Aquipseudomonas. Next base: position 10,193 of record NZ_JAUYNP010000312.1, on the reverse strand, counting down.
GCGCTCGCTGGACCTCGACACCATGCGCGAGGAACGCCTGAGCTGGGGCATCTACCGCGACCGCCGCCCGGAAATGTACGGCCCGCTGCTAAGCCTGGATGGCCAACAAGTCCACGCTCACTGGAACAACCGAGGAGTCTGACGATGAATGCCAACAACCCACTGCTGATCGCTGCACTGGCGCTGTGTTGCGCCCAGGCCTCGGCCGCCACCGAGGAAAAGACCCTGAGGTTGTTTAACTGGGCCGATTACTTCGCCGCCGACACCATCAGCCAGTTCACCGCCGAGACCGGCATCCGGGTGATCTACGACCAGATGGACAGCAGCGAGACCCTGGAAGCCAAGCTGATGGCCGGTAACAGCGGCTATGACCTGATCTTTCCCGGCGATACCGTGGCCGAACGCCTGATGCGCGCCGGCAGCCTGCAACGCCTGGACAAGGCCAGGTTCGAACACCTGGACGAGATCGAGCCGGGCCTGCAGCGTTTGCAGACCCAATACCCATATTCGCGGCACGCCACGGTGCCCTACACCTGGGGCAGCATCGGCATCACCTACAACCGCGAAGCGATCGACAAGCGCCTGACCAATGCCCCGGTCAACAGCCTGGACCTGCTGTTCAAACCGGAGAACGCCGCGCGTTTCGCCGACTGCGGCATCTCCATGATCGATTCGCCGGACGAGGTGCTGGCGGTGGCGCTCAACTACCTCGGCCGTGAACCGCGCAGCGGCAAGGCCGCTGACCTGGAGGCGGCGGTCGCGCTGCTGATGGGGATCAAGCCCTATATCCGCAAGTTCCAGTCGCAGCCGGTGACCCAGTTGGTCAATGGTGACCTGTGCCTGTCGCTCGGTTACAGCGGCGATATGACCCAGGCGCAGCGGGCCGCGGATGAGGCCGGCAAGGCCATGGACTTCGAGTACCGCATCCCGCGCGAGGGCACCACGGTGTGGATGGACAATATGGCCATCCCGGTGGACGCCAAGCACCCGGAGTACGCCTACGCCTTTATCAACTTCGTTATGCGTCCGGCCAATATGGCGGCGATCAGCAACTTCACCGGCTACCCGACCTCCAGCGCCGCGGCGCGCCCGCTGGTCGATGCCGATATGCGCAACAACCCGGATATCTATGTGGACGACGCCACCTACGCGCGGCTGATTCCCGGCAAGGACATCCCGCAGCGCGATATGCGCGCGCGCATGCGTGCCTGGACCAAATTCAAGACCGCCGCTCACGACTGATCTGCAGGCCGCTGTCTGCGGGTAGCGGCCGCAGCCACCTAGATCTGCCAACTGCCGCGCCAGCCGGCGCGGGGTCGCCGAAAGCCACAGAACAACAAGAGAGAGCCATCCATGTCTACGCGTCGTGACTTTATCAAACAGTTTTCCGTTGTCGCCGGCCTCGGTGCGCTGGCCAGTGCGGGCCTGGGGATGAACGCCCCACGGGTACGGGCGGCCCTCGCCAGCAGTTGGCATATGCCCGACGAGCATGCGCCGCAGGAACGGATATTCCTGGCCTTTGCCGCTTCCACGGCCGTCTGGGAGGACTGGGCCAGCCCGGTGAATAACTGCATTGCCCTGCTGGCCAAGACCATCGCCAAATATCAGCCGGTCACGGTGCTGTGCCGCTCCAACCAGCTGGCGCTGGCCAAGAGCAAATGTGGCACCAGCAACATCAAGTTTCTGACCATGCCGCTGGACGACATCTGGATGCGCGACTACGGCGGCTGCTTCGTGGTGGATGGCCAGGGCGGGCGCGGCCTGGTGGATTTCAACTTCAACGGCTGGGGCAACAAGCAGCGCTCCAGCAATGACACCCAGGTGGCCGATGCGCTCAGCTATGAGGCCTATGCCAGCTATATCGCCAGCCAGCTGACCGGCGAGGGCGGCGGCATCGAGGTGGATGGCCACGGCACCGCGATCATGACCGAGAGCTGCTGGGTCAACGACAACCGCAACCCGGGTATGAGCCGCGCGCAGATCGAGGCCGAGCTGAAGGCCAATTTGGGCCTGCGCAAGATCATCTGGCTGCCGGGGATCAAGGGCAAGGACATCACCGATGCCCACGTCGACTTCTACGCGCGCTTCGTCAGCCCCGGCGTGGTGATCGCCAACCTGGACAACGACCCCAAGTCCTACGACTACGCGGTGACCCGTACCCACCTGGAGATTCTCAAGAACGCCACCGACGCCGATGGCACCAAGCTGGTGGTGCACACCCTGCCGCCACCCCTGAAGAAGCGCAGCAACGTCTACACCCAGAACAACCCGGACTTCGCCCCGGGTTATATCAACTACCTGCCGATCAATGGCGCGGTGATAGCCCCGCAGTTTGGCGATGCGGCGGCCGACCAGTACTGCAAGGAGCTGCTGACCAAGCTGTATCCGGGCCGCGCCATAGTGCAGGTAAATATCGACCCGATTGCCGCCGGCGGTGGCGGTATCCATTGCGTGACCAAGAATATGCCGTTGCTGTGATCCGCAAGGCCAGGGCGGGGGCATCGGTCTCTGCCTGGTGGGCAGTGCGGTCTGTGCTCAATAGCGCATTAGCAACGGCTGGTAACCGAACAGCGCATTGAGGTGATGCAGATAGGCGTGCTGGCCGTCCTCGCGCCAGATTTCGTCGATCTCCTGCTGGATGCGCTGAAAGCGCTTTATCTGAGCGGCGCTGTCGTTGTCTTCGAGGGGGATGTCGCGCCCCACTTCCTCGATCAGCGCCAGCCAGTGGGCGCTGACGCCCATGCTGAAGTAGGGCCAGGTCTTCTGCAGGCGCGGGTCCCAGCTGGGGTCGCTGCTGGCTTCGATGGCGCTCTGGTCCTGATCGGGCGGCCCGCAGGGGGTGAGCAGCTGGTTGAGCTGTTGGGATGCCAGCAGCTCGGCCGTCAGTGGATGCCCCTGCAATTCGGCGAACAGTGATTTGGCAGTGCTGGCGTCGCTGTAGAACAGCAGGCTGAACTGATGGCCGACGGCATCCTCGGTGGCACGGCGGTGGAAGCGCCAGAGCGGGATCTGTGCGGCGTGGCGGCGCAGTGCAGGCGCCGCCACCTGTTCGGCCAGCAAGGCGTCCAGGCTCCAGCGCGGTTGCTGCTCATCATCGAACGGCAGGCGAAAACAGGCGCGCCACCAGCGTTGCTCCTGATTACTGGCAGGCTCGAGGGTGTTGGCGTTTGGCAATGCCGCCGGCGGCTGTCGAGCCGGCAGGCTGCAGCCCGCAAGCAGCAAGGAGAGCAGTATGCAGCGAGTGATTTGGCCTAGGGTGCAAACGGTTGGACGCATCGGACTCTCCCTGGCTGGGTTGCCTAGGGTGCGCATGGCGCACCCTGGCCGTAGCTTATTGGCTGGCGTCCAGCACCACCCGGTAGCGCGCCTTGCCGGCACGCAGGTGGGCGATGGCGTCGTTGACGCGGCTCATGGGGAAGTGCTCGACCTGCGGCAGAATCTGATGGCGCGCGCAGAACTCCAGCATGGTCGCCATATTGGCCGGCGAACCCACTGGCGAGCCGGACAGGCTGCGCTGGCGCGGGATCAGGTTGAACACATGCACCGGAATCGCGCTGGGCACTATGCCAACGAAGTGCAGGCGGCCCTTGCCGGCCAGGGTGCCGAGCATGGCGTTCCAGTCCAGGTCGGCGCTGGCGGTGACCAGAAGGAAATCCAGGCTGCCGGCTATGGCTTTCAGCGCCGCGCTATCGGTGGAAGCCACCACCTTGTGCGCGCCCAGGCGCTTGGCTTCGTCCTGTTTGTTCAGCGATGAAGTGAAGGCGGTGACTTCGCAGCCCCAGGCATTCAGAAAGCCCAGGGCCAGGTGGCCGAGGCCGCCGATGCCGACCACGCCGACTCGGTCTGTGGGCTTCACGTTGAAATCCAGCAGCGGGCTGAACACCGTGGAGCCTGCGCAGAACAGCGGGCCAACCAGCGCCGGGTCGAGGCCGTCCGGCAGCGGCACGGTCCAGGCCCAGTGGCTACGCAGGCGATCGGCGAAGCCGCCGTTGCTGCCGACTATGGTGGGTTTCACCGTACCGCATAGCTGGTGCGAACCTTCCATGCAGGAGCCGCAGTGCATGCAGCTGCCCTTGTACCAGCCGATGCCGACCCGTTGACCGAGTTTCAGGCCGCGCGCCTGCGGGCCCAGGCGCACCACTGTGCCCACCACTTCATGGCCGGGGATAAAGGGGTAGCGCGCATTGCCCCATTCGTTGTCGATCATCGACTGGTCGGAGTGGCAGATGCCGCAGTATTCCACCGCCACTTCGACTTCCTCGGCGCCCAGAGGGCCGGGGTCATAGCTGTGCGGTTCGAGGGGCGCGCCGGGGGCCTTGGCGGCCCAGCCGGTAAAGGTATCGACTAGGGATTCGGACGAACTCATGGCAATAAGCCTCGGGGCTGAGAACAGGACCTAGGCAGCATAGCTGCACCCATCCGCTAAATGCCTGTTGATCACTCAGCCTGATAGTCCAACCTTGGCCTCGGTTACACTGGCCGCCCCGCAAGCTGCTACCGGATCATCCATGTCGCGTCCGCCTCGTCCTGCTACCCCTCGTCCGCACAGCGGCAAGCCTGCCGTGCGCCGGATGGCCAAGGCGGCGCCGGCCGCGCCGCGCCTGCTGTTGCTGAATAAGCCTTTCGATGTGCTGACCCAGTTCAATGACGAGCAAGGCCGCGCCACCCTTAAGGATTTTGTCAGCGTTCCCGGGGTGTACCCCGCCGGGCGCCTGGATCGCGACAGCGAAGGCCTGCTGCTGCTGACCAATGACGGCGGCCTGCAGGCGCGCATCGCCGACCCCAAGCACAAGCTGACGAAAACCTACTGGGTACAGGTGGAGGGCGAACCGAGCGAAACCCAGCTGCAGCAGCTGCGCGAGGGCGTGCAGTTGAATGACGGGCCGACCCTGCCGGCCGAGGCACGGCTGCTGGAGGAGCCGCAGCTGTGGCCGCGCAACCCGCCGGTACGCTTTCGCAAGAGCGTGCCGACGGCCTGGCTGGAACTGGTGATCCGCGAGGGGCGTAACCGTCAGGTCAGGCGCATGACCGCCGCCGTCGGCCTGCCGACCCTGCGCCTGGTGCGCGTGCGCATCGGCCCCTGGAGCCTGGAGGGCTTGCAGCCGGGCGAGTGGAAAGAGGTCGAGGCGCGTCTGTAGGATGGGTTGAGCGTAGCGATACCCATGCGGAGCATGAAGAGTGATGGGTATCGCCAGCTCAACCCATCCTACGCAGCTGCGTCATTCGTCGGGGCAGGCAGCCCAGAGCGGATGGCCAGAGGCTTGGCTTACAGGCCTTCGAGCCCGGCGATCACCAGAGTCTTGATCAGAAAACCCAGCACGCCCAGGCCCAGGGCGAGAAACAGGATCATGCTGCCGAAGCGCCCGGCTTTGGATTTTTTCGCCAGGTCCCAGACGATAAACGCCATAAACAGCACCAGGCCGCCGACCAGCACGGTCATCATCAATTCTTCGAACACTTCCGGTTGCATCTCGACCTCAGGTGGCGGCCAGTGGGCTGTGCCCCTGGCGTGAGTCTGGCGAGCTGGGGGTCGCCTGTGGATTCGGCCCGCAAACAGTCGTAGCCCGGATGCAATCCGGGAGGCTGTCCCCCGGATTGCATCCGGGCTACCAAGTGACGGGTGCGACAGGGGGCAGCAAAACGCCGGCGATTATACGCCAGCCCCGGCGTTGTCAGCGACCGCCGGTAAGCGCTGGCGCAGCCATCAGCTGCGCAGATGCTGCAACGGCAGCTGGGTGCTGGACAGTATCTGCTGCAGCACGAAGCTGGAGCGCACGCTGGAAACCCCTTCGATACGGGTCAGGGTGCCGAGCAGGAATTTCTGGTAGTGATCCATGTCCGGCACCACCACCTTGAGCTGGTAGTCCGCGTCCATGCCGGTGACCAGGCTGCACTCCAGCACCTCGGGGCATTTGCGGATCATCTCCTGGAAGTGCTCGAAACGCTCCGGGGTGTGTTTGTCCATGCCGATCAGCACATAGGCGGTGAGGGTCAGGCCCAGTTGCTTGCGGTCGAGCAGGGCCACCTGGCCGAGGATATAGCCGTCGTCTTCTAGTTGCTTGACCCGCCGCGAGCAGGGCGAGGGCGACAGGCCGATGCGCTCGGCCAGCTCCTGGTTGGACAGGCTGGCGTCGCGTTGCAATTCGGCGAGGATATTCAGGTCGTAGCGATCAAGTTTGTTCATCTTGGTCAGACTTTATAGTTACATTGCTGTAAAGCATGCTCCTGTAGCTATTAATTGCGCAATGGATGGTTTTGTTAGCAATCTTCGCAATATTTTTCTGCGCCTGTTGGCCTAAGCTTTACCTCAGTTTCAAGGCCCGGACGACAAGTCCAGCCGCCTCACCCAACCAGGTGAGCGGTAGCCGCCGATCTCACCGGATCGTCACGGCACCCGGGTCCGCACTGCCCAACCAGGCGAGCGAAGAAAAGGCGTTACCGACGCCAGAATAAGGGACATGCAAAAAGGGGAGGCCGCAAGGTCTCCCCTTTTTGTTGCTGGCAATCTATATGTGCCGCCGGCTAAACCTGTTTGGCATTTATCCGATGGCAAATATATGGCGCAGGACATAACCGGTCAGATAGGCCAGAGTGGCCGCCGTGCCGCCGGTGAGTAAGGTGCTTAAGCCGGAGCGCAGCAGCGGTTGGGCAAACACCAGGCTCTTCAACATGCCGATGGAAAAGAACACGGTCGCCGCTAGGATCGTGCTGAAGAGAAATTGCCGCGCAAGGCCCAGGGTGCTGAAAAACAGCGGCAACAAGGGGATGGCCCCGGCCAGCAGAAAGGCCGTGAAGGTCGCGCTGGCTGAGCGGATGGGGTCCAGGTTGATAGGCTGCAGGCCGTGTTCTTCGATCAGCATGGTTTCAACCCAGAGCTGGCGGTCTTGGCTGATCGTACGGACTATGGCTTCGAGAATCTCGCCGCTGAAACCCTTGCGGTAGAACACCTGGCGGATCTCCTCGAGTTCTCCGTCGGGCACTCGGTCGATGTGTTCCTCTTCCATGCGCCTGACTTTCTCGCGGAATTCACGTTGCGCCTTGATCGCCTCGTAATTGCTCACGGCCATGCTGAAGCCATCGGCAAACAGATTGGCGAAGCCCATGATCAGCGCCACAGGTGCCGAGAATCCTGCCCCGACCGCGCCGGCGACTATGGCGAAGGTGGTGACGCAGCCATCTATGCCACCGAGCACGGCGTCGGAAATGATTTGCGGCTTGTGTTTACTGTCCAGGCGCTTTTCGATCGCGTCGGGCTGGTGCTCGCGATAAAGGGTTTCGAGACTGGTCTTCTTCATGACGCGCGTCCGCTGAGCAGGAATGCCTGTTCAGCATATGCGCGAAATCGCGTTCGGCCGAATTGTGCTGCTGCGTATGCTGCGCCGTCCAGCCGCGAGTCGGTCGGGATGCGCCACGGGCTTGAGCCAACAGCCGCTCAGTCAGCGCATTTTAAATCGCCTTGGAGGCGGGCCGAGCCGATGGTGAGCCAAGCATGATCACCCGTACCGGCCAGGGTGAAGGACGGGGGCAGAGCAGGGTCCTCCGGGTTACGGAACGCTAGGCTGACGCTTCGAGCCTTTTGACTGAAATGTTTAAGATCCGCCGGTGGGAGCGGAGTGCGTTGGCCGGCGCGGAACGTCGTCGAGCTAAAGACCAGCATCGGCTTGGTATCGCTGTAGCCGATAAACTCGAGCTCGTAGTAGTGAGATGTTTTGCCGGTCGAGAAGATACAAGCGGTTTGCGAGGCAAGAACCGGCTGGGCCACCAGGGTCAACAGCATTACCGCAGAAGCGAACTTGTGCATGGGGCCTAATGTTGGATTCACCGGGGCTATGCCACAAAGGTAGCCCAGAAGCGCGCCCTGGGTAGAGTTTGCCGGCGTGCTGCTGGGCCAGGCGGGCGTCAGGCCGCAGGGCGCAAGCCGAAGGCCGCCAGTTGCTCGACGCTGCCGCTGTGGCGGATCAGGCGGGGGTCATCCAGGGGCAGGCTGTGGCCGGTTTGCACTTGGATCAGCGCCTTGAGCTTGCTCGGGTCGATCTGGCCGTCGGCATCCACCAGGTTGTGCAGGTCCGCGGGGTTGACCTGGGAGGTCACGCCGCCCGGCAGGTAGATGGCGCCGGTGGCGAAGTCGATGCCGAAGGCGATCAGGCCGGGGATCACGTAGAACAGGATGCCGATGGCGTTAAGTCCCGCGACCACCGGGTCGATACGGCCTTCGATCTGGCCGCGGCGATCCGGGAAGAACAGGGTGCCGCAGGCGGTCAGCTGGGTGAACAGGGTGGCGGCGAGAATGCCGCCGATAACGCGCTTATAGGTGGGCATTGAGCATCTCCTGAGAAAAACTGGCGCAACTATAACAATCCCGACATGGCAATAGCGCTACGTCCTAGTTAAGACCGCGCAAATAGGCCACAGGTTCGTCGCTATAATCGCCTCCCCGATTGGAGCCGCCATGAATTCCCTGCCTATCGACGTCCTTCTGCCCGCCCTGCGCGAGGCGCTCGCCAGCCGCCATGAGGCGGTATTGGAGGCGCCTCCCGGTGCCGGCAAGACCACCCGCGTGCCCCTGGCGCTGCTGGATCAGCCCTGGCTGGCCGGGCAGTCGATCATCATGCTCGAGCCGCGCCGCCTGGCCGCGCGGGCGGCGGCCGAACGCCTGGCCAGCGAACTGGGCGAGGCGGTGGGGGAGACCGTGGGCTACCGCATCCGCCTGGACAGCAAGGTCGGCCCGCGCACCCGTATCGAGGTGGTCACCGAGGGCATCCTCGCCCGCCGCCTGCAGGATGATCCGGCGCTGGAAGGCGTCGGCCTGGTGATCTTCGACGAATTCCACGAGCGCAGCCTGGATGCCGACCTGGCCCTGGCCCTGTGCCTCAACGGCCGGGACATGTTTCGCGGCGACGACTCCGGCGAGCCGCCACTTAAGGTGCTGTTGATGTCGGCGACCCTGGAAGGCGAGCGCCTGGCCGGCCTGCTGGGCGACGCGCCGGTGCTGCGCAGCGAAGGGCGCCTGTTCCCGGTCGACATGCGCTGGGGCGCGCCGTACCAGCTGGGCGACTGGGTAGAGCCGCGGGTGGTGCAGACGGTGTTGCAAGCGCTGGCCGACGAGCCGGGCAGCCTGCTGGTGTTTCTGCCGGGGCAGGCGGAGATTCGCCGGGTCAACGAACAGCTGGCCGAAGCCCTGGCCGGACGTAGCGAGATTCTGCTGTGTCCGCTGCATGGCGAGCTGGACCTCAGCGCCCAGCGCGCCGCCATCGAGCCAGCGCCGGCGGGCCTGCGCAAGGTGGTGCTGGCCACCAATATCGCCGAAACCAGCCTGACCATCGATGGCGTGCGGGTGGTGATAGATGCCGGCCTGGCGCGGGTGCCGCGCTTCGACCCGAACAGCGGCATGACCCGCCTGGACACCCAGCGCATTTCCCGCGCCTCGGCCACCCAGCGCGCCGGGCGGGCCGGGCGCTTGCAGCCGGGCGCCTGCTACCGACTGTGGTCGCAGGCCCAGCATGAGCAGCTGGCGGCCTATGCCACGGCGGAAATCCTCCAGGCCGACCTGGCCGGCCTGGCCCTGCAGCTGGTGCGCTGGGGCGTGCAGCCTGCCGAGTTGGTCTGGCTCGATCCGCCGCCGGCCGCCGCCTATGCTCAGGCCCTGGACCTGCTGGCGCGCCTCGGCGCGGTCGACGCTCAGGGCGGCCTGACGGCCCATGGCCAGGCCATGGTCGAGCTGCCGACCCATCCGCGCATCGCCCATCTGCTCTTGCGCGGCCAGGAGCTGGGCCTGGGCGCGCTGGCCTGTGATCTGGCCGCGCTGCTCGGCGAACGCGACATTCTGCGCGGCGGCCAGCATGGTATGGGGGCCGATCTGCACAGCCGCCTGGCCCTGCTTTCCGGCGAGTCGCGGGCCGCCCGTGGCGCCCAGGGCGGGGTGCAGCGCGCGCGGCAACTGGCCAAGCAGTTTCAGGGCTATCTTAGGCGCCGGCCCATCGCGAACGCCGTGAGCGATCCCGAACATCCGCGCTGGCTGGGCGCCCTGCTGGCGTTCGCCTATCCGGACCGCATCGCCCAGCAGCGCCGCGAGGGTGGCGCCGAATATCGCCTGGCCAATGGCCGCGCGGCGCTGTTTGCCGAGGTGGATGCGCTGATGAAGCATGCCTGGCTGGTGGTGGCCGATCTGGGCAGCCGCCAGGGCCAGCGCGAGG
>NZ_JAUYNP010000310.1 GCF_030696055.1 Pseudomonas sp. | reverse complement strand
GATGTCGGTCTGCACCAGGGCGGCGAAGCCGGCCAGGACCAGGGTCACGCCGCCGACTAGGCCGACCAGCTCGAGGATTTCCGGGGTCAGCAGGAACAGGCCGTGGGTACGGGCGATCAGGTAGACGCCGGCGGTGACCATGGTCGCCGCATGGATCAATGCGGAAACCGGGGTCGGGCCGGCCATGGCGTCGGCCAGCCAGGTCTGCAACGGCAGCTGGGCGGACTTGCCGACCGCACCGCCGAGCAGCATCAGGGTGGCGATCCACAGCCAGTTGTCGCCTGCGAGGTACTTCTGCGGCGCCAGCAGCATCAGCTCCTGGATATTCAGGGTGCCCAGATGGAAGAACAGGATAAACAGGCCGATGGCCATAAACACATCGCCGACGCGGGTAACGATAAAGGCCTTGAGCGCCGCGTTGCCGTTGGGCCTGTGCTTGAAGTAGTGGCCGATCAGCAGGTAGGAGCACAGCCCCACGCCTTCCCAGCCGAAGTAGAGGAACAGCAGGTTATCGCCCAGCACCAGGAACAGCATGCTGGCGATAAACAGGTTGGTGTAGGCGAAGAAGCGCGAGTAGCCCTCTTCACCGCGCATATACCAACTGGCGAACAGGTGAATCAGGAAGCCGACACCGGTGACCACGCCAAGCATGGTCAGCGACAGGCCATCCAGGTACAGGGTAAAACTCGGCTTGAGCGAGCCAACCGACATCCACTGCCAGAGCACCTGGGTGAACACGCCGTTTTCCGGCGGATTGAGGTTGAACTGCAGCATCACCCAAACGGCGGTGAGGGCCGATAGGCCGACCGAGCCAACGCCGATCAGGGCCGCGAGGTTTTCCGAGAGGCGGCCGCGGGAGAAGGCCAGCAGCACGAAGCCGATAAGGGGGAACAGGCAAGTCAGGAATAGAAGATTCATCCGCGCATCTCGCTGGCAGCGTCGATATCGAGGGTGTGGAAGCGGCGATACAGCTGCAGCAGGATCGCCAGGCCGATACTGGCCTCGGCGGCTGCCAGGGTGATCACCAGAATGAACATGATCTGTCCGTCAGGCTGTACCCAGCGGCTGCCGGCGACCACGAAGGCCAGGGCGGTGGCGTTCATCATCACTTCCAGGCTCATCAAGATAAAAAGGATATTGCGGCGGACCATCAGGCCGATCAGACCGAGGCTGAACAGCACGCCGGCCAAGGCCAGGCCGTGCTCCATGGGAATCGCATTCATGCGGTTGGCTCCTTGGCATCGTGGCGACCGAGGTGGTAGGCGGCGACCAGGGCGGCGAGCAGCAGCATGGAGGCCAGCTCCACGGCCAGCAGGTAGGGCCCGTACAGGGCGATGCCGACAGCCTTGGCGTCGACAGTCACCAGGCCGATGGAGGCACCGCTCGGGGATTGGAACAGGGCATAGAGCAACTGGCCGAGGAGCAGGGTGCTGAGGATGGCCGGGCCGGTCCAGATGCCGGGCGTCAGCCATTTGATTTCCTGTTCGGCGGAAGCCGGGCCGAGGTTGAGCATCATCACCACGAAGACGAACAGCACCATGATGGCGCCGGCGTAGACGATGATCTCCAGGGCGCCGGCAAAGGGCGCGCCGAGGGCGAAGAAGCACATGGCCACGGCCAGCAGCGAAACGATCAGATAGAGCAGGGCATGCACCGGGTTGCTGGCGCTGATCACCCGCACTGTGGAGGCCACGGCAGCGCCTGCGGCCAGGTAGAAAGCGAATTCCATCGGTCGTCCTTAGGGCAGTAAGCCTTTCACGTTGATCGGCTCGGCTTCACTCTGCGCGGCGCCTTTCGGCTTGCCGGCAATGGCCATACCGGCGACGCGGTAGAAGTTGTAGTCCGGGTTCTTGCCCGGGCCGGAAATCAGCAGGTCTTCCTTCTCGTACACCAGGTCCTGGCGCTTGTACTCGCCCATTTCGAAGTCCGGGGTGAGCTGGATCGCGGTGGTCGGGCAGGCTTCCTCGCACATCCCGCAGAAGATGCAGCGCGAGAAATTGATACGGAAGAACTCCGGGTACCAACGACCATCGTCGGTTTCGGCTTTCTGCAGCGAGATGCAGCCGACCGGGCAGGCCACGGCGCACAGGTTGCAGGCCACGCAGCGTTCTTCGCCGTCGGGGTCGCGGGTCAGGACGATACGGCCGCGGTAGCGCGGCGGCAGGTATACCTGTTCTTCCGGGTATTGCAGGGTGTCGCGTTTGCGGAAGCCGTGACTGAAGATCATCACCAGGCTGCGCAGCTGGGTGAAGGTGCCGTGCACCACATCCCCTATGTACTTGAACATTCTGTGATTCTCCTTACTGGGCCGCGGCCAGCACGAGCGCGCCGGTCACCAGCAGGTTGATAAGGGTCAGTGGCAGGCAGAACTTCCAGCTGAAGGCCATCACCTGGTCATAGCGCGGGCGCGGGATCGAGGCGCGCAGCAGGATAAACAGCATGATGAAGAAGCAGGTTTTCAGGGCGAACCAGATAAAGGGAATCTGCGGCAGGATGCCGAACGGCCCGTGCCAGCCGCCGAAGAACAGGGTCACCAGCAGTGCCGAGATGGTGACTATGCCGATGTATTCGCCGACGAAGAACATGCCCCATTTCATCCCGGCATATTCGATGTGGTAACCGTCGGCCAGCTCCTGTTCCGCTTCCGGCTGGTCGAAGGGGTGACGGTGAGTCACCGCCACGCCGGCGATAAAGAAGGTACAGAAGCCGAAGAACTGCGGAATGATGAACCACAGGTGCTCGGCCTGGTAGTCGACTATAGCGCGCATATTGAACGAGCCGACCTGGGCGACTATGCCCATCAGCGCCAGGGCCAGGAACACCTCGTAGGACACTGTCTGCGCCGAGGCGCGCAGGGCGCCGAGCAGGGCGAACTTGTTGTTGCTCGACCAGCCGGCGAACAGCACCGCGTACACCGACAAACCGGCCATGGCGAAGAAGAACAGGATGCCGATGTTCAGGTCCGCCACCCCCCAGTTCGGGGTGATAGGGATGATCGCGAAGGCCATCAGCATGGCGGCGAAGGCGATCATAGGCGCCAGGATAAAGACGAACCGATCGGCGAACGGCGGGATCCAGTCTTCCTTGAAGAACATCTTGATCATGTCCGCGGCGATCTGGAACATGCCGAACGGGCCCACGCGGTTGGGGCCGTAGCGGTCCTGCCACCAGCCGAGCAGACGGCGCTCGACGAAGCTCAGCAGCGCGCCACAGACCACTACCACCAGCAGAATGACGATGGCCTTGAGCACCGCGATCAGCGCATCGATTACCTCAGGAGTCAGCCAACTCATTGCGCGGCCTCCTGAATGGAAGTGACCAGGGCACCGGCAATCAACGCCGGAATGCCCGGCAGACCCACCGGCAGACCGACCAGGCCGATGGCCAGCTCTTCGCGGATTTGCAGCGGCAGACGCAGGGTCTGGCCGTTGAGGTTGAGGCTGAGCAGCGCGCCGTCGTTGACACCTAGGAGGTCGGCTTCGGCCTTGGCCAGGGCCACATAAGGTTGCGGAATGCGCTCCTGCACCGGAGCGGCGAGCGCAGAGGTTTCCTCGCTACCGAACAGGTGGTGCAGCGGTACGGCCTGCAGGGTGCCTGGCGCCGGGTTGAACGCGACGGGGGCGTTGAACCAGGGCAGCACAGTGCCTTTGGTTTCGATCAGGCGCACGCCCGGGTCGCCGGCACGCAGATGGCCGCCGACTTCATCCTGGAACTTGTTCCAGGCCTGCGGCGAGTTCCAGCCTGGCGACCAGGCGAACGGAATCTGCTGACGGTCTTCCTTGCTGCCGGAATAGCCTTCCATGGAGAAGGCGAAGGCCGAGTCCTTGTCCTGCGGTTGGCGCGGCTCGTGCACGCTGATATCGGCGCGCATGGCGGTGCGGCCGCTGTAGCGATGCGGCTCGCGGGCCAATTTCATGCCCTTGATGCGGAACGAGGCATTCGGTGCGGCTTCGCCGATACGCGTCAGCAGGCTATTGCTGGCGGCGCAGGCTGCGGTGACTGCGTCCAGTTGGGTCCAGTCGACGGCTTTGCCCTGCATTGTGCTGTGCAGCGCATGCAACCAGCGCCAGCCTTCGCGCACCAGGATAGTGCTGTCGTGGTAGCTCGGCTCGAACACCTGGAAGAAACGCTGGGCGCGGCCTTCGAAGCTGACCAGGGTGCCGTCGCCTTCGGCGAAGCTGGCGACCGGCAGCAGCAGATGGGCTTTGGCGCTGGTGGCGGTCTGCTGATGGTCGGCCACTATCACCACCTTGGCGGCAGCCAGGGCGGCGTCCACGCGGGCCACGTCGGCGCGGCGGTACAGGTCGTTTTCCAGCACTATCAGGGCATCGGCTTGGCCGGAAGTCAGGGCGTCCAGCGCCGCGTCCAGTGACTCGCCGCCAAACAGCGCGGCGCCCATGCTGTTGGCCTCCGGCACCACCAGGCTGATGGAGCCATTCTTCTCACGCTTCTTCAGCGCGCCGGCGATATTGGCCGCGGCTTCGATCAGGGCTTTGCTGCCCAGCGAAGCACCGGAGACTATCAACGGACGCTTGGCATTCAGCAGGGCCTCGGCGATGCGCTGTACCAGTTCGCTGGCCTCAGGCTCCAGGCCGTTGACGGCCGGGGCGCTCGGGTCGATGGCATGGGCCACGGCGAAGCCGAGGCGGGCCAGATCGTCCGGAGCGGCATGCACGCAGGCTTCGGCGATATCGTCGAGGCGGGTGGTGGCGACGCTGGCGATAAACAGCGGGTTCAGCGCGTCCTGAGCGACGTTCTGCACGGCAGCCATATGCCAATCCTGGATCTTCATCGAGGCGGCGATTTCGGTGGCCTTGCCCTTGACCGACTGGCGCAGGGCCAGGGCCAGGCGCGCGGCGGTCTGGGTCAGGTCTTCGCCGAGGACGAACACTGCGTCGTGGCTTTCCACTTCACGCAGGGTCGGCACCGGCAGCGGGCCGTTCTGCAGCACGTCGCGGATCAGGCGCAGGTTGGCGAGCTCCTGGGCGGCTATGCCGGAGTAGTAGTTGGCGGCGCCGACCAGTTCGCGCAGGGCGAAATTGCTTTCCAGGCTGGCGCGCGGCGAGCCGATGCCTATTACCCGTTTGCCCTTGAGCAGTTCGGCGGCCTTGTCCAGCGCAGCGTCTATGCCCAGCTGCGCATTGTCCCCGTCCTTATTAAGGAGCAGCGGCTGACGCGGGCGGTCTTCGCGGTTGACGTAGCCATAGCCGAAGCGGCCACGGTCACACAGGAAGTACTGGTTCACATCGCCGTTGAAGCGGTTTTCGATGCGGCGGATCTCGCCGTAGCGTTCGCCGGGGCTGGTGTTGCAGCCGCTGGCGCAGCCATGACAGATGCTCGGGGCGAACTGCATGTCCCACTTGCGGTTGTAGCGCTCGGAGTGGGTCTTGTCGGTGAACACGCCAGTCGGGCAGACCTCGACCAGGTTGCCGGAGAACTCGCTTTCCAGCACGCCGTCTTCGACTCGGCCGAAGTACACGTTGTCATGGGCGCCGTAGACGCCCAGGTCGGTGCCGCCGGCGTAGTCCTTGTAGTAGCGCACGCAGCGGTAGCAGGCGATGCAGCGGTTCATTTCATGGCCGATAAACGGGCCGAGTTGCTGGTTCTGGTGGGTGCGCTTGGTGAAGCGATAGCGGCGCTGGTTGTGGCCGGTCATCACCGTCATGTCTTGCAGGTGGCAATGGCCGCCTTCCTCGCACACCGGGCAGTCGTGCGGGTGGTTGGTCATCAGCCACTCGACGACGCTGGCGCGGAACTGCTTGGCCTCCTCGTCGTCGATGGAGATCCAGCTGTTGTCGGTGGCGGGGGTCATGCAGGACATGACCAGACGACCGCGGGTGTCGTTCTCGTCGTTGTACTGCTTGACCGCGCATTGGCGGCAGGCGCCGACGCTACCGAGCGCCGGGTGCCAGCAGAAATAGGGGATATCGAGACCGAGGGACAGACAGGCCTGCAACAGGTTGTCCGCACCATCGACTTCAAAATCTTTGCCGTCTACGTGGATAGTGGCCATGGTCGAGTTTCTTCTTTATCCGCGTGAGCGGACTTGGCTAATGGAATCACGCTGAGTCGCGGGGCCAGGTCAGTGGCCGCCGCAACGCAATTTTTTACGCGGGAGCGAATTGCCCCGTCGGCGCCGAAGCACTGCTGCTGGCAACGCCAGCCTCGAACTCCGAGCGGAAATACTTGATCGCACTGCCCAACGGCTCGACCGCGCCCGGTGCGTGAGCGCAGAAGGTCTTGCCGGGGCCGAGGAAGTTGACCAGGCCGAGCAGGGTCTCGATGTCTTCCCGGGTGCCTTGGCCGCGTTCCAGGGCGCGGAGAATCTTCACGCTCCAGGGCAGGCCATCGCGGCATGGGGTACAGAAGCCGCAGGACTCGCGGGAGAAGAACTCTTCCATATTGCGCAGCAAGGACACCATGTTGACGCTGTCGTCCACCGCCAGGGCTAAACCTGTGCCCATGCGGGTACCGACCTTGGCGATACCGGCGGCGTACATCGAGGCGTCCAGGTGTTCCGGCAACAGGAAGCCGGTGCCGGCGCCGCCGGGTTGCCAGCATTTCAGCTTATAGCCGTCGCGCATGCCGCCGGCATAGTCCTCGAACAGCTCGCGGGCGCTAACGCCGAACGGCAGCTCCCACAGGCCGGGGTTCTTCACCTTGCCGGAGAAGCCCATCAGCTTGGTGCCCATGTCTTCGCTGCCCGGACGGGCCAGACCCTTGTACCAGTCGACGCCGCCCGAGAC
Organism: Pseudomonas sp.; assembly: GCF_030696055.1. Lineage (GTDB taxonomy): Bacteria > Pseudomonadota > Gammaproteobacteria > Pseudomonadales > Pseudomonadaceae > Aquipseudomonas. Next base: position 2,606 of record NZ_JAUYNP010000310.1, on the reverse strand, counting down.
GATCGAGGGCACGTTGCACAGGGTCTCGACGTTGTTGACGCAGGTCGGTTTGCCCCACACGCCGACAGCGGCCGGGAAGGGCGGCTTGGAGCGCGGGTTGGCGCGGCGGCCTTCCAGGGAGTTGATCAGCGCGGTTTCTTCACCGCAGATATAGCGGCCGGCACCGGTATGCACGAACAGCTCGAAGTCGAAGCCCGAACCGAGGATGTTCTTGCCCAGCAGGCCGGCGGCCTTGGCTTCGGTAATCGCGCGGTTGAGGTTGGCGGCCGCGTCGACGTATTCGCCGCGCAGGAAGATATAACCGCGGTAGGCCTTGAGCGCTCGCGCACTGATCAGCATGCCCTCGATCAGCAGGTGCGGCAGCTGCTCCATCAGCATGCGGTCTTTCCAGGTGTTGGGTTCCATTTCATCCGCGTTGCACAGCAGGTAGCGGATGTTCATGGATTCGTCGGCCGGCATCAGGCCCCACTTCACCCCGGTGGGGAAGCCCGCACCGCCGCGGCCCTTGAGGCCGGAGTCCTTGACCGTCTGCACTATGTCGGCCTGGGCCATTTCGCCCAAAGCCTTACGCGCGGCGGCGTAGCCGTTCTTCGCCTGGTATTCCTCGAGCCATACCGGCTGGGCGTCGTCGCGCAGGCGCCAGGTCAGCGGGTGGGTTTCTTCGCTACGCGCGATCTTGTTGGCCGGGCCAATGGAGGTCAGCGTCTTGATCGTCATACGTAGGCCTCCAGCAGTGTGGCGACGCCGTCAGGCTGCACGTCGCCGAAGGTGTCGTCGTCGATCATCACGGCCGGGGCCTTGTCGCAGTTGCCCAGGCAGCACACCGGCAGCAGGGTGAAACGGCCGTCGGCACTGGTCTGACCCAGGCCAATCCCCAGCTGTTGCTGGATGCTGGACACCACCGACTCATGGCCGCCGATAAAGCAGGTCATGCTGTCGCACACGCGAATGATGTGGCGACCCACCGGCTGACGGAAGATCTGACTATAGAAGGTGGCCACGCCTTCGACGTCGCTGGCCGGAATGCCGAGAATCGCGCCTATGGCATCGGCGGCGCCGTCCGGCACCCAGCCGCGCTCCTTCTGCACGATTTTCAGCGCTTCGATGGACGCCGCACGCGGGTCTTCGTAGTGGTGCATCTCGTGCTCGATGGCCGAGCGTTCGGTTTCGCTGAGGACGAAACGATCAGTTTGAATAAGCGTGCTCATAATCAGCGGTCCACGTCGGCCATAACGAAGTCGATACTGCCCAGATAGGCGATGAGGTCGGCCACCATGCTGCCGCGGATCACCGAGGGGATCTGCTGCAGGTGCGGGAAGCTCGGGGTGCGGATCCGGGTGCGGTAGCTCATGGTGCTGCCGTCGCTGGTCAGGTAATAGCTGTTGATACCCTTGGTCGCCTCGATCATCTGGAAGCTCTCGTTGGCCGGCATCACCGGGCCCCAGGAAACTTGCAGGAAGTGGGTGATCAGGGTCTCGATATGCTGCAGCGTGCGCTCTTTCGGCGGCGGCGTGGTCAGCGGGTGATCCGCCTTGTACGGACCTTCCGGCATATTGCGCAGGCACTGGTCGATGATGCGGATGCTCTGGCGCATCTCTTCCACGCGCACCATGCAGCGGTCGTAGGCATCGCCGTTGTGCGCCAGCGGTATCTCGAATTCGAAGTTCTCGTAGCCCGAATAGGGACGCGCCTTGCGCAGGTCGAAGTCCAGACCGGTGGCGCGCAGGCCGGAGCCGGTGACGCCCCACTCCAGCGCTTCCTTGGTGTTGTAGGCGGCTACGCCGACGGTGCGGCCCTTGAGGATGCTGTTCTTCAGCGCGGCCTTTTCGTATTCGTCGAGGCGCTTGGGCAGCCACTCGACGAATTCCTTGACCAGGCCATCCCAGCCGCGCGGCAGGTCGGCGGCGACTCCGCCGATGCGGTACCAGGCCGGGTGCATGCGGAAGCCGGTGATGGCCTCGATCACCTTGTAGGCGCGCTGACGGTCGGTGAAGGTGAAGAACACCGGGGTCATGGCGCCGACGTCCTGGATATAGGTGCCGAGGAACAGCAGGTGGCTGGTGATGCGGAAGAATTCCGCCATCATCACCCGGATAAAGTCCACGCGCGCCGGCACCTTGATCCCCGCGAGCTTCTCCACGGAGAGTACGTAGGGCAGGTTGTTCATCACCCCGCCGAGGTAGTCGATACGGTCGGTGTAGGGAATAAAGCTGTGCCAGGACTGGCGTTCGGCCATCTTCTCGGCACCACGGTGGTGGTAGCCGACTTCCGGCACGCAGTCGACTATTTCTTCGCCATCCAGCTGCAGGACGATACGGAAGGCGCCGTGGGCGGAGGGGTGGTTGGGGCCGAGGTTGAGGAACATATAGTCCTCGTGCTCGCCGCCACGTTTCATGCCCCAGTCTTCCGGTTTGAAGCGCGCGGCTTCTTCTTCCAGCTGCTGCTTGGCCAGGTTCAGGCTGAACGGGTCGAATTCGGTGGCGCGCAGGCCGGAGCCGGTGACGCCCCACTCCAGCGCTTCCGTGGTGTTGTAGGCGGCTACGCCGACGGTGCGGCCCTTGAGGAGGCTGTTCTGCAGCGCGGGCTTTTCGTATTCGTCGAGGCGC
>NZ_JAUYNP010000309.1 GCF_030696055.1 Pseudomonas sp. | reverse complement strand
GTACATCACCGCGATCTTGTCGGCGAAGGTGGAAGCCTCCAGCTGATCGTGGGTGACGTAGACCATGGTGATATTGAACTGCTCGTGGATCTGCTTGAGCTTGCGCCGCAGCTTCCACTTCAGGTGCGGGTCGATCACGGTCAGCGGCTCATCGAACAGGATCGCCGACACGTCGTCGCGCACCAGGCCGCGGCCCATGGAGACCTTCTGCTTCTCATCGGCGGTGAGGTTGCGCGCCTTCTTGTGCAGCAGCGGGTGCAGTTCCAGCACCTCGGCTATCTCGTGCACCTTGGCCAGAATCTTGGCTTCGGCCATGCCCTGGTTGCGCAGGGGAAAGGCCAGGTTGTCGAACACCGTCATGGTGTCGTAGACCACCGGAAACTGGAAAACCTGGGCGATATTGCGCTGTTCGGGGTGCAGCTGGTTGACCACCTTGCCGTCGAACTGCACCTCGCCGTGGGACGGGCTGAGCAAGCCGGAGATGATATTGAGCAGGGTCGACTTGCCGCAGCCGGACGGCCCCAGCAGCGCATAGGCACCGCCCTGGGCCCACACATGGTTCATCTCGCGAATGGCGTAATCGGCCGCACCATTGGGCGCGCGGCTGTAGCTGTGGGCCAGGTTGTGCAAACGGATCTCGGCCATCAGGCGACCCTCCCTAAACGGCGAGTCGGCGCCTGGATCAACTGCCCATCGGCAGTGAAGACGAACAGCTTGTGGGTGGGGATATAGATGAGGATCGGCGTATCCACGTCGTACTCGTGCACCCCCGGCAAGTGCAGCACCAGGACGAACTGTTCGTTGCGCACGTGCAGAAAGGTTTCCGAGCCGCTGATTTCCGCCAGCTCGACTGTCACCGCCAGCTCCAGGTCGTCGTCGTTGGACGGCACCAGGCCGATATGGCTGGGGCGCACGCCGAAACGGTATTCGCCCTCGGCTATGCCCTGCAGGTCCGGGTTGAGCGGGAAATGCACGGCATCGGCGAAACTCACCTCGGTGCCGCTGATACGGCCCGGCATCAGGTTGATCGCAGGCTCCGAGAACAATTCGGCGGCCAGCACCTGTTGCGGACGATGGTAGACCTCAGGCGTCTTGCCGCTCTGCACCACCCGCCCCTCGTGCAAAATGGTGGTGGTTCCGCCCAAGGCCAGGGCCTCGTTGGGCTCGGTGGTGGCGTAGATGGCGATGGTATGGCGGGCCTGGAACAGCTCGCGCATCTCCTGGCGCAGCTCTTCGCGCAGCTTGTAGTCGAGGTTGACCAGCGGCTCGTCGAACAGGATCAGCGAGGCATCCTTGACCAGGGCGCGAGCCATGGCCGTGCGCTGCTGCTGGCCGCCGGACAGCTCCAGCGGATAGCGCGCAAGCAAACCCTCGATGCGCAGCATCTGCGCGGTGGCATGCACCTTCTCGAGGATGTCGGCGTTGCTCACCCCGGCCTGGCGCAGGGGCGAGGCGATATTCTCGAATACCGTCAGGGTCGGGTAGTTGATGAACTGCTGATAGACCATGGAGACGTTGCGCTGACGCACCGGCACCTTGGTCATGTCCGCGCCATTCATCAGGATGCGGCCGCTGCTCGGCTGGTCCAGGCCCGCCATCAGACGCATCAGGCTGGTCTTGCCGGACAGGGTGCGGCCAAGCAACACATTGAAGGAACCGGGTTCGAAGCTCAGGCAGGCATCGTCTATATGCACCTGCTGATCGACGATACGCGTGACATGTTCCAGGGTAAGCGACATGGGACGTCCTTTTTTCTTGTTCTCTGCCGCTTACAAAGCGAGTTCCGTGCCAACCACCCACACCGCTCGCTAAGACTTTGATTTACAAGGATAGGACATTAACCTGCAGCTGTTCACAGCACAGCGACTGAACAACTTTGCACAGTAGCCACTGAACAACTGAACAACGGCGGCGTTGACATTGAACAGTCATAGGCGACACTGGGCGCGACCCGACAGAGAGCGGGAACCGATAACAACAAGAATCCCAGCGAGACCCCTGTCATGGCTGAAGCTGCCGCTGCCCTGCCCCACGACCGCATCATTCAGGACTCCTGGTCGCGCTGCCGCGACTTCGGCCTGACCCACCAGAGCCCACCTATCTTCACGCAGCCGAGCCCCGGCGAGGTGTCCGCCCTGCTGGAAAGCCAGCATGCCCTGGTGCAGACCACCCACAAGGAAGTGCTGCCCTACTACGGGAATATCCTGGCCAACTCCAATTGCCTGATCATGCTCGCCGACCACCAGGGCCAGGTGCTGCAGTCCTGGGGCGACCAGCGCTTTATCGAGCCCAGCCGCGCGCCCGGTTTCGTCTCCGGGGCCAGCTGGCTGGAGCGTTATACCGGCACCAATGCCATAGGCACTGCCCTGAGCTGCGGCCAGGCCGTGCATATCCAGCACGACGAGCACTTTCTCAAGGCCAACCGTTTTATGACCGGCTCGGCCTCGCCGATCTTCGACGAGCAGCGGCAGATGATCGCGGTGCTGGACGTTTCCAGCGACAGCTACCTGCCGCCCTCCCACACCCTGGGCATGGTCAAGATGATGAGTCAGTCGGTGGAAAACCGCCTGATCCTCAACCTGTTCCAGCAGCGCTACTTCCAGCTGACCTTCAACACCAGCCTGAACAACCTCGACAGCCCCTGGGCCGGGCTGCTGATCTTCGACGATCAGGGCCAGGTGGTGTCCGCCAACCGCCGTGCCGACAGCCTGCTCGGCGTCGGCCTGGCGCGGGTGAATATCGAAAGCCTGTTCGATGTGCCGCTGCGCCATCTGCTCAACCAGCCCGAAGCCCAACCCTTCAACCTGCGCGCCGGCGGACGTTTCCGCTTCCACGCCCAGGTCAAACGCCCGCAGCAACCCGCACCCATCCAGGCCCGCGACTTCCGCCCGGCCGCGCCAGCCGAGCCGACTAGCAAAGGCCTTACCCTGGCCTCGATCAACCTGGGCGACCCGCGCGTGGACAAGGCCGTGCGCCAGGCCGAGCGCCTGTTGGAAAAGGATATTCCGATCCTGGTGCATGGCGAAACCGGGGTGGGCAAGGAAGTCTTCGTCAAGGCCCTGCACCAGGCCAGCTCGCGCGCCAGCCAGGCCTTTATCGCGGTCAACTGCGCGGCGATTCCCGCAGAGTTGGTCGAATCCGAGCTGTTCGGCTACGAGAAAGGCGCCTTTACCGGCGCCAACCAGAAAGGCAGCATCGGCCTGATCCGCAAGGCCCATAAAGGCACGCTGTTTCTCGACGAAGTCGGAGATATGCCCCTGCGCGTACAGGCGCGTCTGCTGCGCGTATTGCAGGAGCGCTGCGTACAACCCCTGGGCAGCAGCGAGCTGTACCCGGTGGACATCCGCCTGATCTCCGCCACCAATCGCCCGCTGCGTCAGGATGTGGACAGCGGCCTGTTCCGCCAGGACCTCTACTACCGCATCAGCGGCCTCAACCTGGAGCTGCCGCCACTGCGCGAACGCAGCGACAAGGCCGCCATGGTGCAACGCATCTGGGACTACCACCGCGAGCCGCAGCAATGGGCCGGACCGAGCCCCGAGGTGCTGGCCCTGTTCGAGCGCCACCCCTGGCCGGGCAACCTGCGCCAACTGAGCAGCGTGCTGCAGATCGCCCTGGCCATGGCCGACGACCAGCAGATTCGTCCAGAGCATCTGCCGGATGATTTCTTTGCCGATCTGCAGGAGTCGCCTGGCCAGGCTGAGCAGCCCAGCCCTGCCCCTCAACCAGCCCTGACTGCGGCCGGTGAGGCCGATCTGGTCAGCCAGTTCCAGGCCTGCGGGGGAAATATTTCGTATTTGGCGAGGAGCCTGGGGGTGAGTCGCAACACGCTGTATAAGCGGCTGCGAGAAAACGGGCTAAAGGCCTAGATCGCTACGGATGCTCTGCCCTATAAATAAACCCGCCCTCTTTTCGTGGTACGTCGGGGGCGCGGTAATTCGTAGGGTGGGTTAGTGGCGCAGAGGCGGGTTGGCAAAACAACTGCGCAATTGGTGCGCCACGTAACCCACCAGATGGGGCAGGCCGATCACCGCTTGGTGGGTTACGCGGCGCACGGGCTTCGCGGTGAAATTTCGACCTTAGGTTGCGCCGCTAACCCCGCCTACAAAAGCTGCGTGCAACACCTAATTGGGACATCGCCAATCACAGCCCCCAGCTCAGCGCCAGCCAGCCGTCGTCATCCAGACTGAGCTCGGCGCCGAAGCGGCGCACCTCGGGCGCCAGGCGCTGCAGCAGCCACTGGCGTTCTTCCCCGCTGGCCTCCTGCAGGCGCATTCGCGCGATCCGCAGCGGCACCAGGCGCAGGGCACACAGCTTGCCGCTGCCGGCCTCCAGTTCGGCCAGGTAGAGCAGGCGCAAGTCGTCCCGGTAGGCCTCATGACCGCCTATGCCTTCGTAGTCGTTGAGCAGGTCGCCGCAGCCGTAGAGGATCAGCCGCCCGTGGTACACCTCCAGGGCCTTGGGATGATGCGAGGAGTGGCCATGCAGCAGATCGACGCCGCCCTCCTCGATCAGCCGGTGGGCGAACTCCTGTTGCGCTTGCGGGATGTGATAGCCCCAGTTGCCGCCCCAGTGCACCGAGAGGATGAGCAGGTCGCCAACCTGCTTGTGCCGCCGCAGGCGGGCGGCCAGACGCTGCGCCGAGGCCGCCGAGAGATCGGACAGGAAGCTCAGCCCCGGGCGCTGGGCGCCGGCGGCCCAGGTCGGTGGTATGCCGCTGTCCGCCAGGCCCACCGCGAACACCAGCACGCGGCCCTTGCCGGGAATGGCGAACAGCGCCGGGCGCTCGGCCTGGTCGCGGTCCACGCCGGCGCCTGCCGTCTGCAGGCCAGCCGCGTGCAGGCTGGCGAGGGTCTCCCGCAGGCCGGGGCGGCCCCAGTCCAGCACATGGTTGTTGGCCAGGCCGCAGCAGTGGATGGCGGCCGCCTGCAGGCAGGCGAGATTGGCCGGGTGCATGCGGTAGTTGATGCCCTTGCCCGGCCAGGGCCGCGGGTGTCGGGTCACCGCGCTTTCCAGATTGATCAGGCGCAGGTCCGGCGCGGCCCGCGCCAGCACCTCCAGCGCCACTCCCCAGGGGTAGGCCGGCGCCACTGGCGCAGGGATCGGGCCGTTGCGCCGTTCGGCCAGGCGCACGTACTCCCGCGCGTCCTCGACCCAGGCCTCGTACAGCCGCGGCGCCGAAGGGTGGGCGAGCACCTGGTCGAGGCCGCGCCCGGTCATCACGTCGCCGCTGAGGAACAGGCTGAGCGGCGCTCTGCGAGTTGCGTCGGGGCTGGCCATCTGGGCATGCCTCCTGCGAGGGGCGGGCGACTCACGCCGCTTGCCTCCAGGGTAAGGCGATTTTCCTGCGGCGCCCAGCGCTCGCGGCAATCGCCAATCGCCAACGAAACAGCCGATGGGTAGCGCTTCGCTCAACCCATCCTACGAAACTCAACCCATCCTACGGAATTGCGGTTCGGTAAAGGCCGCCTATGCGCCCAGCCCATGCAGTGAGGCAAATGCTGCCGCCGGGCAGGAACGTCAGGCCTTGCCGGGCCCTGGCGGGTACCTCGTTCAGTCTGTCGGGGTTGGCCGCTCCAGGGTTTTGACCTGGTTGCGCCCTTGGTTCTTGGCGCAATAGAGGCCCTGGTCGGCCAGTTGGAGCAGCAGTTTGGAGGACTCGCCCTGTTGCGGTGTCAGGGTCGCGCCTCCGATGCTCAGGGTCGCGACGGAGCCGTGGCTGGGGGTGCTGTGGGGAATACGGCGGGCCAGTATGGCTCCGCGGATCTTCTCGGCCACCACCCGCGCTCCAGCCGCAGCAGTGCCCGGGAGCAAGACCACGAACTCATCGCCACCGTAGCGCGCCGCTATGTCGGCCGGCCGCGTGCAGTGCTCGCGCATGGCGGCAGCCACATGACGCAACAGCTCGTCGCCGGCCAGGTGGCCCAGTTCGTCGTTGTAGCTCTTGAAGTAATCGACATCGATAAACAGCAGCGACATCAGGCTCTGCTCGCGCTGGGCGCGCAGCCACTCCATATCGAAGTATTCGTCGAAGTGACGGCGGTTCGACAGGCCGGTCAAACCATCGGCGTTCATCAAGCGTTGCAGCACCAAATTGGTCTCCATCAGGCGCTGCTGACTTTCGCGCAGGGCCCGGTAGGCCTCGTCGCGCTGCAGCAGGGTCAGGTAGGAGCGCGAGTGGTAGCGGATGCGCGCGATCAGTTCGATGGCATCTGGCAGCTTGACCAGGTAATCGTTGGCGCCGGCGGCAAAGGCCGCGCTCTTCACGCCGGGGTCATCCTTGGTGGACAAGACGATAATGGGAATATCCCGGGTACCCGGATTGGCGCGGTATTCCCCCACCAGGGTCAGACCATCCACCCCTGGCATGATCAGGTCCTGGAGGATCACCGTGGGCTTGATCTGGATAGCCTGGGCGATGGCCTGGTGCGGGTCGGCACAGTAATGGAAATCGATGTTTTCCTGCTCGGCCAAGCTGCGCCGCACCGCCTCGCCGATCATCGCCTGATCGTCGACCAGCAACACCATCGCGGCATTCTCATCGAGCGTCAGAACCGATCTATCGCGTGGATCGTTCACATTAGCTCCCTGGCCGCCTTCGAGATTGGCGGCCACGTTTTTGTGGCTAGGCAAAAAACTCCAACAACCGCGGTGCTATCCCCTGCAAGGGGCAAACTTCGACGGCGGCGCCCAGCCCCACCGCCGCCTTGGGCATGCCGTAGACGGCGCTGCTCTGCTGGTCCTGGGCGATGGTCAGAAAGCCCCGTTCGCGCATCTGTTTGAGCCCCTGGGCGCCATCCCGGCCCATGCCGGTCAACAGCACGCCAACCGCCTGGCCACGCCAGTGTTTGGCCACGCTTTCGAAGAACAGGTCGATGGATGGACGGTATATAGAGTAGTCACTGGGGTCGGCCGTGTAGGCCAGATGGCCATTTTTCAGCAAGCGGATATGCTGGTTGGTGCCCGCCAGCAGGGCCACGCCCGCCTGCGGGGGTTCGCCATCGCGGGCCAGGCGCACCGGCACGCCGGACTCCCGGGCCAGCCAATCGGCCATGCCGGCGGCAAATACCTGATCGACGTGCTGCACCAGCACTATGGCCGCCGGGAAGCCGGCCGGGATGCCGCGCAGCAACTCGGCCAGGGCCGCCGGACCACCCGCCGAGGCCCCTATGGCCACCAGACACTGCGCCACCCCGCTGGCTAGAGCCGGCGTGACCGGACTCGCCTCCTTCTCGCGCTGCCCGAGCAGCCAGCCGATATTCTGAATCTTGCGCAGCAGCGGCGCGGCGGCCTCGGCCGCGCTACCCATGCCCAGGGCTGGGGTATTGACCACATCCAGCGCACCATGGCCCATGGCCTCGAACACCCGGCGCATATTCTGCTCGCTGTCGCCGGTCACCAGCAGGATCGCGCAAGGCGCTTGCGCCATGATCTGCCGGGTCGCCTCGACACCGTCCATCAGCGGCATCAGCAGGTCCATCAGCACCAGGTCGGGGGGCTGCGCCACGCAGCGGCGCAGCGCCTCGGCGCCATCGCCCGCGGTCCAAATGACCTCATGCTTGGGCGCGAAGGCCAGCGCCCGCCGTAGCGCCTCCACCGCCATCGGCATGTCGTTGACTATGGCGATCTTCATAGGGGCGCCCCGATCAACATGCTCACCGCATCGAGCAGCGCCTCGTCGTGGAAATTGGCCTTGGCCAGGTAATAATCGGCGCCCGCCTCCAGGCCGCGGCGGCGGTCTTCCTCACGGTCCTTGTAGGACACCACCATCACCGGCAGAGACTGCAGCCGGTGGTCGCGGCGCAACAGGGTCACCAGTTCGATGCCGTCCATGCGCGGCATGTCGATGTCGGTGATCAGCAGATCGAAATGCTCGGTGCGCAGCGCATTCCAGCCGTCCATGCCATCGACCGCCACCGCCACCTGGTAACCGCGATTGAGCAGCAGCTTGCGCTGCAGCTCGCGCACGGTGAGCGAGTCGTCGACCACCAGCACCCGCTTGCGCGCCGCGCCGAGGCCCTGGGCGCCACGGTCGATGCGTTCCAGGCGGCCGCTGCTGAGCAGCTTATCCAGGGCGCGCTGCAGGTCCTCGATATCCAGGATCAGCACCGGCGCGCCGTCGTCCAGCAGGGCGCCGGCGGCCACGCTCTGCAGCTTGCCCAGGCGCGGGTCGAGCGGC
>NZ_JAUYNP010000300.1 GCF_030696055.1 Pseudomonas sp. | reverse complement strand
GGAACAGGTTTTCCACCTCGCGCACTTCGAATTCGCACTGGGCGAAGCTGGCGTAGCGGCTGTTGGGCTTGCGCTCGTGGCGAATGGCGGTGAGCCGGTCCGGGTCGATGGTCAGGCCGAACAACTTGTCTTTGTGCTTTTTCAGCACGGCCGGCAGCTGCAAGCGCTCCATATCATCTTCGGTCAGCGGATAGTTGGCGGCGCGAATACCGTATTGCATGGCCATATACAGGCAGGTGGGGGTTTTACCGCAGCGCGACACGCCGACCAGGATCAAATCGGCCTTGTCGTAATAGTGGGTGCGGGCGCCGTCGTCGTTATCCAGGGCGAAGTTAACCGCCTCGATACGCTCCATATAATTGGAGTTGGAGCCGATGGCGTGGGATTTACCGACTGAATAGGAGGAGTGCGAGGTCAGCTCTTGTTCCAGCGGCGCCAGGAAGGTCGAGAAGATATCGATCATAAAGCCTTCGGACTCAGCCAGGACTTCACGAATATCCTGGTTGACTATGGTGTCGAAGATGATCGGGCGAGCCCCGTCTATCTCGGCCGCGCCGTTGATTTGTTGTACCATTGCCCGCGCTTTTTCCACGCTGTCGATATAGGGGCGCGTGAGTTTGGTGAAGTCGATGGTTTCGAACTGCGCCAACAAACTTTGGCCCAAGGTCTCGGCCGTAATGCCGGTGCCATCGGAGATGAAAAAAGCGGTTCGTTTCATTTGCACCCAAGGCCTTAAGCTGAGGACGAATCTTGGCTATCATAGGCCCGCTTCTGCAGGGCCGATCCGGTCGGCATTGTTACTTATTTTCCAGGGCCAGGCCACAATCGTGCGGAGATGTTCCGCCGACACTCCCAGCCCCTTGAGAGCCTGTTCAAGGGCTCGCGAGCTAGAGCCATGCAAGGCGAAAGCAGGCGAGGAAGCGGAGTTTACGGTTGTAAATGAGCATTCCGAGCCTGTTTTTAACGCAGCAGGGCCGACGCGCAGCAGACCTTGAACAGGTTCTGAGCTTTTCCAACACATTAATGTGGAGAGATCACCTTGGTAGAGTACGTAGTTTCCCTCGATAAGCTCGGCAATCACGATGTTGAGCACGTAGGGGGCAAGAACGCCTCCCTGGGCGAGATGATCAGCAACCTTGCGGGCGCCGGTGTTTCGGTACCCGGTGGTTTCGCCACCACCGCCCAGGCCTACCGGGACTTTCTCGACCTGAGCGGGCTGAACGAGCAGATCCATGCGGCGCTGGACGCCCTGGATGTCGATGACGTCAACGCCCTGGCCAAGACCGGTGCGCAGATCCGCCAGTGGGTGATGGAAGCCGAATTTCCCGAGCGCCTGAACAGCGAAATTCGCACCGCCTTCGCCGCCATGGCCGGTGGCAACGACAATATGGCCGTAGCCGTACGCTCCTCGGCCACCGCCGAAGACCTGCCGGACGCCTCCTTTGCCGGCCAGCAGGAGACCTTCCTGAATATCCGCGGCGTGGAGAATGTGATCCGCGCGGCCAAGGAAGTATTCGCCTCCCTGTTTAACGACCGTGCCATCGCCTACCGCGTGCACCAGGGCTTCGACCACAAGTTGGTCGCCTTGTCCGCCGGGGTGCAGCGCATGGTGCGTTCGGAAACCGGTACCGCCGGGGTGATGTTCACCCTGGATACCGAATCGGGCTTCCGTGATGTGGTGTTTATCACCGGTGCCTATGGCCTGGGTGAGACCGTGGTGCAGGGCGCGGTCAATCCGGACGAATTCTATGTGCACAAGCAGACCCTGGAAGCCGGTCGCCCGGCGATCCTGCGCCGCAATTTGGGCAGCAAGGCGATCAAGATGATCTACGGCGAGGAAGCCAAGGCCGGTAAATCGGTCAAGGTGGTCGACGTCGATCGCGCCGATCGTGCCCGTTTCTGCCTGACTGACGCCGAGGTCAGCGAGCTGGCCAAGCAAGCCATGATCATCGAGAAGCACTACGGCCGGCCGATGGACATCGAGTGGGCCAAAGATGGTGACGACGGCAAGCTGTATATAGTCCAGGCGCGCCCGGAGACGGTGAAGAGCCGCACCAATATCAATGTGATGGAGCGCTACCTGCTCAAGGAAACCGGCACAGTGCTGGTGGAAGGGCGCGCCATCGGCCAGAAGATCGGTGCCGGTCGCGTGCGGGTGATCAACGATGTGTCGGAAATGGACAAGGTCCAGGCCGGCGATGTGCTGGTCTCCGACATGACCGACCCGGACTGGGAGCCGGTGATGAAGCGCGCCAGCGCCATAGTCACCAACCGTGGCGGGCGTACCTGCCACGCGGCGATCATCGCCCGTGAGCTGGGTATCCCGGCCGTGGTCGGCTGCGGCAACGCCACCCAGGTGCTGAAAGACGGCATGGGCGTCACCGTATCCTGCGCCGAAGGCGACACCGGCTTTATCTTCGAAGGCGAGTTGGGCTTCGATATCCGCAAGAACTCGGTCGACGCCATGCCCGAACTGCCGTTCAAGATCATGATGAACGTCGGTAACCCGGACCGCGCCTTCGACTTCGCCCAACTGCCGAACGAAGGCGTGGGCCTGGCCCGCCTGGAATTCATCATCAACCGCATGATCGGCGTGCACCCCAAGGCGCTGCTGAACTTCGCCGGCCTGCCGCCTGAGATCAAGGACAGCGTCGAGAAGCGCATCGCCGGTTACAGCGATCCGGTTGGCTTCTACGTCGAGAAGCTGGTCGAGGGCATCAGCACCCTGGCCGCGGCCTTCTGGCCGAAGAAGGTCATAGTGCGGCTGTCGGACTTCAAGTCCAACGAATACGCCAACCTGATCGGCGGCAAGCTCTACGAGCCGGAAGAAGAGAACCCGATGCTCGGTTTCCGCGGCGCCTCGCGCTATATCAGCGAGGCGTTCCGCGACTGTTTCGAGCTGGAATGCCGCGCGCTGAAGAAAGTGCGCAACGAGATGGGCCTGACCAACGTCGAGATCATGGTGCCCTTCGTGCGCACCCTGGGCGAAGCCAGCCAGGTGGTCGATCTGCTGGCGCAGAACGGCCTGGCTCGCGGTCAGGACGGCCTGAAGATCATCATGATGTGCGAACTGCCGTCCAACGCCATCCTGGCCGAAGAGTTCCTCGAATTCTTCGACGGTTTCTCCATCGGCTCCAACGACCTGACCCAGCTGACCCTGGGTCTGGACCGCGACTCCGGCATAGTCGCGCACCTGTTCGATGAGCGTAACCCGGCGGTGAAGAAGCTCTTGAGCAACGCCATCCAGGCCTGCAACAAGGCGGGCAAGTACATCGGCATCTGCGGCCAGGGCCCTTCGGACCATCCGGATCTGGCGCGCTGGCTGATGGAGCAGGGCATCGAGAGCGTGTCGCTGAACCCGGACTCGGTGTTGGACACCTGGTTCTTCCTCGCCGAAGGTCAGCCCGTCTGATACTTCATTAATTCCCTATTCAAGGGCGGGTTGATCCTGCCCTTTTTTGTGTTCAGCACATCCATGTGCTTCACCCCTCCGGGGCTTGCGCGCAAAAACGCTCCTGGCGTTTTTGTGGTCGGCCATCCTGGCGACTCCTTCGGGCCGTCGTCAGCGAGGTGAAAAAATTGCTCCCGGCAATTGGTTGTACCAGAGCGAAGATAGATGCAAAGCAGCAGTGAGCTTTTTCCCGTCGCCTTGATCAGCGCGGAGTTTCGGGGTGATTTGAGTGAGGACGTCTATCGCCTCAAGCCCGGCAATAGCCCGGATAGCAGCGTCGAGCTGGCGCTGACCCGTCTCGGCCGTGCCGGACATGAAGAGGAACGCGGCGTGCCGGTGATCCTACTGCCGGGCAGTTTCTCCAACCGGCGTTTCTGGTATTCACCCAAGTGCATAGGTCTCGGTCCGCAGCTGGCGCGGGCCGGTTTTGACGTGTGGATCGCCGAGATGCGCGGCCATGGCCTTTCGCCGCGCAACCGCAACTACAGGCGCAACAGGGTCAGTGACTATGTGCGCTACGACTTGCCGGCGATTGCCGATTTCGTCCATGAGCTGAACCCGCAGAAAGCCCACTGGCTGGGCCATTCCCTGGGCGGAATCACCCTGGCGGGGGCGCTGGGTGGGCGTTACCTGGATGAGTCGAGAATCGCCTCCAGCGTGCTGTTCGGCAGCCAGATCAGCCGGGTCTACTGGCCGCTGAAACTGCCGCCGGTGGAGTGGGGCAGTCGCCTGTTGCTCAAGGGCTTCTCGGTGATTTCCGGACCCAGGCTCAAGCGCGGCCCGGAGGATGAGCCTATCAGCCTGGCCATCGAAAGCCTGCGCTGGCATGGCCTGTTCGGCCGTTTCGGCGATGCCGAGCGCGACTGGTGGGCCGGTTTGGCCGAGGTGCGGGTGCCGGTGATGGCGGTGGCGGCCGTGGGCGATAGCCAGGACCCGGCCTGGGCCTGTCGCAAGTTGCTCGAACAGTTTGGCTCGCCCTTGAGCGAGTTCCTCTGCCTGGGCAAGAAGCATGGTTTCCACAGCGATTTTGGTCATGTCGAAATGCTGGTCAGCAAAGAGGCCCAGCGCGAGGTATGGCCGCTGGTGGAGCAATGGCTGCGCAAGAGCCCGCAGATAGCGGCTGAGGTCGAGAGTGCCGAGCTTGAGCGGGAAAAAGCCATTTCGGCTGAATGAGCTTGCGGCTAGTATCGGACGCTAAGCGCTATTTCGGTCATTTTATGCGGTTGCTGGAGGTGCGATGTTTATTGCCCTTGAGCGTTTGCTCAACCTTGAAGAAGGTTATCGACAGGTTTTTCAGGTGCAGGGGCGTAGCTTGCTGTTGCTGGTGGTCGAAGGTCGCACCCTATTGCTGGAAAATCGCTGCCCTCATCAAGGTACGCCTTTGCATAACGCGACCCTGACCGCTGGTGTGCTGCGTTGCGCCAGGCACGGCATTGAATTTGAACTGGCCAGCGGCCGGGCGTTGAATGCCCAGTGCCCGGGCCTTGCTTATTTGCCTTTGGCTTATGCAGCCGACCGCGTCGGCATCGATCTGTAAGCCACGATCTTTCAACACCTGAGGAGTTCTACCATGCACTACATCACCCCTGACCTGTGTGACGCCTACCCGGAGCTGGTGCAAGTGGTCGAGCCGATGTTCAGCAACTTCGGTGGCCGCGATTCCTTTGGGGGCGAGATAGTCACCATCAAGTGTTTCGAGGACAACTCGCTGGTCAAGGAACAGGTCGAGCAGCCGGGCAAGGGCAAGGTGATGGTGGTCGATGGTGGCGCCTCCATGCGCCGCGCCTTGCTCGGCGACATGCTGGCGGAAAAAGCCGCGAAGAATGGCTGGGAAGGCATAGTCGTCTATGGCTGCGTGCGTGATGTCGACGTACTGGCGCAGACCGATCTGGGTATTCAGGCATTGGCCAGCCACCCGATGAAAACCGACAAGCGCGGCATCGGCGACCTGAATGTGGCCGTGACCTTCGGTGGGGTGACGTTCCGCCCGGGCCAATTCCTGTATGCCGACAATAACGGCGTGATCATCTCGCCGTCTGCGCTGCAAATGCCGGAGTAAGCCGATTTTGCCAGTAGCCGCCATGCATGAGGAAGACAGCGACCAGCAGGGCTTGGTGCATGCCTTTGTCCTCGATGGTCAGGGTGGCGCGCGTGCTATTACCCGCCAGCAATTGCGCGAGCTGCACTTGAGCGAGCAGGAAAGCCTGTGGCTGCACTGGGATCGCAGTCATGCGCAAACCCAGGAGTGGCTGCGCCGTGACAGCGGCCTGACCTCCTTCGCCTGCGATCTGTTGCTCGAAGAGAACACCCGTCCGCGCCTGCTGCCGTTGCCTGAGCATGAACTCTTGCTGTTTCTGCGCGGGGTCAACCTCAACCCCGGGGCGGAGCCCGAGGATATGGTCTCGCTGCGCATTTTTGCCGATGCCCGCCGGGTGATTTCCCTGCGCCTGCGTCCGCTGCGCGCCACCGAAGAGTTGATCGCCGAGCTGGCAATGGGGAATGGGCCGAAATCCGCCTCCGAAGTGATCTTGAGCCTGGCGCATTATCTGACCGATAAGGTCGAAACTCTGGTGGCTCAACTGTCCGAGCAGGTCGATGAGCAGGAAGAGAAGGTCGATGCCGAGCAACGCTTGGTGCCCGATCATGCCAAACTTCTGCGTATACGTCGGCGCGCCGCCAGCTTGCGGCGTTTTCTCGCGCCGCAGCGGGATATCTATGAGCAACTGACGCGCAATCAACTGCCCTGGTTTGTTACCGGCGATACGGACTACTGGAATGAGCTGAATAACCGCCTGACCCGTTATCTGGAAGAGCTCGAGCTGAGCCGCGAGCGCGTCAGTCTGGTGCTGGAGGCGGAGAGTCGGCGCATGGATCAGCGCATGAATCGCAGCATGTACCGTTTCGGCGTTATCGCCGGGGTGTTTTTGCCCCTGACCTTCCTCACCGGGCTGTTGGGCATCAATGTCGGCGGTATTCCTGGCGCCAATAGCCCCTATGGTTTTGCGCTTGCCTGCGTGCTGATGGTCGCTGTCGCCCTTGGCCAATGGTGGTTGCTGCGCCGGTTACGCTTGGCTTGATGTGACTCCCTGGCCAATCAACTCGTCTAGCCGTCACGTCCTGTGAGGTGCGCAATGCACGATCCCTTTGAAGAATCGCTGCGTGATTTGCTCAAGTCATCCGAGTCCAATCACGACGACGATGCCTGTTTGCACCGCGTTTTGAAGACCGCCAACCGCCAAGTGGGCGCCGGTGACCTGTTTACCCTGATGGGGCATTGCCTGGGCGCACTGATGATCGCGCTCAATAGCGGCGCCGCGCATCTCTCGCCAGTTTCTCGGCATAAATCTTCTCTTAGTTCTACTGATAAGGCTGACTGAAATGGAACTCGATCCCTGGACTCAAAGCCTGATTGCCGCGATGACCGCCCTCTGGACCAAGGTCGCCGGTTTTATCCCCAATCTATTCGTCGCGCTGATCCTGGTGCTGCTGGGTTTCGTCGTGGCCAAGCTGCTCGACACCCTGCTGTCCAAGCTGCTCGGCAAAATTGGCCTGGATCGCCTGATGGCAGGCACCGGCCTGACCAAACTGCTGGGCCGCGCCGGTATCCAGGTGCCGGTGTCGACCCTGATCGGCAAGATCGTCTACTGGTTCGTGCTGCTGATCTTTCTGGTTTCGGCCGCCGAGTCTCTGGGGCTGGAGCGGGTATCTTCGACCCTGGATGCGCTGGCGCTGTACCTGCCGAAAGTCTTCGGTGCGGCACTGGTGCTGCTGGCCGGTGTGCTCTTGGCCCAGTTGGTCAGCGGTCTGGTGCGCGGTGCTGCCGAAGGTGTGGGCCTGGAATATGCCCACGGCCTCTCGCGAGTGGCCCAGGGTTTGGTGATCATCATCAGTATTTCGGTGGCCATCGGCCAACTCGAAGTCAAAACCGACCTGCTCAACAACGTGATCGCCATCGTGCTGATCTCGGTCGGTTTGGCCGTGGCGTTGGCGCTTGGTTTGGGTAGTCGGGAAATTGCCGGGCAAATTCTTGCCGGCATTTATGTGCGTGAGTTGTATCAGGTCGGGCAACAGGTTCAGGTTGGCGAGGTCGAAGGGCAGATCGAGGAAATCGGTACGGTTAAGACCATACTGCTGACCGATGCCGGCGAGCTGGTCTCTGTGGCCAATCGTACCTTGCTCGAACAGCGGGTAAGCAGTCGCTAAGGCGTCAATCCCTGCTATTGTATGCCGCCAACCCAGCAGTCTGCTTTGCTCAGACTGCGGCGGCCTTTGTCCTGACTGTCGGCCCGACTCGTTTTGAATAAAGCCCAACCTGTGTCTTTGCGTTACGACCCCCGCGAACTCTCGGACGAAGAGTTGGTGGCGCGTGCCCACGACGAGTTGTTTCATATAACCCGCGCCTACGAAGAATTGATGCGCCGTTATCAGCGCACCTTGTTCAATGTGTGTGCGCGTTATTTGGGCAACGAGCGTGACGCGGATGATGTCTGCCAAGAGGTGATGCTTAAAGTTCTATATGGCCTTAAGAACTTTGAGGGTAAATCCAAGTTCAAGACCTGGCTGTACAGCATTACCTATAACGAATGCATTACCCAATACCGCAAAGAGCGCCGCAAGCGCCGTCTTATCGATGCCCTGAGCCTGGATCCACTGGAAGAAGCCTCGGAGGATAAAACTCCGAAAGTTGAAGAGCGCAGCGGCTTGGACCGTTGGTTGGTGCATGTCAATCCCATCGATCGGGAAATCCTGGTGCTACGTTTTGTCGCAGAGCTGGAATTTCAGGAAATCGCCGACATCATGCACATGGGTCTGAGCGCCACGAAAATGCGCTATAAACGTGCTCTCGATCGCTTGCGTGAAAAGTTTTCTGACAATCCCGAAACTTAGATGGGTGAAGTGGGTCGAAGTGCTGGGTTAATTCAGATAGAATTGCCGGCTGAGTTGTCTTGTGTTTGTCAGACAACTTACTGACCACCAAGATAGGGATTTAGGAATGAAATTGAAAAACACTTTAGGCGTTGTCGTTGGCTCCCTGCTGGCTACTGCTTCTCTCAGCGTGCTGGCTCAGGGTCAAGGCGCTGTCGAAGTGGAAGGCTTCGCCAAGAAGGAAATCTTCGACAGCGCTCGTGACTTCAAGAACAACGGCAATCTGTTCGGTGGCAGCGTCGGTTACTACCTGACCGACGACGTCGAATTGCGTCTGGGCTACGACGAAGTGCACAACGCCCGTGGCGAAGACGGTCGTAACATCAAGGGCTCGAACACTGCCCTGGATGCCCTGTACCACTTCAACAATGCAGGCGACGCGCTGCGTCCTTACGTCTCTGCAGGTTTCTCGGATCAGAGCATCGGTCAAAGCGGTCGTGGCGAGCGTAACGGCTCCACCTTCGCCAACGTTGGCGGCGGTGCCAAGTACTTCTTCACCGACAACTTCTATGCTCGTGCTGGCGTTGAAGCTCAGTACAACATCGACCAAGGCGACACCGAGTGGGCTCCAAGCGTCGGTATCGGCATGAACTTCGGCGGCGGCAGCAAGCCGGTTGCTGAGGTTGTAGAAGCTGCTCCTGCTCCGGTTGCTGAGCCGGTTGCTGCTGAAGAGCCGGTGGAACTGGTTCGCGTTGAGCTGGACGTGAAGTTCGACTTCGACAAATCCAGTGTCAAAGAAGAAAGCTATGGCGACATCAAGAACCTGGCTGATTTCATGAAGCAGTACCCGCAAACCACCACAGTGGTTGAAGGTCACACCGACTCCAAGGGCACCGATGCCTACAACCAGAATCTGTCCGAGCGTCGTGCCAATGCCGTTCGTGACGTACTGGTTAATCAGTACGGTGTAGAAGCGGGTCGCGTTAACGCTGCCGGCTACGGTGAAGCCCGTCCGGTTGCTGACAACGCTACCGATACTGGCCGCGCGGTTAACCGTCGCGTAGAAGCTGAAGTAGAAGCTCAGACCAAGCAGTAATAGATCTGGCTACAAAGAAAACCCGGCCTCGGCCGGGTTTTTCTTTATGGCCCGCCATCCCTGGCGGCCACCCTGCGGGCCGTCGCGGTGCGACGTTAGAAATTGCTCCAGACAATTTTTTTATGGCCCGCCATCCCTGGCGGCCACCCTGCTGGCCGTCGCTGCGCGACGTTAGAAATTGTTCCAGACAATTTCTTTATGGCCCGCCATCCCTGGCGGCCACCTTACGGGCCGTCGCGGTGCGACGTTAGAAATTGCTCCAGACAATTTTTTTATGGCCCGCCATCCCTGGCGGCCACCCTGCGGGCCGTCGCTGCGCGACGTTAGACATTGTTCCAGACAATTTCTTTGCCTGTAAAAGCCTCAGCAAGAAAAAAAGCCCGCTGAGGGGGCAGCGGGCAAAGGTCACAGCTCCGCAGGAGCGCGAAGTAGTTAGGCGCTTATGGCAATAGCCGCTTGCTGCTGTTGGCTCGCGACTTCGCCTATCACCAGAATGGCGGGGCTTTTCAGCTTGAAATCCAGGGCGTCCTGATGCATGGCGGCGAGGCTGCTGCGGCATTCGCGCTGCTGCGGCAGTGAGGCATTCTCGATCAGCGCCACCGGCATATCGCCGCGCATGCCGCCAACCAGCAGGCTTTCGCGAATTTCTGGCAGCTTGGCCACGCCCATATAGACCACCAATGTGGTACCGCCTTGGGCCAAGGCCGCCCAGTTCAGGCTGCTGTCGTCCTGGGTGTGGGCGGTGACCAGGGTCACGCCGCGGGCCACGCCACGCAGGGTCAGGGGGATGCCGCAATTGGTGGCCCCGGCCAGGCCGGCGGTAATGCCGTTGACCATTTCCACCTCGATGCCGTGCTGCTGCAGCCAATCGGCTTCCTCGCTGCCGCGGCCGAAGATGCACGGATCGCCGCCTTTCAGGCGCACCACGCATTTGCCCTGGCGCGCATAGCGCAGCATCAGGCGATGGATAAAGGCCTGCGGCGTGGAGCGGCAACCGCCGCGTTTGCCCACCGGCATGATCCGCGCAGTCGGGCAATGCTCCAGTACGGCCGGGTTGACCAGGTCGTCGATCATCACTATATCGGCCTGATTGAGGGCCTTAACCGCTTTCAGGGTCAGCAGCTCCGGATCACCGGGACCTGCGCCTACCAGCCAGACTTTTGCGTTCATCTTCAGTTCCTCATCCGCAGGTAGGTTATGCGCTGGCCGCGAGGCTAGGCGTGGCCAGCAAACGCTTGATTTCCGGTACGCAGGAGCCGCAACTGGTGCCGCATTTCAGTTCCTGCTTGAGGCCGTTCAGGTCGAGGCCGCGGGCGATACCGGCGCACACCGCGTCTTCGCTGACGTTCAGGCAGTTGCACAGGGTCTTGCTGGCTTTCTTGCCGCTGGCCGTGCCCGGCGGGGTGGACAGCGGCGCCAGCAGCCAACGACGCAGATCGGCATCGGCCTGGCCTTCGCTCCACAGGCTTTTCAGCCAGTCGCGGGCGGCGGTTTCCCCGGCCAGGCGGATGGCGGTGATGCGACCCTCCTCGATGCGCACGCGCTTGCCGACCGCCCGGCGCGGGTCGTCGTAGGCCAGTACCGGGCCCTCGTGCAGACCGAGCAGGCGATCGATCTGCGCCAGCAACTCGGGCTCGGGCGCCACCGCGCTGGCGGCGCGGATCAGCAGGGCGGGGCGCTCGCGACCGGTCAGGTTCAGGTTGGCGTAGGCGAAGTCCTCGAACAACGGCCGCAGGGCCTCGAAACGACGTTGCACCTCGCCTTCGACCAGGGCGAAAAACGCCCAGGGCAGTTCGACCTTTTCCACTTCGATGCCGGCATGCTTGAGTTCGGGCTGCTTGGACAGCGGATCGAACGCCGGCTGGGTCAGCACGTTGGTGCCCAGGCCCTTGAGGAAGCGGTTGCCCCAGTGCATCGGCAGGTAGGCCTGGCCGGAGCGCACCGAGTCATCGCCTTGCACCGGCACTATCAGGCTGCCACGGCGACTGCGTACCTTGATCAGGTCACCGTTCTGCAGGCGGCGGCGGCGCAGTTCGTCGGGATGCAGGCTGAGCACGGCTTCCTCGACATGGCCGAACAGGCGCGCGGCGGTGCCGGTGCGACTCATGCCGTGCCACTGGTCGCGTAGGCGGCCGGTGTTGAGGGTCAGGGGGAAACGCGCCTCGCGCTTTTCCTGGGCCGCGCGGAAGGGCTCGGCCTGGAACTGTGCACGACCGTTTGCAGTGGGGTAGCGCCCGTCGCCGTACAGGCGCGCGGTGCCTTGAGTGGCGCCGGCCGGGAACGGCCATTGCTGGGGACCTTGGTGATCCAGAATCGCGTAGGAGAGCCCCGAGAGATCGAGGTCGCGCTGCGCGGTCAGGTGTTTATATTCCTCGAACAAGCCTTGCGGGCTGTCGAAGTCGAACAGGCTGGGCAGGCCGGGGCGGAGCAGTTGTTCTAAGCGACGGGCGAAATCCGTGGTGATCGCCCAATCCGGCCGTGCCTCTGCGGGCGCTGGCACGGCGCGGCGCACATGGCTGATGCGGCGCTCGGAGTTGGTCACAGTGCCTTCCTTCTCGCCCCAGCTGGCGGCGGGCAGCAGCAGGTCGGCGTAGTGGCAGGTCTCGGTGGTAAAGAAGGCTTCCTGCACCACCACGAACGGGCAGGCGGCCAGGGCTTCATGCACTTTGTTCTGATCCGGCATGGACTGCGCCGGGTTGGTGCAGGCGATCCACAGCGCCTTGATCTTGCCGACGCGCACCGCCTCGAACAGTTCGATGGCGGTCAGGCCGGTATTTTCCGGCAGATTATCGACGCCCCAGTAGTCGGCCACTTCGGCGCGGTGGTCGGCATTGGCCGCTTCGCGATGGCCGGGCAGCAGGTTGCTCAGGCTGCCGGTTTCGCGGCCGCCCATGGCATTCGGTTGGCCGGTCAGGGAGAAGGGGCCGCTGCCGACTTTGCCGATCTGGCCGGTGGCCAGGTGCAGGTTGATCAGCGCGCTGTTCTTCGCCGAGCCTGCGGTCGATTGATTCAAACCCATGCACCAGAGCGAGAGAAACCTCGGCGCCTGGCCGATCATTCGCGCGCAGTTCTGCAGGTTTTCCTGGCTGATGCCGCACAGCTCGCTGACCATCTGCGGGTTGTAGTCGCGCACCAGGGTTTTCAGGGCGTCGAAGCCTTCGGTATGGGCATCGATATAGGCGCGGTCGATCCAGCCTTCCCACATCAGGATATGCAGGATGCCGTGGAACAGCGCGACATCGCTGCCGGGCAGGATCGCCAGGTGCAGGTCGGCCAGGTCACAAGTGTCGGTGCGCCGTGGGTCGATCACTATCACCTGCATGTGCGGGCGCTTGGCCTTGGCTTCTTCCAGGCGGCGGAACAGCACCGGGTGGGCGTAGGCCATATTGCTGCCGACTATCAGCACGCAATCGCTCTGTTCGAGGTCTTCGTAGTTGCACGGCGGCGCGTCGGCGCCGAGGCTGCGCTTGTAGCCGACCACGGCGCTGGACATGCACAGGCGCGAGTTGCTGTCGATATTGTTGGTGCCCACCAGGGCGCGAGCCAGCTTGTTAAAGGCGTAGTAGTCCTCGGTCAGCAGCTGACCGCTGATATAGAAGGCCACACTGTCGGGGCCGTGCTCGCGGATGGTTTCGGCGAACTGGGTGGCGGCGTGATCCAGGGCGTTGTCCCAATCGGTGCGCGAACGCGACAGGCCCTTGCCCAAACGCAGTTCGGGGTACAGGGCGCGGGCGTCGAGGTCGCCGGTCAGGTGCAGGGTCGAGCCTTTGCTGCAGAGTTTGCCGAAGTTGGCCGGGTGGCTGGGATCGCCCGCAACGCCAAGGATCTTCTCGCCGTCGTGTTCGATCAGCACGCCGCAGCCGACACCGCAGTAGCAGCAGGTGGAAGCGGTGATTTGATTGGCCATGGCCGTCTCTCCGTTTGTAGGAGCGGATAGTTCCGCGGGGTACTGCTGGCGATCAGATCCGCTCCTACAGGTTTATGCGCACTCGGTGGCGGCGACTTTCAGGGCCAGCAGCACGCGACCGTTTTCGACCTTGGCCTCATGCTTGTGCGCGCAGCCGACGTCCGGAGCCACGGCCTCGCCATTGGCTAGTTCGATCTGCCAGTTGTGCAGCGGGCAGGCCACGCGCTTGCCGAAGATCAGCCCTTGGGACAGCGGGCCGCCCTTGTGCGGGCAGCGGTCGTCGAGGGCGAAGACGTCGTCATCGGAGGTGCGGAAGATCGCGATATCGCCTTTCGGACCGCTGATGATGCGCGAGCCGAGCACATTGATTTCTTCCAGGGCGCAGATATCCAGCCAGTTCATACGGTGGCCTCCTCAACGGCTACTACGGCGATGCGGTCGAACTCTTTCTTCAGTTGCGGCTGTTCGATGCGTTCTTTCCAGGGGTCCTGCTCGAAGGACAGGGCGAATTGCAGGCGCGCATTGAGCGCTTTGCGATTGTCCTCGCTCTCCAGCACGGCCTTCTTGATGTGCTCCATGCCGACGCGCTGCATGTAGTGCACGGTGCGCTCCAGGTAGAAGGCTTCCTCGCGGTACAGCTGGAGGAAGGCGCCGTTGTATTCGCGCACTTCCTCGGCGGTTTTCAGCTTGACGAAGAACTCGGCCACCTCGGTCTTGATCCCGCCGTTACCGCCTATATACATCTCCCAGCCGGAGTCCACGCCTATGATGCCGACGTCCTTGATGCCGGCCTCGGCGCAGTTGCGCGGGCAGCCGGAGACGGCCAGCTTGACCTTGTGCGGCGACCACATATTGAACAGGTCGTGCTCCAGTTCGATGCCCAGTTGGGTCGAGTTCTGCGTGCCGAAGCGGCAGAACTCGCTACCCACGCAGGTCTTCACGGTGCGGATGGACTTGCCGTAGGCGTGGCCGGACGGCATATCCAGGTCTTTCCACACGGCCGGCAGGTCTTCCTTCTTGATCCCCAAGAGGTCGATACGCTGACCGCCGGTGACCTTGACCATAGGCACCTGGTATTTGTCGGCGACGTCGGCGATGCGGCGTAGCTCGGACGGGTTGGTCACGCCGCCCCACATACGCGGCACCACCGAGTAGGTACCGTCCTTCTGGATATTGGCGTGGGCGCGTTCGTTGATCAGGCGCGACTGCGGGTCGTCCTTGGCCTCCCCGGGCCAGGTGGAAATCAGGTAGTAGTTCAGCGCCGGGCGGCAGGTGGCGCAGCCGTTCGGCGTGCTCCAGCTCAGCGCGGCCATGGTGTCGACCATGCTGATCAGGTGCCGGTCGCGGATCGCCGCACGGATCTGCCCGTGGTTCAGCTCGCTGCAACCGCAGATGGCCTTCTCGCTTTTCGGCTTCACATCGGCGGCGCCGCCGACCGTGCTGATCAGGATCTGCTCGACCAGGCCGGAGCAGGAACCGCAGGAGCTGGCGGCCTTGGTGTGCTTCTTCACCTCGTCGACGCTGAACAGGCCGTTTTCCTGGATCGCCTTGACTATGGTGCCCTTGCACACGCCGTTGCAGCCGCACACTTCCATGCTGTCCGGCATGTTGGCGGTGCTGCTCTGGCCCTGATGGCCGACGTCGCCCAGGGCGTTTTCGCCGAACATCAGATGGTCGCGGATCTGGCTGATATTGGCCTGCTCGCGCACCTGGCGGAAATACCAGCCGCCGTCGGCGGTGTCGCCGTACAGGCAGGCGCCGACCAGCACGTCGTCCTTCACCACCAGTTTCTTGTACACGCCGCCGATAGGGTCGGAGAGGGTGATGGTCTCGGTGCCGTCGCTGCCCATAAAGTCGCCGGCGGAGAACAGGTCGATGCCGGTGACTTTCAGCTTGGTCGAGGTCACCGAGCCCTGATAGCGGGCGAAGCCGAGCTGGGCCAGGTGGTTGGCGCAGACCTTGGCCTGTTCGAACAGCGGCGCCACCAGGCCGTAGGCGATGCCACGGTGGTTGGCGCATTCGCCGATCGAATAGACGCGTGGATCAAAGGTCTGCATGGTGTCGTTGACCAGGATGCCGCGGTTGCACGGAATGCCGGCTTTCTCGGCCAGTTCGGTGTTCGGGCGGATACCGGCGGCCATCACCACCAGATCGGCGGGGATCACATCGCCACCCTTGAACTGCACGGCGCACACCCGGCCTTCGCCGTTGTCCATCAGCTCTTCGGTCTGCTCATTCAGGCGGAAGTGGATGCCACGGTCTTCCAGGGCGCTTTGCAGCAGTTTGCCGGCGGTCTTGTCCAGCTGCCGTTCGAGCAGCCAGTCGGCCAGGTGCACCACGGTCACGTCCATGCCGCGCAGCTTGAGGCCGTTGGCCGCTTCCAGGCCGAGCAGGCCACCGCCGATGACCACGGCGTGGCTGTGGGTCTTGGCGGTGTCGATCATGGTCTGGGTGTCGGCCACATCGCGGTAACCGATCACGCCCTGCAGCTTGTTGCCAGGAATCGGCAGGATAAAAGGGTTGGAGCCGGTGGCGACCAGCAGGCGATCATACTCGGCGGTGCTACCGTCATCGGCGATGACCACGCGCTTCTTGCGGTTGATATCCACCACTTTGCGGTTGAGCATCAGCTGGATGCCGTTCTCGGCGTACCAGTTGAGGTCGTTGAGTACGATTTCCTCAAAGGTCTGCTCGCCGGCCAGTACTGGCGAGAGCAGGATGCGGTTGTAGTTCGGGTGCGGCTCGGCACCGAACACCGTAATGTCGTAGAGGTCGGGGGCGAGCTTGAGCAGCTCTTCGAGGGTGCGGACACCGGCCATGCCGTTGCCAATCATCACCAGCTTGAGTTTTTTCATGCCGGCCATCTCCTGAATCAAAAATCACGGAAAAATTGTCGGGAGCAATTTTTAACGTCGCCCCGCGACGGCTTGAAGGGTGGCCGCCAGGGATGGCAGGCCATAAAACAAAAAAGGCGTCCCGCTAGTCACCTAGCAGGACGCCTTTGTCCAAGTCCCGTTCTCTCGGGAAGCGCGGCCTTCAACGTTGAAGGCTGCGCTTTATTAAATTGTGCTAATGCCTATGCAGAGCCTGTGCCAACTTTGCTATTTAAGGATTTCCTGGCTTTTCAGCGACTTGCATGGTTGTTCGGGCTGTCTTGTTGCACTCTTTAAAGGCGGCTTGCGCCCTATTGGTGCGCTTTCGCTTCTTATTGCAGCAGCCACAGCAGCAGCGCCAGGTTCAGCAGCAGGGAAATCAGTGCCACGCTGCGCCAGACCAATAGCGGCTCGCGCTCGAGCAGCGGCCGCGGCCTGCTGCTCAAGGCTTTACGCTCGCCTTGCTCCAGTGCCAGCAGCCATTCTTCGGCGGTTTCATAACGCAGCTTGGGATCGGCGTTGAGGGCGCGGCTCAGGCTGTCGTCGATCCAGCTCGGCAAGTCCGGGCGATAACGGCTGGCCGGGGTGGGCTGGCCAAAGCGCGGGTGCTGGAAGGCTTCGATCTCGCCGTAGGGGTAGTGGCCGGTCAGCAGTTGGTAGAGGGTCACGCCGGCGCTATAGATATCCTGCTGGGCGTTGGGCGCGGCGCCGCCGAAGGCCTCGGGGGCGATATAGCTGGGGGTGCCGGGCAGCTCGTTGGCCTCGTCGCGGGACAAGCCCGGGCAGTAGGCCAGGCCGAAGTCCAGCATGCGCAGCTCGCCGTCATCGCCCCACAGCAGGTTTTCCGGCTTGATATCGCGGTGCAGGATATTGCGCCGGTGCAGCATGCCCAGGGCCTTGATCAGGCGTGGGGCGATATCCAGCCATTCCGGCAAGACCAGCGGGCCACTCAGGCGCTGGTGCTCGGCCAGGGTTTGCCCCGCGTATTCGCGCTGGATGTAATACAGATGCTGGCGTTGCGGCAGCGGGTGGACTTCGGCGAAGAAGCGCCCGGCCACCCGGCGCAGAAACCATTCTTCGAGCAACAGCGCGGGACCTGCCTGTGGCTCATCGGTGCGACTGGCCGGCAGGGTTTTCAGCAGCCAGCGCCGCGACTGGGCGTCGCGCACCCGGTAAACCAGCGACTGGCGCGACTCGGCCAGCAGGCGTTCGATCTGCCAGCCCTCGAACGCTTGTCCCTCGCGCAGCTTGGGCGGCAAGGGCCAGTGTTGCAGTTGCGCCAGGGTATCGGCCAGGTCGCTTTGCGGCAGCGCCTCGACCCGCAGCAGCAGGGCGCTGGCATTGTCCTGGCTGCCGGCCAGGTGTGCGGCGCTGACCAGGGCGCTGCTGGCCGCCTGCGGGTCCTGCTCGTCGCGCAGTATCTGTTGGATGCCGTTATCGCCCAGGGTCGCCCAGACCCCGTCGCTGACCAGCAGAAAGCATTCGCCCTCGCGCAGTTCGCCATCCAGGTAATCCACCACCAGGTGCTGGTCCAGGCCCATGGCGCGCTTGAGCACATGCTGCATGCCGGGCTGTTCCCAGACATGGTCTTCGCTGATGCGTTCGAGTTGGCCCTGGTGCCAGCGATAGGCGCGGCAATCGCCGACATGCGCCAGGGTAAAGCGCCGGCCGCGCAGGATCAGGGCGCTGAGGGTGGTGAGCAGCGGTTGGCCGCCACCGTTGGCTTGCAGCCAGCGGTTATGGGCCACCAGCAGGCGGTCCAGAGACTGGGTGACCGCCCAGGTTTCCGGGGTGGCGTAATAGTCCAGGGCCAGCGCCTGCAAGGTAGCGCGTGCGGCCAGGCCGCCATCGGCGCATTGGCTGACGCCATCGGCCAGGGCGAACAGATAGCCCTTGCTCGCCGCCAGGGCCGGAGCCGGGGTCACCACGCGAATGGCGTCCTGGTTCTCGGCCCTAGGGCCTATGGCGCTGGCTTCGCCGAAGGTCAATTGCAGGGCCATGCGGGCATCCTGAGTGGGAAGGGTTGAGGCAAAGGCGAGGCCGGGGCATGGTTGCACGAGTTTGCCGTTACCGACTTCACCCGCCTTTCCTGACCAGTGCAATGCAACCCTGCCGGTCAGCCCCGCCTTTGCCTCAACTCTCCAGTGATTCGTCTTAATATGGGTGGAGCGGATAAACCCGCCATCGCTGGCGGGTCTCACCCGGTCCTATATTGGGCTGCGCAGGTTCAGCGCCAGGCTACACCCTTGCGGCGGTGACCGCGGCGCTGCCCCAGGTGGTGCGCCAGCGCTTCTTCACGCCGTACAGACCGAACCAGGCCAGCACGCCGAGGCTGGCAAACAGCCACAGGCCCATCTGGTAATCGCCGGTCTGCTGCTTGATGGTGCCCAAGCCAGCCGCCAGGAGAAAGCCGCCGATACCGCCAGCCATGCCGATCAAACCGGTCATCACGCCGATTTCCTTGCGAAAACGCTGTGGCACCAGCTGGAACACTGCGCCGTTACCCGCGCCCAGACCGAGCATGGCGGTGACGAACAGCGCCAGGGCGGCGGTGGAGCTGGACAGGTTGAAGCCCACGGCGGCAATGCTCAGCGAAGCCAGGGTGTACATCACCAGCAATGAACGTATGCCGCCGATGCGGTCCGCCAGGGCGCCGCCGAGTGGACGCATCAGGCTGCCGGCGCAGACGCAGGCGGCGGTGTAGTAACCGGCGGTCACCGGGTTCAGGCCGTACTGGTCATTGAAGTAGCCGGGCAGGGCGCTGGCCAGGCCGATAAAGCCGCCGAAGGTGACGCTGTAGAAAAACATAAACCACCAGCTGTCACGGTCGCCCAGGGCCTTCAGGTAATCGGCCAGGGCTTTCGGCTTGGGTCGCTCCGGCGAGTTCTTGGCCAGCAAGGCGAAGATCAGCAGGGTGGCCAGCAGCGGAATCAGCGCCCAGCCGAACACGTTCTGCCAGCCGAACAGGGCTGCCAGGCCGGGGGCGAACAGTGCCGCCAGCACGGTGCCGGAGTTACCCGCACCGGCAATGCCCATGGCCTTGCCCTGGTGCTGCGGCGGGTACCACTGTGAAGCCAGGGGCAGGGCCACGGCAAAGGCGGCACCGGCGAAGCCGAGGAACAGGCCGAGCAGCAGCGCCTGTTCATAGCTGCCAATGCCGATCTGCCAGGCGCAGAACAGCGCCACTATGACTATCACCTGGCCAATCAGGCCGGCGGTCTTGGGCGACAGGCGATCGGCCAGGAAACCCATCAGCAAGCGCAGCACGGCGCCTGCCAGAATCGGCGTAGCGACCATCAGGCCACGTTGTTGAGCGGTCAGTTCGAGGGCGGTGGCGATCTGTACGGCCAGGGGGCCGAGCAGGTACCAGACCATAAAACTCAGATCGAAATAGAGAAACGCGGCGAACAGCGTCGGTGCGTGGCCGGATTTCCAGAAGCTTGTATTCATCGAAAACCTCATCAGCAAAAAAAGGGTCCCGGTGGGATGCGGTGCCATGGTCGTGGACACGGCGGCC
The DNA here is from genome assembly GCF_030696055.1 of Pseudomonas sp. Lineage (GTDB taxonomy): Bacteria > Pseudomonadota > Gammaproteobacteria > Pseudomonadales > Pseudomonadaceae > Aquipseudomonas. The sequence goes on along the minus strand of NZ_JAUYNP010000300.1, from coordinate 4,968 downwards.
GCAACCCACCGGGGAGGTGCCGTACTTGTGGTGCAGCACCCTGGGGCCGAAGCCACAGCTGGGTTGAGAGAGTTACAAGCGCAAGCCCTGGATCGCAGAGCAAGCACCAGCCCCAAGCACTGGGACGTAAAACGAAAAACGTCGCATCAACCGAGCGCCCTGGGGCGTGGTCTATGCGACGTCTTTGTCGTTTGTCGAGCGGCCACCGTTGGCTACTTCTGCTGATGCATTTGCAAAAGCGAGGCCAACACTCGAATGTGCTGGTTTTTCAGGGCATGGGGGGCATCAATCACTTGGCTTGTGGTGCAAAAAGGCGCAGCAGATTTATTCGTGCGCTTAATTGGGGCGGCTTTGGCGCGCATCTGGTGCGGCGCCCAGGCCTGCGGCCGAGCAACTCGAGCAACTCGAGCAGCTCGAGTTGTGCGCGCGTTGTATCGAAGGCCGATCCAGCGTCTGCGTTTGATAGGCATGGGTCGGTAACGGCAGGGCGAGCAAGGCATAGGCGAGCAGGTTGCTCAACAGCCCGGCTTGCCGGGTATGGCTGCGCAAAGCTGACATGCTAATGCCCTCGCTGTTTCTAGCCTTGTTGTGCCTAAGGCGTAGCAGAGGAATGGCAAGCTGTCACGCGAGTCGGGGTTGCAGCTGTTTATTCCAGCCTCTTGCCGGGCGGCTAGAACAGGAGGGTTAGGTTGATGCAGTATTTTTTGTTTTAGGTCTTGACATTCCAAGGCGTGCAAAAGCCGTATCGAATGGCGGTGCTATACTCATTTCGGATCAAAGAAGGGGGCTGCGTTCTTTACTCATTCAGGACACCGACTGTAAGTGCCAGCAATGGCGCCGGGAAGCCGGGTTAAAGGTGTTCTATATCCGAGCAGGATGGGAGGTGTGCCGTGAACCGACACTATTACATCAGTGACAACCTTGATGATCTTGAAACCGTTGAAAACGAGTTGGAAGCCAACGGTATTAGTACCGAACAGATCCATGTGCTGAGCGAACAGGATGCCGATGTAGAACAGCATCACCTGCACGATGTGACCTCGTTTATGAAACAAGATGTGGTCCATTCGGGCGAAATTGGTGCGGCCGTCGGTGTGGTGTTGGCGGTGTTGGTTCTCGGTGGCGCTTACCTGTTGGGTTGGACCGAGTCCGCGGCGGGTTGGGTGCCCTTTGTCTTCCTTTCCATAGTGATACTGGGTTTTTGCACCTGGGAAGGCGGCTTTTTCGGTATCCAGGTGCCGAACACCCACTTCAGGCAGTTCAAGCAGAAGCTAGATGAAGGCAAACATGTGTTTTTCGTGGACGTTGAACCGGGTCAGGAAGAACTCCTGGAGCGGGTCGTCAGGGGACATCCGATGTTGAGCCTGGCCGGTGTCGGTTCGGCAGCGCCCCACTGGACAGTGGCCTGGCTGCAGCGCTGGCATCAGTTCAAGCGCACCATCTAGCGCTCTATAACCTGTAGAGCAGTTCCCGGGCCGCGGAGTCGGTTCTTGTGTTAGCCCCCGGACGCCTAAGGCGAACCGGGGGCTATGGCTTGGCCGAAGAACATCACCCTACTCAGAAAGATATAGTCCGCCTCACTGGCCATCAGTCCCACCAGCACCAATAGGCACAAGGGCGGCACCAGGATGGCGTAGACCATCGCCAAGCGTTCCCAGGCCATATGCATAAAGATGGAGACTATCAAGCCGGCCTTCAGCAGCATAAAGGTGAGGATAAGCGCCCAGCGCAAGTAGCCGTGAAAGTGGAAGTAGTCGACCAGATAAGAGAAGGTGCTGAGGACGAATAACAGCCCCCAGATCTTCAGGTACAGGCTGATTGGATGCTGTTGCCCCTGTGTATGTACCATCGCCAGTGCTCCTCTGCGCCAGTGCTACCACAGATAAAAGAACGCAAAAATAAACACCCACACCAGGTCCACGAAGTGCCAGTACAGCCCGGCTATCTCGACTATCTGATAGTTGCCGGAGCGCTCGTAGTCCCCGCGTAATACTTTCATCGCCACAATGCTGAGGTAGATGACCCCGACCGACACGTGCAAACCGTGGAAACCGGTGATCATGAAGAAGGTGGCGCCAAATTGCGCCGCGCCCATGGGGTTGCCCCAGGGGCGCACGCCCTCGGCAATCAGCTTGCTCCATTCAAAGGCCTGCATGCTGACGAAGGCGGCGCCACAGAGCGCCGTCGCCAGCATCAGCGCCGTGGTTTTGCCGCGCTCGCGGCGGTAGGCATAGTTGACGGCCATGGCCATGGTGCCGCTGCTGCTGATCAGCACAAAGGTCATGATGGCGATCAGAATCAGCGGGATATGCTGACCGGCGATGGTCAGGGCGAACACTTCGCTGGGGTTCGGCCAAGGCTCGGTGGTGGTCATGCGCACCGACATATAGCCGGTCAGAAAGCAGCTGAAGATAAAGGTGTCGCTGAGCAGGAAGATCCACATCATCGCCTTGCCCCAGGGCACTTGCTTGAACGCGTCCTTATCCGACGACCAGTCGTGGGCTATACCTTGCCAGCCAGCTGCAGGCCCCTCGGTTACAGGCGCGAGGGAGTCTTCGGATTTATCTGAGAGCGCTGCCATGGCTTCACCTCAGGCCGCAGAAGGCGGCGATGGCCTCATAGGTTTGCGGTGTGCTGGTCAGTAGGGCGAACAGCAGGAGCCACAGCCCCAGCAGGTAATGCCAGTAGATGGCGCAGAGTTCCACCTTGTTGCTGAGCTGCGCCAAGGGCACGCCCAGCAGCAGTTTGCTGAGGATGATGGCCCAGGCGAGCAGCCCGCCGAGCAGGTGCAGGCCATGCAGGCCCGTCAGCAGGTAGAAGAAACTGTTGGCCGGGTTACTGGCGACAAAATAGCCCCAGGCCACGAACTGCTGCCAGACCCAGAGTTGCCCGGCGAGAAAGGCGATGGCCAAACCGCCGCCCAGGCTAAAAGCCGTGACGGTCGCCTTGGCCTGACCCCTGCGGGCGGACACTCGTGCCCACTGCAGAGCGATACTGGCGCAGATTAGGAACGCCGTATTCAGCCATAGCGCCCAGGGTTGGGCCAGAGGCGCCATGGGCTCGGTCAGCGGCTGCCAGTCGGGCACCTGGGAGCGCAGGATAAAGGCGATCAGAAACAGCATAAACAGCGAGCTGATCACCGCGAGCAGCACGCGCAGGCCGACCCTGGCCGTCCGCGCTTCGTCTATGCCAGCAGGGTCGTCCTGCCAACCACCAGCCGGGCCGAGGTTGTCGCTGTTGCTCGCGAGCAGTCTATTCATCAGTTTGGCTCCCTGGTTTGCTGGCCGCGTGGCCCTGTCTCATCTGCTCCAGTTCTTCATCGGACACCGTCTGCGGGACGAAGTCCTGGGCAATTCCCGGCACGCTGTAGTCGTAGGCCCAGCGATGCACCACCGGCAACTTCGCGCCCCAGTTGCCGTGTACCGGCGGGGTGTCCGGCGTTTGCCATTCCAGGCTGGCCGCGCCCCAGGGGTTGCCGCCTGCGGGCCGACCGTTAAAGGTGCTCCAGAACAGATTGAAGAGGAACAACAGCTGGGACACGCCGACGGTCAAGGCCACCACGCTGATAAAGGCGTTCAGCTCTTGCGCCGATTGCGGGATAAAGGCGTAGTTTTCATAGGCGTAGTAGCGCCGCGGCATGCCCAGGAAACCCAGGTAATGCATGGGGAAGAAGATGGCGTAAGTGCCGAGAAAGGTGATCCAGAAATGCAGCTTGCCGAGGCGGTCGTTCATCATCCGCCCGGTTATTTTCGGGAACCATTGATAAATGGCGCCGAACACCACCAGCACCGGGGCGACCCCCATGACCATATGGAAGTGGGCCACGACGAAGTAGGTGTCCGACAGCGGGATATCCACTATCACATTGCCGAGAAACAAGCCGGTCAGGCCACCGACCAGGAAGGTGACGATAAAGGCCAGGGCAAACAGCATGGGCACGGTCAGGTGGATGTCGCCCTGCCACAGGGTCAGCACCCAGTTGTAGACTTTCAGCGCGGTCGGCACCGCGATGACCAGGGTGGTGGTGGCGAAGAAAAAGCCGAAGTAGGGGTTCATGCCGCTGACATACATGTGGTGCGCCCAGACCACAAAGCTCAGCACCCCAATCGCAATAATGGCCCAGACCATCATGCGGTAGCCGAAGATATTCTTGCGTGCGTGGACGCTGATCAGGTCGGAAACCAGGCCAAACGCCGGCAGCGCGACTATGTAGACCTCCGGGTGGCCGAAGAACCAGAACAGATGCTGGAACAATATCGGGCTGCCGCCCTTGTGATCGAGCTGCTGGCCCATGGAGATGATCGCCGGCATAAAGAAGCTGGTACCCAGCAATGTGTCGAACAGCATCATCACCGCGCTGACGAACAAGGCGGGGAAGGCCAGCAGGGCCAGAATCGAGGCCATAAAGATGCCCCACACCGACAGCGGCATACGAAACAGGGTCATGCCATAGGTGCGTGCCTGCAGCACTGTGGTCACGTAGTTCAAACCGCCCATGGTGGCGGCGACTATGAAAATCGCCAGCGAGACCAGCATCAGCACTATGCCCCATTCGGCACCCGGTGAACCCCGGGTGATCGACTGCGGCGGATAGAGCGTCCAGCCCGCACCTGTGGGGCCGCCGGTGACGAAGAAACTGGCGAGCAGGACCAGCACCGAGAGCAGGTAGAACCAGTAGCTGAGCATGTTGACATAGGGGAAGACCATGTCGCGGGAGCCCAGCATCAGCGGGATCAGGTAGTTGCCGAAGCCGCCCAGGAACAGGGCGGTCAGCAGGTAAATGACCATGATCATGCCGTGCATGGTCATGGCCTGGTAATAGGCGCTGGCGTCCATAAAGCCGATGCTGCCGGGGAAGCCTAGCTGCAGACGCATCAGGCCGGACAAGACCAGGGCGATAAGGCCGACGAAGATGGCGGTCAAGGCGTATTGGATGGCAATCACCTTGTGGTCCTGGCTCCAGACATA
>NZ_JAUYNP010000285.1 GCF_030696055.1 Pseudomonas sp. | reverse complement strand
AACCCCCATGACATCGAACTGATGATGTTCGCCCAGGCCAACTCCGAGCACTGCCGGCACAAGATCTTCAACGCCAGCTGGGATATCGACGGCCAAGCCCAAGAAAAATCCCTGTTCGGCATGATCAAAAACACCCATCAGCTGCACGGCGAAGGCGTGTTGTCCGCTTATAAGGACAACGCCGCGGTAATAGTCGGCCACAGCGCCGGGCGCTTCTACCCGAACGCGCAAACCCGCCAGTACGGTGCGACCCAGGAGCCGGTGCATATCCTGATGAAGGTGGAGACCCACAACCACCCGACCGCCATCGCGCCGTTCCCCGGTGCCTCTACCGGTTCCGGCGGCGAGATCCGCGACGAAGGCGCCACCGGTCGTGGGGCCAAGCCCAAGGCCGGCCTGACCGGTTTCACCGTGTCCAACCTGCAGATCCCCGGTTTCGAGCAGCCCTGGGAAGTGCCGTACGGCAAGCCCGAGCGCATCGTCACCGCGCTGGACATCATGATCGAAGGCCCGCTGGGCGGCGCGGCGTTCAACAACGAATTCGGCCGTCCGGCCCTGACCGGTTATTTCCGCACCTTCGAGCAGGCGATCCAGACCCCGCGTGGCGAAGAAGTACGGGGTTATCACAAACCGATCATGCTCGCCGGCGGCATGGGTAATATCCGCGCCGAACATGTGCAGAAGGGCGAGATCACCATCGGCTCCAAGCTGATAGTGCTCGGCGGCCCGGCCATGTTGATCGGCCTGGGTGGCGGCGCCGCTTCCTCGATGGCCACCGGCACCAGCTCGGCCGATCTGGATTTCGCCTCGGTGCAGCGCGAGAACCCGGAAATGGAACGCCGCTGCCAGGAGGTCATCGACCGTTGCTGGCAGCTGGGCGACAACAACCCGATCAGCTTTATCCACGACGTCGGCGCCGGCGGTTTGTCCAACGCCTTCCCGGAGCTGGTCAACGACGGCGGTCGCGGCGGACGTTTCGAGCTGCGCAACGTGCCGAACGACGAGCCGGGCATGGCGCCCCATGAAATCTGGAGCAACGAATCCCAGGAACGTTACGTGCTGGCGGTGGATGCCGCCGACTTCGAGCGTTTCCAGGCGATTTGCGAGCGCGAGCGCTGCCCCTTCGCGGTAGTCGGCGAGGCCACCGAAGCAGCCCACCTGACCGTCACCGACAGCCATTTCGGCAACAACGCCGTGGACATGCCGCTCAACGTGCTGCTCGGCAAGGCGCCACGCATGCACCGTTCGGCCAGCCGCGAAAGCGAGCTGGGCGATGACTTCGATGCCGGCAGCCTGGCCATAGACGAGACAGTCACCCGCGTGCTGCATCACCCGGCCGTGGCCAGCAAGAGCTTCCTGATCACCATCGGCGACCGCAGCATCACCGGTCTGGTGGCGCGCGACCAGATGGTCGGTCCCTGGCAGGTGCCGGTGGCCGATTGCGCCGGGACCGCCACCAGTTTCGATGTCTACACCGGCGAAGCCATGGCCATGGGCGAGCGCACGCCGCTGGCGCTGCTGGATGCCGCGGCATCCGGGCGCATGGCGATCGGCGAGACCCTGACCAACCTGGCCGCCTCGCGCATCGAGGCGATCGGCGACATCAAACTGTCCGCCAACTGGATGGCCGCCGCCGGCCACCCGGGCGAGGACGCGCGCCTGTACGACACGGTCAAGGCCGTCGGCATGCAGCTGTGCCCGGAGTTGGGCATCTGCATTCCGGTGGGCAAGGACTCGATGTCGATGCAGACCCGCTGGACGGATGCAGGCGCGGAGAAGAGCGTTACCTCGCCGCTGTCCTTGATCGTCACCGGCTTCGCCCCGGTCAGCGATATTCGCAAGACCCTGACCCCGCAACTGCGTATGGACAAGGGCGAAACCGACCTGATTCTGATCGACCTGGGCCGTGGGCAGAACCGTCTGGGCGCCTCGATCCTTACCCAGGTCTACGGCAAGCTCGGCAGCCAGGCGCCGGACGTCGACGATGCCGAAGACCTCAAGGCCTTCTTCGCCGTGATCCAGGGCCTGAACGCCGACGGCAGCCTGTTGGCCTACCACGATCGCTCCGACGGCGGCCTGTTGGTCAGCGCGCTGGAAATGGCCTTCGCCGGCCATTGCGGCCTCAATCTGTTCCTCGATGCGCTGGCCGATGGCCGCGAGGACCTGGCCGCGGTGCTGTTCAACGAAGAGTTGGGCGCGGTGATCCAGGTGCATCAGGACGCGACTCCTGAAGTCCTGGCGCAGTTCAGCGCCGCCGGTCTGGGCGATTGCGTGGCGGTGATCGGTCGGCCGGTCAACAGCGACGAGGTGGCGATCAGCTTCAATGGCCAGCCGGTGTTCGGTGGCCAGCGCAGTCAGCTGCAGCGTCAGTGGGCGGAAACCAGCTACCGCATCCAGCGTCTGCGCGATAACGCCCAGTGCGCCGATCAGGAGTTCGCCGCGCTGCTGGAAGAAGACAACCCGGGTCTCTCGGTCAAGCTCGGTTTCGACGTCAACCAGGACATCAGCGCACCTTACATCCGCAAGGGCGTGCGTCCGCAGATCGCCGTGCTGCGCGAGCAGGGCGTCAACGGTCAGGTGGAAATGGCCGCAGCCTTCGATCGCGCCGGTTTCAACGCCATCGACGTGCATATGAGCGACATCCTCAGCGGTCGCGTCAGCCTGGACGAGTTCAAGGGCCTGGTGGCCTGCGGCGGCTTCTCCTATGGCGACGTGCTGGGCGCCGGCGAAGGCTGGGCCAAGTCGATTCTGTTCAACGCCCGGGCTCGCGATGGCTTCCAGGCCTTCTTCGAGCGCAAGGACAGCTTCGCCCTCGGCGTGTGCAACGGTTGCCAGATGATGAGCAACCTGCACGAGCTGATCCCCGGCAGCGAGTTCTGGCCGCACTTCGTGCGCAACCGCTCCGAGCAGTTCGAGGCGCGGGTGGCCATGGTCCAGGTGCAGGAGTCGGCGTCGATCTTCCTGCAGGGCATGGCCGGTTCGCGCATGCCGATCGCCATCGCCCACGGCGAAGGCCATGCCGAGTTCGAGAACGAAGAGTCCCTGCTCGAAGCCGACCTGTCCGGTTGCGTGGCCATGCGCTTTATCGACAACCACGGCAAGGTCACCGAAGCCTACCCGGCCAACCCCAACGGCTCGCCGCGCGGGATTACCGGCCTGACCAGCCGTGACGGCCGCGTGACCATCATGATGCCGCACCCGGAGCGGGTGTTCCGCGCCGTGCAGAACTCCTGGAAGCCGGACGACTGGCAGGAAGATGCCGGCTGGCTGCGCATGTTCCGCAACGCCCGGGTCTGGGTGGATTGATCGGGGTGGCGCGGGCTTATGCTGAATAAGTCTGCGCCTGTCCTGCCCGAGGTACGCCAGGTCAAACCTGGCGCTACCTCGTTGCTGTGCCGCTGCGGGCGCTCGCCCCAGCTTCCCGATTGCCCCTCCAGCTGCAGCCATGGGCTGCGCCTCGATCCTGTCCAAGAGAAGCTTCTGCTGCTGTGCCGTTGCGGCCATTCGCGGCATTTGCCCTATTGCGATGGCAGCCATAGCCCGCCTGCGCCTGGTTTTAAGGCGCGCTGGCGACGTTTCTGGCGTGGGCTCTAGGCCTGTGACTGGTGTGGGCGCGCGGCGGCGAAGTGATAAGCGGCATAGGGTTGGCGCCTGTCGGCAAGCTAAGCTCTAGGTGACTGGGCGCACTGAACGCAGCTGAAATTAGCCAGTCATAATTGGCAACTGTGATGAGTGCCTCGAACCGCGTCAGGGGCAAAGTGCCATTATTCTGTGGCATCATTATTGGGCTATTTCTATTCCGCCGTGCCTGTGGAGACCTCGATGTACAAGCTGTGTTTTTATGTCCCGGAAACTCATCTGGAAGAGGTTAAAAGTGCTGTGTTTGCAGCGGGTGGTGGGCGTGTGGGGGCTTATGACAGTTGCTGCTGGCAAACCTTGGGGCAGGGGCAGTTCCGTCCGTTGCCGGGTAGTCAGCCGTTTGTCGGCCAGGTTGGGTTGACCAAGCAGGTGGCCGAGTGGAAGGTCGAGTTGGTGGTGGCCGACGAGCTGATCCACGATGCGGTCAAGGCGCTGAAGAAAAACCATCCTTACGAAACGCCGGCCTTTCAGGTGTGGCGTCTGTCAGATATTCAATTCTGAGAACCTGCCAAAGTCTGCTGCGCGTCGGCCCTGCTGCGTTAAAAACAGACTCGGCAGCCGCTTGCGGCTAACGCACTTCAGTGCGGCCCGAAGGGCGAGTACAGCGAGTTATGCTCATTTACAGCTCGTAAACTCCGCTTCCTCGCCGTTTTGACCAGCCGGAGGCTGTTACTAACGTAGCGCCTTGCATGGCTCTAGCTCGCGAGACTTTGAGCAGGTTCAGATGTTTTGCATACAAAAGGCACCCGCGTGGCTAATGCCGATCAGTTAAGCCCTCTTACTTGACCTTTGGCCGCAAGAAATCAAAATCCGATGCCAGTATTGGCATCGGATTTTTTATGCGTCTCGCTCGGGCACTGGAACTCACCCACAACCTCGCCTCCACTCCCAAC